>JAGOAF010000058.1 GCA_017984035.1 Flavobacterium sp.
AGGCATAAGAAATATGCCTAATAAGACTAATAGTATAAAGTGGTATTTTTTCATATCTCTATTAAAACAGTACAAAATTAAATAAAAATTATTGCTTTTTGTTAAAATTGATGTTAAAATCTCATTTTCTGAATTCTGACTGCATTTAAAATAGCTAAAAGTGCCACACCTACATCGGCAAAAACAGCTTCCCACATTGTGGCTAAACCTCCTGCACCGAGTATTAAAACAATTGCTTTTACTACAAAAGCCAACGTAATATTTTGCCAAACAATTTTTTTGGTTTGCTTACCAATGTTTATTGCCATTGGAATTTTTGAAGGCATATCGTCTTGAATAACTACATCGGCAGTTTCGATGGTGGCATCGCTTCCTAAACCGCCCATTGCAATACCTACGTTGCTTAATGCGACTACTGGCGCATCGTTTACGCCATCGCCAACAAAACAAACTGTTTCATTTTTGGCGATGATTTCTTTGACTTTGTTTACTTTATCTTCGGGCAATAAATCGCCAAAGGCATTTGTAATTCCGAGTTTTTGTGCTACAAATTGAACTACATTGTCTTTATCTCCACTTAACATTGTGGTTTTTATACCTAATGCTTTTAGTTTGTCGATTGTGATTTGTGCGTCTTCTTTTATGCTATCAGCTATTGTAAGATAACCAACGAAATTTTTATCGTAAGCTACTGCAATTAATGTGTAAACAATACTTTTTGGATCAATATCATAAGCAATTGAGAATTTATCCATTAGTTTGAAATTACCAACTAACAATTCTTTTCCGTTAACTTCAGCTTTTAAACCATGTCCGGAAATTTCTTCTACATTTTCTAATTTGATATTACTATCAATTTTTCCAACGTATTGATGAATGGCAGTTGCAACAGGATGTGTACTTTGACTTTCTAAAGCATTTACCAATTGTAACAAATCATCTTTGTTAAAATCAGTATTAAAAACAACTTCCTGCACTTTGAAGACGCCTTCGGTCATTGTTCCTGTTTTGTCCATTACCACGTTTTGAATAGTGGACATTACATCAAGAAAATTACTTCCTTTGAAAAGGATTCCGTTTTTAGAAGCTGCTCCAATTCCACCAAAATAACCTAAAGGAATACTTATAACTAATGCACAAGGACACGAAATAACTAAGAAAACTAAAGCTCGATACAACCAATCTCTAAACTGGTAATTTTCTACAAATAACATCGGTACAACACATATTGCAATGGCTAAAACAACTACAATTGGTGTATATATTTTGGCAAACTTTCTGATAAATAATTCTGTTGGTGCTTTTTTGGCTGTAGCATCTTGCACCATTTCGAGAATTTTTGACAGTTTACTATCTGTATAAGCAACCGTTACTTTTACTTGACAAACCGAATGTATGTTTATCATTCCTGCTAAAACAGTTTCTCCTTTTGCTTTGGTGTCTGGCTTACTTTCTCCCGTTAGTGCAGCAGTATTAAATGCAGCAGTATCTGAAAGTAATTCTCCATCTAATCCTAATTTTTCTCCTGCTTTTAGTTGGATAATATCTCCAATTTTAGCGGTTGATGCTTTGATAGTTTTGGCAACATTGTTTTCGAGAATAGTTACTTCGTCTGGTCTTTGGTCAAGTAACGTTTTGATGTTAGCTTTTGCTCTTTGAACCGCCAATGATTGGAATATTTCGCCAATGGCATAAAATAACATTACGGCAACACCTTCAGGAAATTCGCCTATAGCAAACGCTCCAATAGTTGCAATACTCATTAAAAGAAATTCTGAAAATATCTCGCCTTTGCGAATGCTTTCAAACGCTTCTTTGACTACTGGAAATCCCACTGGAATGTATGCTAGAATATACCATCCTATTCTAACATAACCTGTAAACCATGATTGTTTAAAATAATTATCAAAACCTATGGCAATCAATAATAAAATAAAACTTATGATTGCTGGCAAAAACATTTGAAACGTAGATTTTTCTACACTAGAATGCTCGTGGTCTTGTCCGTCATCATCAGAATGATTTTCGGTTTTTTTATTTATTTTTTCTTCGAGAGTGCAACAAAGCTGATTGCCTTTAGCATCGTATTTATGTTTATGTTCCATTTCTATTTTTTTTAAATCCACAAAATTGAAAGTTCTGGATGGTATCAAATGGTGTGGTATGGTTTTCTGTAAAACATTTTATTGCTTCAAAATTTTCTATAAAAGTTTGTTTCATCGAATTTTCTGAATATTGTTTTATTTCCAATCCACTACATTTTAAAGGACCATTTTCTGAAAAAGTACCTAATAGAAAATTTCCATTTTGAGCTATAGCATTACTAACGATTGTAACATATTTCCTTATACTTTCTTCTCCTGTTAGAAAATGAAAAACAGCCCTGTCGTGCCAAAAATCAAACTTGACTTCGGGATTAAATTCTGTGATATCAGAAACAATCCAATGTATTAAATCGGCTTTATCTCCTAAACGTTTTTTGGCTCTTTCTAAAGCAAATTCAGAGATGTCCAATACCCAAATATTTTGATATCCTTTTTCTAATAAGGCATCCATAAAATTGCTATCGCCACCGCCAATATCAATTATATTGGCAGTTTTTGATAGGTTTACATTTTTTAAATACTCCATTGAAGTTTTTGGATATTTTTGTGTCCAACTTACTTCATTAGGATTTTTGGTTGCAAAAACATTTTCCCAATGTGATTTTTTGTTTTCCATTTGGATTACGCTTTACAACATCCATCTAAATTTTCATACGCTTTTGGATCGGCTTTTACTTCATCTGCATCGTATCCTAATTTAGAAATACCTTCTTTAATGGTCTGTAAGGTTGTTTTCTTTGCATTATAATACACTGTAAATGTCATTGCTTTATCGTCAAGCTCATACATTTTTAAACCTTTAATTTTGAGCATTTCAGTTTTGAATTTTAAACCACAAGTTTCACATTCTTTACAATGATCACAATGTAAAAAAGTTTTGATTACAGCTTTTTGATTGGCTTTTTGTGCAGAAGCAGTATTGCTTGTAAAAAATAATAGTGTTAAAAAAAAGATTGATTTTAAAATTGAATTTTTCATTTGATTTTATTTAATGATTAATAATTTATTTTTAATGTTCGTGTTCACCGCCACCTTTTGAAGTTGCTAGTAAGTAAAAAGCACCTTTTATAACAATTTTCGCATCGGCAGGAATTTCTTCGACTAATTTTATTTCGGTGTAACCTAAATCAGTAGTTCCAGGAACCACTTCGATTGCTTTGAAGTGCACTTCATTGTGTCCTTCTTCTTTGCCTTCAGCGTGTTCTGAATGTTCTTCTCCTTCTTTATGTTGATGCTCTTCTTCTTTTACTTTTGGAGCTTCTTGTTGGTGCTCTTCTTGAATGTAAATGTAATATTTATCGCCATTTCTAACAATTGCATCTTTTGGAAGTGCCTGAACGGTTTGATTGGTGATATTGATATTGGCAGCTACATACATTCCGGAAATTAAATCTTTGGCATCGCTTGGATTGATTTTGGCATGAACCGCAACTGTTTTGCTTTCGTTGGAAAATGATTTATTGATGCCAAATATTTTCCCTTTAATGGATTTATTGGACTGATTGGTTAATACAAAATCGACTTCTTGACCTACGGAAATTTTTCCCAAATCTTTTTCAAACACATTTAAATCCAAATGCATTTGGCTGTTATCAACTACTTCAAAAAGTGTTACGCCTGTTTCTGCAAATGCTCCTTTTGTTATACTAATTTTACCTACATAACCGCTTATTGGCGAAACAATTGGAATTAACGAAGTGTTTCCGCTTAAACTAACATTTAACGCTTGCAGCTTGTTTTTTGCGGCTTGTGCTTTAGCTTTTTCTACTGCTAATTTTGATTTTACTTCTTGAAATGTTTTGCGAGGATTTACATTTTCATCGCTCAATGTTTTTTGACGATTATATTCCAATTGCAAGTATTCAATGTTGGCAATAGCGGAATTGTAATCTTCTTGCATTTCGGTAACTTCAAGGTTTTGAATAGTTGCCAATGTTTTACCTTTTGCAACGTAAGTTCCTTCTAACACATAAATATCTTTAACAACGCCACCAATTAAGGTTGAAATATTAGCCATGTTTTGTGGTGGAACTGCTGTATAACCATTGGCTTTGATTACCGTATTTAGGTTTTTCATTTCGATACCGCCTGTTTCGATACCAATAGTTTTAAATTGCGCTTCTGTCAAGGCAACTTCGGTTTCTGATTTTTCTTCTTCGTGGGTTTCTTCGGTTTTCTTTTCGCCACAGGAATTTAGAGTAAAGAGAATAGAAAACAGAATAAAGAGGTTGAAGAATGAACTTCGATTACAATTTGGTTTTAAAAATATATTTTTCATATAATGGAATATTAATTGTTGTTGAAAGATGGAAATTGCAATTGAATAGCACTTTGATTGTAAGTATTAACGGCTTCGGCATTTTGCTTTTTGATGTCAATGGCTTGGTTTAAAAAACTAATGTATGACCAGTAACTCATATCACCATTGGCATAGCTTTTTTGAGCCGTTGTAATAATTTGTTCGGCATATTGCAATCCTTCGTTTTGGTAATATACAAGTGCTTTTTTCTGTTTTTCAAACTCATTTTGTAGTTCTTCTTTCTGTAATTTCAAAGTCAATTTGCTTTTATCTAATTCTAATTGCGATTGCGAAATACTAATTTCTGATGCTTTGGCTTTTGCTGTATTTGCACCACCAAATAAAGGAATTTGCAATCCGGCAGTAAAACCCTGAAAATAGGATTTTGTATCGATGGTTTGACCAAAATAACCCAAACCTAATTTAGGAGTTCGCATTGCTTTGAACGTATTGGCTTCCTTTTGATACACTGAAATTTGCTGTGTGTAATAATCGTTTACTAATCCTTGTATTTTGTCATCTTTACTCGTTGTTGGATTAGCATATTGCAATGGTGTATTGGCATCAGGAACTATGTTTTCATCTGTTTGAATGAAATATTGCAATTGCTTTTGATAAACTACCAAGTCATATTCTAACTGTGCTTTTTGGGTTTCGATTTCTTTCGATTTGGCTTTAGCACTGATTACTTCAATGTTGCCACTTTCTCCGATTTGAAAACGAAGCTCTGCATTTTTAAGGAATTTAGCATAAATCTCGAACAACTCATTATTTAACTTTTGAATAGAAATTCCATATAAATATTGATAGTATGCTAATGATACGGCTTTTTCAATTTCATACTCCGTTAATGCTTTTCGTTTTTCAGCCAATTTGGCTAATTCCTCTTGCAGTTGGCGATTGGCTTTTGTGATTTTACCAATTGGAAAGTATTGTTGAATAGAAACGTTGTGGTCGTAATCGACACTATTGAATTGTCCGCCTTGGTATTGCACTTGCAAAGGATCTACTTGAAATGCTGTTTTCTTTAGAACAGTTTGTTTTTCAATTTCCTTATCCGCGATTTTTAAGTCGATGTTATTTGCTTTTGCTTTTTCAATAGCTTTTTCTAATGTTATTGTTTGACTGTTTTGAGCAAACGAAAAGCTACTAATTAACAAAACGAGTATTGTTACAATTGGATTTGACATTTTTTTTCTTCTTTTAATTCCCTTTTCAAATAATAAATAAAGTATTGGTAAAACGATTAAGGTTAGTAATGTTGCCGAAACTAATCCGCCAATAACTACCGTTGCTAATGGTTTTTGTACTTCGGC
>JAGOAF010000027.1 GCA_017984035.1 Flavobacterium sp.
AACGAAAAGAAAGTATTCTTAAAACCATTGAGGAACAGGGTCAACTTTCGCCTGAGTTAGCCAAAAAACTCCAAGACAGTTTCGATTTACAGGAGTTGGAAGATTTGTACTTGCCGTTTAAAAAGAAAAAAAAAACCAAGGCCGATGTGGCGCGAGAAAATGGTTTAGAGCCATTAGCAACTATTATTTTCGCTCAAAAAAATGACAACATTGATTTTATCTCTACTCAGTACATCAATGAAAATGTAATCAATGAAGAAGCTGCCTTGCAAGGCGCACGTGAAATTATTGCTGAATGGATTAATGAAAATATTCACGTTCGTCAACAATTACGCCGTTTGTTCCAGCGAAAAGCAACGATTACTACAAAAGTTGTAAAAACCAAAAAAGACGATGAAGCGGCACAAAAATTCTCGCAGTATTTCGACTGGTCGGAATTGTTAAGCAAAACCCCCCCTCACCGATTAATGGCTATGTTACGTGCCGAAAACGAAGGCTTTGTAAAATTAAAAATCGAAGTCGATATTGACGAGGCGTATGATGTTATTGACGAAATTATTTTGATGCGTCAAAACGATACTACACCGCACATTCAATTAGCGATTGAAGACAGTTTCAAAAGATTGTTGCAACCTGCTATTGCTAATGAAACCGTACAAGAAGCTAAGGCTAAAGCCGATGCGAATTCCATTCAGGTTTTTGCGACCAATTTAGGCCAGCTGTTATTGGCGCCACCTTTGGGAGAAAAGCGCATTTTAGCGATTGATCCAGGCTATCGATCGGGTTGTAAAATAGTGTGTTTGGACGAAAAAGGGGATTTGTTGTACAACGAAACGATTTATCCCCATGCGCCTCAAAATGAAGAGGCTATGGCAATGAAAAAAATCCGTTCGATGGTCAATTCTTATAAAATTGATGCGATTGCTATTGGTAACGGAACCGCTTCCCGAGAAACCGAATTTTTTGTCAAAAAAATAGCTTTTGACAAAGAGGTTCAAGTTTTTGTGGTTTCTGAGGCAGGCGCTTCGGTTTATTCGGCCTCGAAAATTGCCCGTGAAGAATTTCCTAATTATGATGTCACCGTGCGAGGTTCGGTTTCTATTGGACGACGATTGAGTGATCCTTTGGCGGAGTTGGTAAAAATTGACCCTAAAGCCATAGGCGTAGGTCAATACCAACATGATGTCGATCAAAATAAATTGAAAGAAGAATTAGACGCAACTGTGATTCGCTGTGTAAACTCAGTAGGAATTAACATCAATACGGCAAGCAAACATTTGTTGAGTTATGTGAGTGGAATAGGAGAGAAGCTGGCCGAAAATATTGTGCAATACCGTTCTGAAAACGGCCCATTCGACGACCGAAAACAATTGAAAAAAGTGCCTCGCTTGGGAGACAAAGCGTTCCAACAAGGTGCCGCATTTATCCGAATTAAAGAAGGGAAAAACCCATTAGATAATTCGGCGGTCCATCCCGAGGCGTACCCAATTGTTGAAAAAATGGCTAAAGATTTGAAGATTTCGGTACATGAATTAATTGGTAATAAAGATAAAACAGCTTTGATCCACCCCGAAAATTACACGACGCCTGAAATAGGTTTGCTGACTTTAAAAGATATTATCAAAGAATTAGAGAAACCCGGGTTAGACCCAAGAAAATCGGCTAAAATATTTGAGTTTGACCCAAATGTTAAATCTATAAAAGACCTTAAATCAGGAATGATTTTACCCGGAATTGTAAACAACATCACCAACTTTGGATGTTTTGTTGATATTGGCATTAAAGAAAGTGGATTGGTTCATATTTCCCAACTCAAAGCGGGTTTTGTGAGCGATGTAAATGAGGTAGTAAAATTACACCAACACGTTGAGGTAAAAGTAACTGAAGTCGACGAAGACCGAAAAAGAATTCAATTGACCATGATTCTATAAAAACAAAAAACCCAAGTTGAGACTTGGGTTTTTTTATTAGAACGCCTAAAGAGTTACTCTTTAGTATCTTCTTCTTTCTTTGCAGATGAATCGTCTTTAGCAGCGTTTTTAAATTCTTTAATTCCGCTTCCTAAACCTTTCATAAGTTCTGGAATTTTTTTACCTCCAAAAAGCAATAATACAACTGCTAGTATAATAAGGATTTCTGTAACACCTAATCTTCCCATGATTTACTATTTTAATGCCGAAGCAAATTTGTTTATTAATGAATTACAAATGTAAATAGAATTAGTGAATGGCCATTCTTTTTTAATCATTTATTTGGATTTTGAAGCGTTAAAATTGTATTAAAAGTTGATTTTGTTGTCGTTGAACTTCTAAAACTAAGCCATAGTATCAAAGCTAATAATTGTATATATTTGTTCAATAAACCAAATTTCATGTTTGATAAAGGGCTCTTTAAACAACAATTAAAAGAAAATCTGTTCAACAAAAGGCGTTTAATTATTTTGAACGAAGACACTTTTGAAGAAACCTTTTCTTTAAAACTAACCTTGATGAATGTTTTTGTAGTATTGGGTTTAGGTGCTATTTTCATCATTTTCATCACTACTTTTATTATTGCATTTACACCTTTGCGCGAGTTTATTCCAGGCTATTCTTCTTCTAAACTAAAAAGAGACGCTACAGAACTCGCCTTAAAATCAGATTCTCTTTCTCATGCTTTAGAACAAAACGAAGCTTACATTGCCTCACTAAAAAAAGTGCTGACAGGCGAGTTAGAGTTTGCTAAATTCAACAAAGACTCCATACTTTCTTCGGTAGAAACAACGCCGGCAGAAGGCAACCTATCCGCTTCAAAAGATGAATTAGAACTGCGAAAAAGAGTAACCCAAGAAGAGCAAAAAGCTTCCGAAAAGAAAAAATAAAACCAACAGCATGTCTATAAAATCTATTGCGGCTCGATTATTTGCCCACCAAGTGGTAAAAAAAACAAGGACTTGGGCTAGTAATCCTGTAGCAACCCAAAACAAAGTTTTACAAGAATTAATTCGTCAAGCGAAAGACACACAGTTTGGAATAGACCATCATTTTGACCAAATACAAACCCCTGCTGATTTTGCTCAACAAGTTCCCGTTCGCGACTACGAACAATTAAAACCCTATGTTGATCGAGTGGTGAAAGGTGAGGAGAATGTTCTTTGGAAGGGCAAACCGCTTTATTTTGCTAAAACTTCTGGAACTACTTCAGGGGCTAAATACATTCCGCTGACCAAGGAATCCATGCCGTACCATATCGAAGCCGCGCGCAACGCCATTTTGCATTACATACACGAAACAGGCAATGCTAATTTTGTGGATGGCAAAATGATTTTCTTGCAAGGAAGTCCGATTTTGGATGAAAAAAACGGAATTAAATTAGGCCGCCTGTCTGGAATTGTCGCGCATTTTGTTCCCAACTATTTACAAAAAAACCGCATGCCATCATGGGAAACCAATTGTATTGAGGATTGGGAAACCAAAGTCAATGCTATTGTTGAGGAAACTTTCAATGAAAACATGTCGGTTATTTCAGGAATTCCGTCTTGGGTCCAAATGTATTTCGAAAAACTACAACATAAAGCCAATAAGCCGGTTGGCGACATTTTCCCCAATTTCAATTTGTTCATTTATGGCGGAGTCAATTATGAACCCTACCGGGCCAAATTTGAAAATTTAATTGGTCGAAAAGTCGACAGTATCGAGCTTTTCCCCGCTTCAGAAGGGTTTTTTGCCTATCAAGATTCCCAAAAAGAGAAAGGCATGTTGCTGTTGTTAAATTCCGGAATTTTCTATGAATTTATCAAGAGCGACGAATTTTCGACAGAAAACCCGCGCCGTTATACCATTGGCGAAGTCGAATTGGGCGTGAATTACGTTCTAATTTTATCAACTAATGCCGGCCTTTGGGGTTATAATATTGGCGATACGGTTCAGTTTACGAGTTTAGCACCTTATCGAGTAGTAGTTTCGGGCCGAATCAAACATTACATTTCTGCTTTTGGCGAACACGTTATTGGCAAAGAAGTAGAAAGCGCCTTACAAGAAGCCATGGAAGGAAGTACAATTCGCGTTAATGAATTTACTGTAGCGCCTCAAATTAACCCAACCGAAGGATTGCCTTACCACGAATGGTTGATTGAATTTGAAAACGAACCGGATAATTTAGAAGCATTTGCTTTTCAAATAGATCATGCGATGCGCAAGCAAAACGTGTATTATGACGATTTAATTGTGGGCAACGTATTACGCCCATTGGTAATTACAAACGTCCCTAAAAATGGTTTTCAAGTCTATATGAAATCGATAGGAAAATTGGGCGGGCAGAATAAAATTCCGCGACTGTCTAACGACAGAAAAATAGCCAATGTGCTAAACCCAAAATAAATCCAGTATCTTTGCAGGTTAAATAATACATAAAGATGATAGAAATCAAAAACATTTCGCGCTCACGAGCGCAAGAGTCGTCAGCAGCTATTGAACGACTGTACATTACCATGAGGCATTTATTCAACCGCGGTTTTTACAAGCCGATGGGGGTTTCGGGAGACACTTTACGCGAAGCTTTATTAGCGTTACGTCCGGAAATTTACGGAAACATTGCCGACGAAAAAGTAGAACTTAACGGACTTTTGTACGTTATTGAACGCCTCCCAATTGGAATCGAAGAATGCCGATTCATCAATCTAACTTCAGAAGAAGGCTATGCCAAATCGCACTTTAAGGCGATTGTTCCTCCAAAAAGACGCCGTAATTGCTATCGCATTGACGAAGATCAAATGAACGTAGTCATTACCCGTGGACGTTCGGATATTTACGATATTTTGACGCACTTGACCTTCATCTTCATCGAATCACACAAAATTAAAAACAGAGTGTTGTTGGACGAAGCAGGAGAAGTTTCACACGATTGGAAAAAATTAGAAATTGCGGTTCAGCAAAACAAAAAACTAAGCCAAATTGAGAAAGAGAAAGCGATTTCTCATACTGCCAATATTCTAGGTAGAACCTTCGAAGAAATTTTAGACATCTACGATGCGTTTGGTTCAGCCGCCTCGCCAGATCGTTTCTTACATGTTATTTATTGGTTAGGAAAATTAGCCATCGAAGAAATTATTGAAAACAATAAACGCACCATCACTTTCAGCCCTGTGTTGAGAGAGCGTTTGGGGCACCACATACACGGTGAAATTTGGGCAACCAACATCAAAGAAGTTTTAAAAGAAAATAATTTACTTGGCAGACCTATCCACGTGATTAGTGCCAATATGCACTCGGTGATGAACTCCATTTTTGCAGTTCCAGCTTTGAAAACAAAGTTCAAAAACCAATCCGATTTCTTTATTTATGAGGAATTAAGCAAATCAGGAGCACACGAAGTTCGTGATGTTGTTGAAGCAATTGCCTTGAAACAAGGAATGATTTCGTTGCCCGACACTTCAGGAACAAATATCGATGTTCAAATTTTTGATACCGCTAAAATTGATTGGAGCAAAACGTCTTTCCCTAAAGCCGATTTAGGCACAGAAAACCCGGTCATTATTGTCATGGATTATGCCTTTGGAGAGCAAGCTTATGAAACCATTGACGAGTTATTTAAACCCTACAAAAAAGAAACCTTTTTAAACGCTCAGTCGATTTCCATCATGGGTAAAGCAGGAATTCTAGAAGGAGGAAAGGGAGACATTATGATTCCGAATGCCCATATCAACGAAGGAACGGCTGACAATTACTTTTTTGAAAACGAATTAACTGCCGACATGTTTGAAGGAAATGACATTGCGGTTTTTGCAGGACCCATGGTAACGGTTTTAGGAACCTCGTTGCAAAACAGAGATTTGTTGAAATTCTTCCACGAATCCACCTGGAGAGCCATCGGATTAGAAATGGAAGGAGCTTATTATCAAAAAGCCATCCAATCGGCTTCGAGAATTAGAAAAAGTGTACCCAAAGATATCAAAGTGCGCTATGCTTATTATGCTTCAGATAACCCACTAGAAACCGGAAGCACACTGGCTTCGGGAGGTTTAGGAACTACAGGAGTAAAGCCAACCTATTTGATTACGATCAAAATTTTGGAACAAATTTTTAATGTAAAATAATCAAATATCAATTATGAAACGAATACTGATAACAGGAGCGGCGGGATTTTTAGGGTCGCATCTTTGTGACCGATTTATAAAAGAAGGCTATTTTGTTATAGGAATGGACAATTTGATTACGGGCGATTTGAAAAACATTGAGCATTTGTTCAAATTAGAAAACTTCGAATTTTACCATCACGACATCACTAAATTTGTTCACGTTCCAGGAAAGTTGGATTATATTTTGCATTTTGCTTCGCCAGCAAGTCCGATAGATTATTTAAAAATTCCGATCCAAACCTTGAAAGTGGGTTCGTTAGGAACTCACAATTTATTAGGATTGGCTCGTGTAAAAAAAGCACGCATTTTAATAGCCTCGACTTCTGAAGTCTATGGCGATCCATTAGTACACCCGCAAACCGAAGAATACTATGGTAATGTAAACACTATTGGGCCAAGAGGAGTATATGACGAAGCCAAACGTTTCCAAGAATCGATTACCATGGCATACCATACTTTTCATGGTGTGGAGACCCGAATTGTTCGAATTTTTAATACGTACGGACCAAGAATGCGCCTGAACGACGGACGAGTAATTCCGGCCTTTATTGGCCAAGCTATTCGCGGCGAAGATTTAACCATTTTTGGCGACGGAATGCAAACACGATCTTTCTGTTATGTTGACGATCAGGTGGAAGGAATTTATAGATTACTGCATTCAGATTATGTGTATCCTGTAAATATTGGAAATCCAGACGAAATCACAATCAAAGATTTTGCCGAAGAAATTATCAAATTAACAGGCACCAATCAAAAAGTAGTGTACCATCCGCTTCCGATTAACGACCCCTTACAACGTCAACCCGATATTAGCAAAGCCAAAGAATTGTTAGGCTGGGAAGCCAAAGTTGGCCGTGCCGAAGGAATGAAAATTACCTATGAGTATTTTAAATCCCTTTCGCCAGAAGAACTGTCAAAAGAGGAACACAAAGATTTTTCGAATTATATTAAATAGCTTTTGTATTGGCTTTTGAGTGAGAATAATTTTTAATAATTAATTATTATTTCCGTTCAAAAGCCATTATTTTTGCACCACAACTAATACAACTACAACATGACTATTTTACTATTGGGTTCAGGCGGAAGAGAACATGCTTTTGCATGGAAAATGATTCAGAGTCCGCTTTGCGACACCCTTTTTGTGGCACCAGGAAACGCGGGAACCGCAGCAATAGCGAATAATATTAACATCAATCCAACTGATTTTCCAGCCATTAAAGACTTTGTCTTGAAAGAAAAAGTGGAAATGGTTGTCGTAGGTCCCGAAGACCCATTAGTAAAAGGAATTTATGATTTCTTCTTGAACGATGCCGACTTAAAAGACATTCCTGTAATTGGACCATCGACAGTTGGCGCGCAATTAGAAGGGAGTAAAGAATTTGCCAAAGAATTTTTATTCAGACACAACATTCCAACAGCTGCTTACGATAGTTTTACAGCCGAAACCGTAGAACAAGGATGCCAATTTTTAGAAACATTACAACCGCCCTATGTGTTAAAAGCAGACGGATTGGCCGCAGGAAAAGGCGTGTTGATTATTCAAGACTTGGCTGAAGCCAAAGAAGAATTGCGCAATATGTTGGTGCACCAAAAATTTGGAAGCGCGAGCGCTAAAGTAGTGATCGAGGAATTTTTAGACGGAATCGAATTGAGCTGTTTCGTTTTGACTGACGGAAAAAGCTATAAAATTTTACCCACAGCTAAAGATTACAAACGCATTGGCGAAGGCGACACGGGCTTAAATACGGGCGGAATGGGAGCTGTTTCCCCAGTGCCTTATGTTGACGCTGTGTTAATGGAAAAAATTGAAACACGCATTGTAAAACCCACTATTGATGGTTTCCAAAAAGACGGGATTCCGTACAAAGGATTTGTTTTTATTGGTTTAATCAATGTAAAAGGAGAGCCGATCGTAATTGAATACAATGTTCGAATGGGCGATCCTGAAACCGAAGTGGTTATTCCAAGATTGAAAACAGATTTAGTCGAATTATTTTTGGCAGTAGCCAATGAAAAACTAGACCAAATTTCTTTGGAAGTAGACGAAAGAAGTGCTACCACGATAATGGTAGTTTCAGGCGGTTATCCGGAAGAGTTTGAAAAAGGGAAAGTCATTTCAGGCCTAGAAAACATAACGGATTCTATTGTGTTTCACGCAGGGACAAAATTAGAAAACAATCAAGTCTTGTCTAACGGAGGGCGTGTGTTAACCGTTACTTCGTATGGTGCTAACTTTGAAGAGGCCATAAAAAAATCTTACCAAAATATCGCAAAGCTTCAATTTGATAAGATGTATTTTAGAAGAGATATTGGAAACGACCTAAAGTAGTTTCCAATATTTTTATTTCTTAATTATTTCAAGAAAGAATGTGCAGTTGTGTCTTGATTTTCAGTACCTGCTTCGTCAAAAATTTGTAATTGTTTGATCCAATATACAATGGCAGCAGCACAAATAATCATAAAGATCCAATTGATTGCATTAGCAGCAGTCCATGACGAAAGCTCTAATGATCTTAAAAAATCAAGAGGAGCAAATAATACATCTACAAATAAGAATTGAATTCCTTCGAAAAATGATTTCATAATAGTATAAATTATGTTGTTATTTTGAATTAGTGTAAAATTTAAAAAAAACAATCCGGAGCTATTCCGCTAAAGTTTTTTGAACTTGTTTTAAACAAGTAGTATATTTACAGACACAAAAGTATAAAATATCCTTATGATTGCAAGTGTTTTTAAAAAATCTACACCATTAAATTACGCTTTAATCGTATTTTTAATGTTGTTTTTCTTTTTTATCTACCAAATCCAAGACACTTCTTGGATGTCATCGGTTGTTTTACTCCTAAAAAAAGGAGTTACTTTTCTAGTCATTTTAGCCTCTGTTTTCTTGACTAGTTTTATCGGAAAACGCAACGGATTGACCAAAGACAGTAGTTATACTGCGATTTTTTTCATCTTACTTTTGTTGTTCTTTCCTTCTATTTTGAACAATTTAAATATTTTGTTGGCTAATTTTTTTGTGTTATTAGCCTTGCGTCGTTTGATTTCATTACAATCGATGAAAGCCTCTAAAGAAAAAATATTTGATGCCTCTTTGTGGATCATTTTAGCGGCCCTTTTTCATTTTTGGGCCATTTTATTCTTGATATTAGTCTTTATTTCGATTATTTTATTGGTTTCAAGAGATTATACGAATTGGGTTTTACCTTTCATCGCGTTATTAGCAGTGGGTATTTTGTTTGCTTTTTTTACCTCTTTTTTCGGAATCAATACGATAGACTATTTGAATAAAAGCACACAAGTAGATCTTGCGATTGATTATTTTGCTAATTCGAATCAAAACCTAGCGTTTTCGATTTATGTTTCTGTTGCCCTGTTTTTTGTTTTTTCGATGTTCATTACCTTATCGCATAGACTGTCAATGACTCAAACATCCTATAAAAAAATTGTCGCTTCCTTTTTTATTGGAGCAATTGTTTTTATTTTTTCGGCACTCAAAAGCAGTGATTTTTTAGTGTTTACTATAGCGCCATTGGCCATTTTAGCTAGTGCGCATGTCGAGTATTCGCAAACCAGATTCAAGCAAGAAATGGTCTTTGGTTTGGTTGTTTTCTGTAGCTTGTTTTCCTTTGTAAGTCAATTATAGTTTTTGGCCGTAGGCCAAATCACCCGCATCGCCCAATCCAGGAACAATATAGCTGTGTTCGTTGAGGTGATCGTCAATTGAAGCAATCCAAAGATGGCAGTTGTCAGGCAATTGAGCTTCCAAATGCGCGATTCCTTCCGGAGCCGCAATCACGACTGCAACATGAATTTCGGCAGGAGCGCCTCTTTCCATTAATTGTTTGAATACCGCTATAATTGATTGGCCTGTCGCCAACATTGGGTCAACTATCACTACCGTCTTGTCTGTAATAGCTGCAACAGCTTGGTATTGCACTATAATTTCGAAAAAATCATCGTTGTTAGGGTGGTGACGGTAAGCCGAAATAAATCCGTTTTCAGCAGCATCAAAATAGTTTAGGAATCCATTGTGTAATGTTAAACCCGCCCTAAGAATAGAACAGATTACTAATGGATTTTTAATATACTGCGTTGCTTTTGTTCCTAAAGGTGTTGGAATATCAATGGCTTTATATTCTAATTTCTTACTCATTTCATAAGCCATGATTTCGCCAATGCGCTCCATGTTTTTTCTAAAACGGAGGCTGTCGTTGTGGATATTGACATCGCGAATTTGCCCCAAGAAATGATTTAAAACACTATTATTTTCAGACAGATGATGAATTTGCATACTTTTAATTTTGACTGTTTTGGCAAAACTTTAATTGTTTTTCCATCCTATAAATGTATAAAAAAGTATCTTTGTCTTTCAATTTACTAAGAGATGTTTTCAAAATTAGCCTATTCTGTATTCGAAAAAAGTATCCAAGATTATCATCAATTTGATAACGTGGATCAACCCATTAATAATCCTTTTCCAAAGGAGCAATTTGAACATTTATTGTATTTAAAAAACTGGATCGATACGGTGCAATGGCATTTTGAAGATATCATTCGCGATCCGAATATTGACCCCGTTGCGGCTTTGACTTTGAAAAGACGAATTGACGCTTCGAATCAAGAACGTACCGATATGGTGGAATACATTGACAGCTATTTTTTGCAAAAATACAGTCATGTTAATGCCAAATCTGAGGCTAAAATCAACTCTGAAAGTCCAGCTTGGGCTTTTGATAGATTGTCTATTTTGGCGTTGAAAATTTACCATATGCAAGAGGAGGTAAGTCGTCCCGATGCTTCGCAAGAACACAAAGATAAGTGCCAAGAAAAGTTAAACGTTTTGTTGGAACAAAGAACGGATTTATCTACTGCTATTGACGATTTGTTGACCGACATTGAAAACGGAAATAAATTCATGAAAGTGTACAAACAAATGAAAATGTACAATGACGATGATTTGAATCCGGTGTTGTACCAAAACAAAAAGTAATTTCTAGACAATAATTTGTCACACAAAATTCAACATATAGCCGTCATGAGACTTTCCGCAATGGGAGATGTCGCTATGACGGTTCCTGTTTTACGAGCGTTGGCTCAACGCTATCCCGAGCTAAAACTTACGGTGATTACACGGCCGTTTTTTCAACCTTTTTTCAAGGACATTCCCAATTTACATTTTTTTGCTTTTGACGCAAAAGCACGCCATAAAGGGATTTTAGGATTGTGGCGATTGTACCAAGATTTGAAAAGATTAAAAATCGATGCTTTTGCTGATTTGCACAATGTGTTGCGCTCTAAAGCAGTACGCAGTTTATTTGCCTTAAACGGTAAAAAAATCGCTTTTGTAGACAAAGGACGCGCTGAGAAAAAAGCACTAACGCGTGCTGAAAATAAAATTTTCCAGCCTTTAACCACGATGTTTGAAAGACACCAATTGGTGTTTGAAAGCTTGGGTTTTCCAATCGATTTGTCTCGTCCTCAATTTCCTGTAAAAGCAAAAATTTCACAACCGGAATTTGTTACAATTGTGTCTCAATTCAATACGTTAATTGGAATTGCACCGTTTGCCCAGTATGATTCCAAAGTCTATCCACTGGATTTAATGCAGGAAGTAATTGATACTTTAGCCCAAAATCAAGAACACACTATTTTTCTTTTTGGCGGAGGCCAAAATGAAAAAGAACAACTTGATAATTTAAAAGGCGAAAAAAACAATGTCATCAACATGGCAGGAAAAGTTCCTTTTACCGCCGAATTGGATTTGATAAGTAATTTAGACGTAATGTTGTCTATGGATTCTGGCAACGGACATATTGCTGCCATGTTAGGAGTGCCCGTAGTCACCCTTTGGGGCGCTACTCATCCGTATGCGGGATTTTTACCGTTTAATCAAACGCTAGATAACGCTTTAGTGTCCGATAGAAACCACTATCCAAACCTACCTACTTCAGTTTATGGGAATAAAAAGGTGGCAGGTTATGAAAATGCCATGCGAACGATTCTGCCAGAGCAAGTGGTGGCTCGCATAAGGGTAATTCTTAAGGAGAAAAAATAAAAAAACGAGAAGGATTAGCTTCTCGTTTTTTATATCAATCAATTTATTTACAGTGTCAATTTAAACGTCATCAAAATCTACACGAATCGAAGCCGAAGTAGGATGCGCTTGACAAGTCAAGATCAATCCATCAGCAACTTCTTTTTCGGAAAGGATAGAGTTCTTAGTCATTTCGGCAGTTCCTTCGGTAACGCGTGCTAAACAGCTACTACAAATTCCGCCTTGGCAAGAATAGGGGGCATCAATGCCTTGTTTTAAAGCAGCGTCCAAAATAGTTTGTTTGGCCGACATTTCAAAAGTGGTTTCTTCATCGTCTACCATTACTGTAATTTGCGCGTGTCCTTCTATCGATTGCTCGATAGCATGTGCTTTGGTAGAAGTTGAAAATAATTCAAATTTGATATTGGATTCTTTGATGTTTTTTTCTTTTAATGCTTCCGAAACGGCGTTAATCATATCTTCAGGTCCACACAAATAGAATTTGTCAAAATCTAAGCTGGCGTGTTTTTCTTTCAAGATGTAATTCACGGTTGTCTTGTCAATTCGTCCAGACAAAGTTCCTTCTGATTTGGCTTGACTATACACATAGTGAACAAATAATCGCCCTATATATTGTGATTGTAAATCCTGTAATTCTTGGTGAAAAATAGTTTCTTCGGGTGATTTGTTTCCATAGACCAAAACAAAGCTACTTTTAGGCTCGTTTTTTAAAACCGATTTCAAAATAGAAATTGCAGGAGTGATACCGCTTCCAGCAACAAAAGCCGCATAATTGCGTTGGCGATCAGCCTGAGGTTCAAAGGTGAATTTTCCTTCTGGTTTTCCTACTTCAAGAACGTCGCCGGCTTTAAGTTTAGTGTTGGCAAACTGCGAAAAAAGGCCGTTGGAAACTGCTTTTACTGCAATGCGCAACTCGCAACTATCAGGAGCAGAGCAGATTGAATAAGCACGACGAATTTCTTGGTTATCCAATGTCAGTCTCAAGTTGATGTATTGACCAGCAATGAAAGTATAGTTAGATTGTAATTCTTCAGGAACTGAAAAAAGAATCGAAACAGCGTCTTTGGTTTCGCGTTTCACTTCTTTAATGATTAATTTTAAAAAGGAAGACATAGTTGTAATTTTTGACAAATATAGTAAACTGGGGTGTTTTTAGAAAATGATAAAAATCAGGTTTGCAATACGGAATTCAAAAATCAATTTCAAAAATCAATTTCCATTTCAAAGAATAATCTTAATTTTACCCAACTATATACTAAAAGAGAGGTATAGAAGTTAAAGCTATAAACCGTTATTATTGAAAACCAACCGATACCATTTCTTCATTACAGTTTTTACCTTTATTTTTTTAGTGGCTTGTTCTACTAAGAAAGACTCTTTTGTGTCTCGAAATTACCATGCGTTAACTACAGAATATAATATTTTATATAATGGAAATGTTGGTTTTGACAAAGGGATAGCAGGCATTAAAGAGAAAAGTAAAAACAATTTCTGGAAGCGATTGCCTGTAGAAAAAATAGAGTTGTCAGATGGATCAATTTCTGATACATTAAAAAACGCCAACTTTGATTTGGCAGAAACGAAAGCCACCAAAGCGATTCAAAAACACTCCATCAACATTGGCGGAAAAGAACGCAATTATCAAACAGACGAAGCCTATTTAATGCTAGGAAAAGCGAGGTATTACAGCCAACGCTTTGTGCCTGCTTTGGATGCTTTCAATTATATTTTGTATAAACATCCGCATAGTGATAAAATTTACGAAGCTAAAATTTGGCGTGAAAAAACCAATATGCGCTTAGGGAACGATGCTTTGGTCATTAAAAATTTGTCAAAATTACTCAAGGATTTCAAACTGAAAGCGCAATTTGCAGCCAACGCTAATGCAGTTTTAGCTGAAGCTTTTTTGAATTTGGAAGAAAAAGACAGTGCTGTAGCTAAACTGAAAATAGCACAAGATTTAACCACTATCAACACAGAAAAAGCCCGTTACCGATTCATTTTGGGTCAGCTTTATGAAGAATTAGGCAAAAAAGACAGCGCACTAATTAGTTATCAATCGGTAATTGACATGCGTCGAAAAGCAGATAGAGATTATTTGATTCAGGCTTACGCCAAAAAAGCACAGCTATTTGATTTTCAGAATGGCGACAAAGAGCAAATGAAAAAAATGTTTGTCAAACTAGTAGAAAACCGCGAAAACCGACCATTTTTAGACATTATTTACCACCAAATTGGACTGTATTTTGACAAAAGCAATGATGCGGAATTGGCTTTAATTAACTACAACCGTTCTTTAAAACAAATAAAAGACAATGCCTATTTAGCGGTTTCCAATTACAGAAATCTAGGAAACATGTATTTCAAAAAGGCTAATTTTCCTTTAGCAGCCAAATATTACGACAGTACGTTAGTAAAATTGGACAAGAACACGAGGGAATTTGCCCAAATTGAAAAGGTTAGAAAAAACCTAGACGACCTAATCAAATACGACGCAATAGCACATCACAACGACAGCATCTTAAAAGTAGTTTCCTTTTCTGATTTGGAACGCCTAACTTATTTTGGCCACCATATAGAGACCCTTAAAAAAGCCGAAGAAAAACAACAATTGATGGCTAAAAGACAACAAGAAGCCATGACTAATTTAGAGAATTCAGGCAAAGGACTTGCATCAGGCGCTACTTTAATTCAATCTAAAACGCCAGTTAGAACCTTGCCTAAATTAGATGCGGGAAATGCTGCGCCTAGTTTTTATTTTTACAATCCTACGACAGTGTCTTATGGGCAATTGGAATTTAAAAAAATTTGGGGGAAACGAAGTTCAGACGGCTTTTGGCGCGCCACAGCAACAATCAATAATGCGGTAGCTATTGCTGAGGTTTCAGAAGATGTTACCACAAACGACGCTAAAATCAAAACCAAAGAAACTACACCGGATAAATATACAGTAGCCTATTATTTGAATCAAATCCCAACCCAATCCCAACAAATTGACAGTATCAACAAAGAGCGTAATTTTGCCTATTATCAATTAGGAGTTATCTACAAAGAAAGATTCAAAGAATACGCTTTGGCAACTGCCAAATTTGAAAAAATAATAGAACAACAACCAGAAGAAAAGTTGGTGTTGCCAACGATGTATAACCTGTACAAAATATATCAAATTACAGACAGTGATAAGGCGGCAGAGCTAAAAAACCGAATTGTTTCACAATTCCCTAATTCGAGATATGCCCAAATTTTGAATCAAACCGATAGTGACAATTTTAATATGGCCGGGCCCGAAATGACATACAATCAATTGTATCGCGCATTTCAAGAACAACAATTTGTAACCGTTTTAGAAAAAGTAAATACAGCCATCATTCAGTTCTCTGGAGACGAAATTCTTCCCAAATTTGAATTGTTACGAGCGAATACGCAAGCAAAATTATTTGGTGTTGTGGCCTATAAAAAAGCATTGGAAGAAGTTGCTGAACAATATCCTAATGCAGAAGAAGGCATACAAGCACAAGATATTTTAAAAAATCAAATCCCAACTTTGGAAAAAATAGACTTTACCCCCACGGCTAAAAGTTGGAAAATACTATTTAAGGTTGGCTTACAATCTGACACACAGACTAAAGAAATAGAAGATAAAATCAAAAAATTCATTGAAGATGAAAAAATCGAGAAACGCTCGTATTCCTTTGATGTGTATACAGACAAAGACAACTTTTTGGTTATTCATAATATAAAATCAGAGGCCTATGCCAATGATATTCTTAACTTCATGGCAGCTAACAAAAAGTATACGATCAATCAACCGGCAATTATACTCTCAAGTGATAATTATAAAGTGATCCAAATAAAGAAAAATTTGGACCTTTATTTAGCCTCAAAAAAGCAGTAAATTATGTTTGATAAAAAAACCAAATCCTATACCGATCTATTGGGCAAAACCAACCGAATTGTTGAGGGAACTCGAATCAAAGGGAATATTTATTCTGTTGCCGATTTTAGATTGGATGGTGAACTGACCGGTAATTTCCAATGCGAAGGAAAAATTGTGATAGGCCCAGCGGGAATCGTAATCGGAGACATAATCTGCAAAAACGCGGACATTGAAGGGCGATACAGCGGCAAAATACAAGTAGCGGAATTGCTAAATGTAAAAGCAACGGCTACAATTTATGGCGAAGTTACGGTTGGAAAATTAGCGGTTGAGCCGGGTGCCGATTTTAGCGCAACATGTACCATGAAAACCAATCCGCCTACAGCAGCTAATGGAGAATAAAAAAGAAAACAAACCATTCAACAAATGGCTCGCATTAATTAACATTCCCATTCAAATGGGGGTTATTATTTTTTTGTTTTCGTATTTTGGAAGTTGGTTAGACGAAAACTATCCTAACCGTGTTTTTTATTACCATAAAGTTGTTTTGTTAGTGGGTGTTTTTTTAGCACTATACAATACAATCCGACAAGTAAACGACATTAATAAATCTGATTCCAATTGAGCATTCTATTATATCCACTCACAAAACAACAAAAACAAGGACTAGCACTATGGATAGCTATAGTGACGCTGTTTTACTTTTTCCATGAGTTGATTTTTGCAAGCATGGAGATTAGTACAGACGATTTTTCGTATTCTCTTCTAAGTTTGTATCTTTTTTTTGGTATATTTTCTATGGCGCTTATGCTAGTTTTGTTCCAAGTCCGTTCTCGTAATTTCGATTTGCTTGGCATGTCTTTTTTAATAGTCACCACTGTAAAAATGATGACTTGCTTCTTTTTTGTCCGCCCTATTTTTAAAAGTGTTTCAGTCACCGCGCCTGTTGAAAAAATCAATTTTTTTGTGATGTTTATTGTCTTTTTGGCAATTGAAACCCTAGTGGCGATACGAATATTAAACGAAAAACAATAAAACACCTATATAAGTGTCAATTTAGACGAAAAATAATTTTTATATTCTTTTGAATATTAATAAAAAATGTACCTTTGCACCTAAATTTTAGAAACCAAAATAAACTAAGATATTTAACTGTTATGGTGATTTCAAATAAACCACTTAAATTTATACTTGTCGCTTTAGTAGCAATACTTCCTTTTGTAAGCTTTGCTAACCCAACTGAAGAAAAAGAAGCAACTCCAGCAGAATCTACAGATGTTAAGTCAGAAATAAAAGAGTTTATTAATCACCACTTGCTTGACGCTCACGATTTTACTTTCAATGCAGATAAAGAAACAGGAGAGCACAACGGTTTCTCATTACCAATTATTTTATGGGATAATGGATTGCAAGTTTTTTCTTCTGGCGAATTTCATCACGGAGAAAAAGTAGCAGAACACAACGGAAACTACTACGTAATTCACCATGAAAAAATATACAAAACAGACGCTTCAGGTAAATTAACAGAAGAACACGGTCATCCAACAAATGCTAAGCCGCTAGACTTATCCATTACTAAAAGTGTAGTTGGAATTTTGTTCATTGCTTTTTTAATGTTTTTCTTATTTAGAGGATTAGCTAAATCATACGCTAAAAATGGCGGAATTGCATCAGGAGCAGGACGTTTCTTTGAGCCATTGGTTTTGTATGTTAGAGACGAAATTGCGATTCCAAACATTGGAGAGAAAAACTATAAAAAATACATGAGCTACTTGCTTACGATTTTTTTCTTTGTGTTTTTCTTGAATATTTTAGGATTAACTCCGTTAGGATTTAACGTAACAGGAAATATTGCTATTACAGCATCTTTAGCTTTATTGACGTATTTAATTACTACCTTTTCTGCTAACAAAAATTATTGGGCACACATTTTCTGGATGCCAGGAGTGCCAACGCCAATGAAATTCATTTTGGCTCCAATTGAATTATTGGGTACAGTTATTAAACCATTTTCATTAATGATCCGTTTGTATGCTAATATTTTAGCAGGACACGTAGTATTAATGAGCATCATTGGTTTGATGTTTATATTTAAAAGCTGGATTGGAAGCACTTTGTCATTTGGATTGGCATTTGCACTTTCTATCCTTGAAATATTAGTAGCGTTTTTACAAGCGTATATTTTTACGATGTTGTCTGCTTTGTATTTTGGTGCTGGAAACGAAGAGCACCACCACGAAGAGGCGCATCACTAAAAAGTTTAATGGTTGATTGTTTAATAGTTTAACCTTATAAACAATAACCGATTAAACCATAAAAAAGAATGTTTAATTTTTAATATATATATTATGCAAATTCCAACTATTGTAGGAGCAGGATTAATTGTAATCGGAGCAGGTTTAGGTATTGGTAAAATTGGTGGTTCAGCAATGGACGCTATTGCTCGTCAACCAGAAGCTTCAGGAAAAATCCAAACAGCTATGCTTATTGCAGCTGCACTTATTGAAGGTATTGGTTTCGCTGCGTTATTCGCTGCTTAATTAAAACACAAAACAGTAGTTACAACGGTTGGTTGTAACTATTGTTTTTAAAAATTAAAACAGATTCAATTGCGCTACGCAATTAAAAAAAAGTTTACAATTTTATAATTACATATAATGGAGAAGTTAATTAATGATTTTTCGTTTGGTTTATTTATTTGGCAAGTAGTCATCTTTGTTGGATTAATATTCTTATTAAAAAAATTCGCTTGGAAACCCATTTTAGATGCGGTTAACGAAAGAGAACAAGGGATTAAAAATGCTTTGGAATCAGCAGAAAATGCTCGCAACGAAATGCAAAATTTGCAAGCAGATAACCAACGTATTCTTCAAGAAGCAAGAGCTGAACGTGACGCGATGTTGAAAGACGCTCGTGAAATGAAAGAGAAAATGGTTGCCGATGCTAAAAACGAAGCACAAGAGCAAGGTCAAAAAATGATTGACCAAGCTAAAGCAGCTATCGAAAGTGAAAAAAATGCAGCTATGGCTGATTTGAAATCACAAGTTGCTACTTTGTCATTAAGTATTGCAGAAAAAATATTGAAAGACGAATTGTCTAACAAAGAATCTC
>JAGOAF010000059.1 GCA_017984035.1 Flavobacterium sp.
GTGGCCATTCCAAAATCAAACCCTTGGAAAAAACTTCTCCAACTTGGTTCAACACTGTCTGGATTATCGGTATATTGATCGTATAATTGAGCGAAAAATTCGGTATGAGCTGCGTTTAAAAAGGAAAACCTATCCATAATTATTGATTAATATGCTTTTTGTTTAATTTGTTGACAAAAGTACAATAAACCAATCTATTTAACCTTATTATTTAACTACTTTTACGTTAAATTTTGTTAAAAATTGTTGAAACAACCATGAAAAAAAACGTTTTTGGCCTCATTTTGAATACAAAAGTAATTTTCACATTCGCTTTTATTTTTCATATTTCATTGTCTCACTCGCAATCGATTGCGAAAAACACTTCAAATGATTTTTGGAAACAACTGCAATATGGTGGTGGTTTTGGATTAAATTTTGGAACTGGCTATACCGAAATTACTCTGGCGCCAAGTGCCATTTACCCGTTAAATAACTATATAAGTTTAGGTGCTGGTTTAGTAGGTGGTTATACAAATTCCAAAGATTATTACACAACTGGAGTAGTGGGCATCAGTGTTATTAGTTTGTTCAATCCTATCAACAATATACAACTTTCAGCAGAAATAGAACAACTTAGAGTCAACACCGAGTTAAAAATGATCCCAAATCCCGTTATCAATAATTACTGGAATACTGGATTGTATGTTGGAGCTGGGTATCGAAAAGGAAATGTTACTCTTGGAGCGCGGTACAACTTGTTATTTGATAAAGACAAAAGTATGTATAGTGATGCTTTGATGCCTTTTGTCCGACTGTATTTTTAATACTTATTGGTATTTGTTTCTAAACCAAACTTTCATCCATTCTCTTTTTAAAACTAAAAAAGCAACTTGTTTGGATAATTCTCCAATATCGGATCCGTCTAATTTTTTTATCTGATCTTCGGGAACGTCTACTATATAGAGTAAGTTCAAATATTCCGCAAACTTATACTGAATCAATCGGTAGATTTTTTCATGCAATTCGGCTTTCAACTCTTCGGGATTGATATCCTGAGCTAAGTCAATGGATTCATTGGCTAAATTGAAATCTTTATTAATTTGCTCGATTAAGTTGAAATACAAATTTTCGTTAGTAGCTTCAACAAGCAGTACATCTGTATTTAAAGGCGCGATAAACGAATTGGAATTAGACATTTCGATTCATTAAATTCTCTCCAAACGATTGTAACATGGCTTTTTTATCGGAGCTAATATTCATTTTATCTAAGGTAGCAAATGCTTTTAAAGTGTAGTCTTGAATGGCCTGTTGTGTAGCACTTGAGGCACCTGAGCTGTTGAAAATAGATTTCACCTCTTCGATTTTACTTTCATTTTCAGCGAGTGAAACCGAGAATAATTGCAATAGTTTGGCTTTTTCTTCAGGAGAAGCAAATTCAATCGCTTTAAGATATAAATAGGTCTTTTTATTTTCGATGATATCCCCGCCAATTTGTTTTCCAAAAGTAGCTGGATTACCAAATGCGTCTAAATAATCGTCTTGCAATTGGAACGCCAGACCTAAATTCAATCCGAAATCATAAATCAGTTTTCCATTTTCGGCCGATGTTTCAGCAACTATGGCCCCCATTTTCATGGCAGCTGCTACCAAAACTGCGGTTTTGTATTCAATCATTTTCAAATACTCTGGTATCGTAACATCGGATCGCGTTTCGAAATCCACATCCCATTGCTGACCTTCACAAACTTCCAAAGCCGTCTTGCTAAACAATTGGGCTAACTCTCTGAAAATAGCAGGTTCGTATTGCTCAAAATATTGGTACGCCAAAATCAACATGGCATCTCCAGAAAGGATTCCCGTGTTAATATTCCATTTTTCATGCACTGTTACATTCCCTCTTCGCAATGGCGCATCGTCCATAATGTCGTCATGAACTAACGAAAAATTATGAAAAACCTCTACTGCTAGTGCAGCTGGAAGTGCTTTCGAATAGTCTGCATCAAAAATTTCTGCACTCATTAATGTAAGCACTGGTCTTATTTTTTTTCCACCAAGTCCTAATATATACTGTATAGGTTCGTATAAATTTTTAGGCTCACGCACTTGGGGTTGTGCAGTAAGAAAATCCAAAACAAATTGGTGATACTGTTGAATGGAATGCATAGCTTCTTTAATTCTGGTTTACAAAGTTCCAAATATACAATTCCCATTCGAATAATTTGTCCCAAAAAAAAGGGAGAAAAACATAATTTGCCTTTTCAATACAATTATCAGAAAAAACAATGGAAACTTTTTTGGTATTCAAAGTTTCCTTTCCTACATTTGCACCACTTTAAAAAAATCATGAAAGACAAAATCATTGCAAAAGCGACCCAACTCTTTTTGAAACTTGGTTTCAAAAGTGTTACTATGGATGATATTGCCAATGAAATGTGTATTTCTAAAAAAACCATCTACAAGTATTTTTGTAACAAAGAACTATTAATTGCCGAAACAACCGATGCAATTACCAATACAATTTATAGTACTATAGATGAAATTGTAGCAAAAAAACACAACGCAATAAAAGAAAATTTCGAGATCATCAAAATGATAAAAGAAATGTTTGTTTCTATTGAAACTTCTCCTTCGTATCAATTAAAAAAACACTATCCCGAAATTCATGAAAAATTAACTGAGAAATTGCAGTCAGAATGCACTACCTTATTCAAACAAAATATTGAAAAAGGAATCCAAGAAGGTTTGTACCGAGACACTATAAACGTGTCGAGTTATGTCTACTTTTATTATGCACTGATTTTCACAATTAATGAAAATACAAGCTCAGAAAAAAAAGCTAAAAAATTAGAATTAGAAGCCTTAGAATACCACATTAGAGCCATGGCGACTCCCAAAGGACTTATAGAATTAAACCAATACATAATTTCAAATCAATCCTAATCATACAATGAAGAAAATTCAACTAATTGTCCTCTTAACCTTTAGTTTTGTGTTGCACGCACAAACTAATTCCAACAAAGAATCGTATTCGTTTAGCTTAAACGAAGCTATTGATCACGCTCTAAAAAACAATTACTCCGCGATCAATGCCAGTAGAGATATTGAAGCGGCAAAAAAGAAAAAATGGGAAACCACTACTATCGGTTTACCTCAAATTAATGCGTCTTTGGGATACCAAAACAATATTGAATTGCAAAAATCTTTGATCCCTGCTGAATTTTTTGGAGGAACAAAAGGAGAATTTGCCGAAGTAGCTTTTGGAACCAGACACAATATGTTGGGTAGCGCAACGGTAAGCCAATTACTATTCAATGGTTCCTATTTGGTTGGTTTGCAATCTGCAAAAGTGTATTTGCAAATTTCAGAAAATGCCAAAGTAAAAACCAATCAAGAGATTCGAGAAATGGTAATCAATTCTTATGGCAATGTTTTGCTAGCCAATGAGAGTATTGCTATTTTGGAAAAAAATAAAATAAATTTGGAGAAAACCTTAAATGAAACCAACCAAATTTTCAAGAATGGTTTGATCGAAGAAGAAAATGTAGAACAACTTCAAATCACATTGACCACAATTAAAAGTGCTCAAGAGAACATCAAAAGACAAAAGGTAATTGCTACCAATATGTTGAAATTGATACTTGGAATTACAATTGAAAAAGAGTTAATTTTGACTGAAAACCTAAACAATCTTGCCCTAAACAATATCAATTTTGAATTAACTACTACCCCTTTTCAAGTAGAAAACTCCATTGATTATAAAATTCAAGACAACTTAGTTCAAAGTAAAAAACTGTTGCTTTTATTAGAAAAAAGTAATGCGCTTCCTTCTTTAGGTGCAGCATACAATATTGGTTACAATGCTTTTGGCAACCAATTTCAGTTTTTTACCAACAATCAAAAATGGTTGAATTTTGCTAATGTTGGAGTCAGTTTAAATGTTCCCATTTTTAGTAGTTTAGGAAGAAGCGCTCGTACACAACAAGCTAAAATTGCGTTGGAACAAGCCAAAACACAAATGCAACAAGTGGAGCAAGGTTTAAAATTACAATTTGAAAAAGCCAAAAGCGATTACGAATACAGTTTAGAACAACTGAACACCACAAAAAGCAGCTTGACATTGGCAGAACGAATCGAAAACAAACAACAAATCAAATTGAAAGAAGGTTTGTCGTCTAGTTTTGATTTGAGTGAGGCACAACGCCAATTGTATTCGACACAACAAAATTATTTACAAGCCATGCTTGATGTAATCAATAAAAAAGCCTCTTTAGAAAAAATAACAACAAAGAACTAATAGCAACATATTATGACACTTAATAGAACACCCATGACAAAACAAATATTCTCATTATTGATCGCAGCTACACTAGTTGTTTCATGTGGACAAAAAGACAACAATCAAACGGTTGACCAATTGATTGCTGCTAAAAACAATAAAGAATTACAAGCAAGAAAAGCGTTAATTCAAGCTGATTTAGCCAAGATTGAAGCTGCTTTAGCTACTTTGAATGTAAGAAAAGAAGAAGCTTTGGTTTCTGTTGCAACATTGAAAGACACTATGTTCAATCACTACTTAGATATCCAAGGAAGCGTAGAAACCAAAGAAAATATCTTAATTCAACCAGAAATGCCAGGAACTTTAGTGGCACTTAATGTAAAAGCGGGACAACGCGTAAGCAAAGGACAGCTTTTAGCTCGTGTAGATGATGGTGGCTCTAGCCAACAAGTAGCTAGTTTAGAAACACAATACCAATTAGCAAAAACAACTTTCGAAAGACAAAAAAATCTTTGGAGTCAAAAAATTGGATCTGAAATTCAGTATTTACAAGCGCAAACTCAAATGTTGAGTTTACAACGTTCAGTTGCCCAAGCAAAAGCTATGTTGTCAAAAACGGAAATTCGTGCGCCGTTCTCTGGTACTATTGACGAAGTTTTTGTAGAAAGAGGACAAGTTGTTTCGGCAGGACCACAAGGTTTAATGCGTATTGTTAACCTTAATAATATGTACGTTTCCACTTCGATTCCTGAAAGTTATATTGGCAAATTGAAAGTAGGTACTCAAGTAGATGTTTTCTTGACTTCATTGAATAAAAATTACAAAGGAAAAGTACGTCAGATTGGAAATTTCATCAATCCAAACAACAGAAGTTTCGGAATTGAAGTTAGTATTCCAAACCCAGAAAATTTATTGCGTCCTAACCAAGTAGCCAAATTAAAAGTTATTGATTACACTGTTAAAAATGCTATTGTAGTGCCTTCAAATGTAATTCAAGAGGATGGTAAAGGAAATCAATTTGTATTTGTAGCAACCAATAGCGATGGGAAAACAGCAACGGCTAAAAAAGCAATGGTAACTATAGGAAAGTCATCTGATAATGTTACGGAAATCCTAAGCGGCTTATCGGCTAACGATATCATTGTAATTGAAGGAGTGAATACTATTTCTGAAGGAATGAAATTGAACTTTTAGTATTTTAATTCAAGAAAAAACAAACTATGTCACATCAAAATAAAGAATTCGGCATTTCAAGTTGGGCAGTTGACAATCGTGTCACGGTGTATATCCTGACCTTTATTATTGTCATTGCAGGTTTAACTGCTTACATCAATATGCCTCGTGAAGATTTTC
>JAGOAF010000028.1 GCA_017984035.1 Flavobacterium sp.
ATCAAAGTAAATGGTACTAATTTTGCTACTGCTAGCAACACAACTGCTGCATACGTAACAACACAAACAGGTGCAGGTAGTGGCGCTACTAAACCTACTTGGGCTTCATGGTCTAACTAATAAGTTTTAGCAACAAATAAAAAACCCCTGTTAGGAATTCCTAACAGGGGTTTTTTCTATTAATCTACTACAAGATTAATTTAAAGCAACTGTATCTTTGCTCCATTTTTTTACTGATAAAATACTATCTTTAGAAAAATCTACTTCAGACAAACCTTCATTGTTCCAAAAGAACCAGTTTCCTACTTTTTCCCCTTTTGCATACTCCGCAATAGCAATCTTTACTCCATTCTCATTATAAGAAATCCATTTTCCTTCTAATTTACCATCAGCAAAAAAACCTTCTTGTTGAATTTTACCATTTTCATGGTAATACGTTGCTTTTACTATACCGTTTACTTCTTCTAATTTAGGCTCTCTATTTTGTGCAAAAGTTACACTAGATACTACTAACACTGCGATCATCATAATTTTTTTCATTTTGTTAGGTTTTAATTGTTAATAATTCGATAACAAATATAGACATTAATTTACATCTACCAAACATTTACTTAACAATTTGGTAACATTGTAAAACAAATTAATACGATTTTCAATCAAATTAGTAGTTAAGTATTTGATTTATAATTGTTTACAATGTTAAATTAATTTTAAAAAAAATACAATTTTTTTGACCAAACGATTTTTTAACCATTTTAGTATTTCTGTAGAAAAAAATAGTACTTTTATACTGTTACTATCAGAACATGAAGAAGTTGTATTTCATCCTTTTACTATTTTTACTTGCTTTTACTACCGGCGCCATAGCGCAAGAAGTTAAATCGCAATCTAATCTCCATGAGTCAACCATTGAAGGTTTAAGCCTGTACCCTAACCCTGTGAGTAATGGTAAAGTTTACATTACAACTAAAAATGATCTAGATAAAGAAATTCAAATTTTTGATGTTTTAGGCAAAAAAGTCTTTCATACCCAAATGAACGCTAGAGAATTAAACATCTCTTTCCTTTCTCCAGGCGTTTACATTATTAAAATTAAAGAAGAAGAAAGCGCTGCCACACGAAAATTGATCGTACGTTAATTTATCGTTATCTATTTTCAACCTTCTGAAAACAATTAGGTTACAATTGTAATGATTTCATAATCTTAGGTAAACTTCTCAATAACACACTCTTTTTATTTTCGTAAAAACATTTTATGAAAAAGAAAAGAAAACTCCCTTTAGTAGTTTTAAGCGATATCCATTTAGGCACTTATGGCTGCCACGCTAACGAATTAGTTTCATACCTAAAATCAATTCAACCCGAAATGTTAGTCCTTAACGGCGACATTATCGATATTTGGAATTTCTCCAAAAGCTACTTTCCTGGATCTCATATGAATGTATTGCGACAAATATTAAAAATGTCCAATCAGGGAACTAAAGTAGTCTATATAACTGGCAACCATGACGAAGCACTACGTAAATACTCAGATACTAATCTGGGAAATATTGAATTAGTGGACAAACTTATATTGGAAATCGACGAAAAGAAAATTTGGATCTTTCATGGCGATGTGTTTGACTCTTCTACAAGAGGTTATGCTAAAATTATTGCAAAATTAGGTGGTAAAGGCTACGATTTGTTAATTCTGATCAACACCTTTTTAAATTGGCTATTAGTTTTAGTAGGAAAAGAAAAAAGAAGTTTCTCCAAAAAAATAAAGGATAGTGTAAAAAAAGCTGTGGCTTTCATCTCCAATTTTGAAACTACTGCTGCTGAAATCGCCATAGAAAAAAAATACGACTATGTAATTTGTGGCCATATACACAAACCACAAATGAAAGAAGTATCCAATGAACATGGAAAAGTAATGTATTTAAACAGTGGTGACTGGGTAGAGAATTTGACAGCTTTAGAATACAACAAAAAGAAATGGCGTCTTTATCATTATCAAAAAATAGATTACACCAACCAAACAGAATCTATTGAGGATGCCATTATTAACGACATCGTAAGTAAAATTTTAGCCTAACTTAAATGAAAATATTTTACGCCATACAAGCTACAGGAAACGGTCATATCAGTCGCGCAATGCAATTGTATCCTTATTTACAAAAATTTGGAGAAGTAGATTTCTTTATGAGTGGCAGTAATGCTAGTCTAGCGATTGAGCTGCCTGTAAAATTTAAAAGTTCAGGTTGTAGTTTGTTTTACAGTACCTGCGGCGGATTGGACTATTGGAAAATTGCTAAAAATGTTCGCCCTTTGCAAATGCTTAAAGAAGCAAAAGCATTACCACTAAAAAAATACGATGTGATCATCAATGACTTTGATTCAATTACTTCCTTGGCCTGCAAATTACAAAAGGTACATTCTGTACAATTGGGTCATCAAGCTAGTTTTGTATCTAAACATACACCAAGACCGGACAAAAAAAGTATAATGGGCGAAATGATTTTAAAACATTATGCCTCAGCACCCAAAAATATTGGCTTGCATTTTGAAAAATACGATTCGTTTATTGTGCCACCTATTATTAAAGAAGAAATACAGCAAGCTAATCCCAAAAATTTAGGTCATATATCGGTCTATTTGCCTTCGTTTGATATATCCTGTCTAGAAAAAGCATTCCGAAATTTGCCTAACCAAGAATTTCATTGGTTTTTAAACGATATAAAAACAAAACAAAAATTAGGAAACATTACCTATTACCCAGTAAACCAAGCTGATTTTAATGAAAGTTTAATCAATTGTCACGGAATAATTACTGGCGGTGGATTTGAGACACCCGCAGAAGCATTGTTTCTTAGAAAAAAAATACTAAGCATCCCGATTCAAAACCACTACGAACAAGAATGTAATGCTGCGGCATTGAAGAAAATGGGCGTACCAGTGGTTTATGAAGTCGGAGATGACATTGATAGTGTAATCGAAAATTGGCTTAACACTGACACTCCAATGCCTTTGATTCAAGCGAATGACATTAATGCTACTTTACAGCACATGTTTGACACCTATAAAGACTAATAACAAGCTCCATAAATTGGAGCTTTTTTTATCTCCGTTTCTTTTCCCGTTTATTTCAATTACTTTTGTGAAAAAATAATTCTTGATTTCAACTCACGATATATTCACTAGTAGCAATCAAAAGCAATTTGACAAAATGGCTTTGAAAGTTTTTCGTTTTCAATACGAGAATAATTTGGTGTATCGTGAATTTTGCGATTTCTTAAAAACTGATGTCCAGAAGGTAAAAACCATCCAACAAATTCCTTTTTTACCCATTCAGTTTTTTAAAAGTCACTCCGTAGTTTCAAATTCCAATCCTATCCAAACTACTTTCACAAGCAGTGGTACGACCGGAATGGTTACGAGTAAACATTTAGTTACTGATGTTAGTATTTATGAAGAAAGCTATCGTAAAGGATTTTCTCAGTTTTATGGTAACATTGAGGATTATGTAGTATTAGCTTTACTTCCTTCCTATTTAGAACGTGAAGGTTCCTCATTAATCCATATGGTGGATGATTTAATTCAATTATCCAATCATCCTGAAAGCGGATTTTACTTGCATAATTACGATGAACTTATTGAAAAAATAATTCAGTTGGACCAATCAGGTCAAAATATAATTCTAATCGGCGTCACTTATGCCTTACTCGATTTAGTAGAAAAACGGTCTTTCCAGTTAGAAAATACTATTATCATGGAAACGGGAGGCATGAAAGGCAAACGCAAGGAAATGATTCGCGAAGAATTACACTACCAACTTTGCCAAGGTTTCGGGGTAAAAACCATCCATTCGGAATATGGTATGACCGAATTATTATCACAAGCCTATTCTTTGGGTGATGGTATTTTTGAATGCCCTTCTTGGATGCAAATCCTTGTACGCGATACAGAAGATGCTTTGACCTATGTTAGGGAAGGAAAAACGGGTGGTATTAATGTAATTGACTTAGCCAATATCAATTCGTGTTCCTTTATTGCTACACAAGACTTAGGCAAAATATACCCTAACGGAAGTTTTGAAGTATTGGGCCGATTTGACCATTCCGATATTAGAGGTTGTAATTTAATGGTAGTTTAAAAGGTATATACAAGACCCACACCTAGCATTTGTCTTATTTGTAATTTTGGCCCCAAAGTAACCTGTTTACCCTCTCTTTGTTCTTTGGCTTTAACATCATCATCATAAATTATTCGGGCACCAATATTTACTTTTACATATTGATTCACCGTCATATCTAATTTAAAATCATAATCAATGTCAATATTTCCAAATTTATTGATATAATCAGAAAAGAGCACGAGTTTATTTACCCAAACAATATTTTTTGCAATTTCTTTTTTATAATAACTTGAGAACAAAAAACCCAATTCAGTCCTAATTTGTTTACCATTTGTAATAATCATATCATTTGAATCAACGATCGCTTCGGTAACACCAAATGCCCCCTGATTAGCTAATGTTTGATCCAGAACAAAAGTGGTTTTAAATGTAAACGGCGATAAATAAAATACCCTATGTTTCGACTTGCTTGAATTTTCGGTACCTACACCTAATAATATATAGGCCGGGGCAAACAATCTAGAAATTGCTTTCTCAGTATTGGGATAGGCATATCCGTTACTAAATTGGGTGTTAAAATTAAATTTAGCCGAATGATACCAATTTGAAATGGAATCTTTTCTGTAGCCAAAAGTAGAATTCAATTGTATTAAATCATCGGTTTTTCGTAACTCTACACCATCTTGTTGATTTAATCCATAACGAACAATAAGCTCATTTACCCACTTTTGATTTCCTTTGGTGTATACTCTAGAAAAATCACCTTTGATTAAACCTGATATAGCACTATTACCACCAGCACTCCAATTTATAAATGCAATCTGCGAAATATCAAATCCTACTTTATTTTTATTTCTCCAAGGGGAGGCAGAATCTTTGGAAAGTACTGGTATAGTGTCTTGTCCTGTTACTACTAAAGAAAAAATAAAAAACAAACAACTTAACTTAAGCTTCATATAGATACAAAAAAATTGAATTATAAATATTCCTTAAACATCTTTTCTATACTCAAAACGTCAATTTTACAATATTGTTGTAATTCCAAAATAGTACCTTGTTCAATAAATTCATCCGGCATACCCAGTAAGTGTATTTTGGTATGATAATTATTTGCGGCAGCAAATTCTAATATAGCACTTCCAAAACCGCCAGTAATTACACCATCTTCAATAGTAATCACCATTTCATATTTTGAAAAAATAGAATGTAAAAGGGTTTCATCCAAAGGTTTTACAAAAGGGAAATCATAATGCGCAATTGTTCTTGGATTCTTTAAATTATCCAAGGCTTGGGTTATATTGTTTCCAAGGGTTCCATTTGATAATACGGCTATTTGTGTACCTTCTTTTATACATTGGCCTTTGCCAAAAACTATTTTTTGATACGGTGATTTCCAATGAATATTTTGACCGCGGCCACGAGGGTAACGTATGGCAATAGGATGTTCCAATCCTAATTGAGCAGAATATAAAATGTTTTGTAAAGCCATTTCATCTCTTGGCGAATACACTATCAAATTGGGAATACATCGTAAATAAGCCAAATCAAAAACACCATGATGCGTAGCACCATCTTCTCCAACTAATCCAGCACGATCCAAACAAAATATTACGGGTAAGTTTTGTAAAGCTACATCGTGAATCACTTGATCATAAGCTCTTTGTAAAAAAGTGGAATAGATATTACAAAAAACGACCATGCCTTGGGTTGCCATTCCAGCAGCTAAAGTAACCGCATGCTGCTCTGCAATTCCAACGTCAAAAGCACGCTTTGGAAACACATCCATCATCAATTTAAGCGAACTACCTGTTGGCATTGCCGGAGTGATTCCAATGATTTTATCATTTTTTTGTGCCAAATCCAAAATGGTTTCGCCAAAAACGTCTTGGTATTTTGGTGGTAAATTGCCTGAAGAATTAGGAATAATATCACCCGTATTGGCATCAAATTTACCTGGCGCATGGTATTGCACTTGATTTTCTTCCGCTTGTTGCAGTCCTTTCCCTTTGGTGGTAATTATATGAAGAAACTTTGGTCCTTTTACTTTTTTGAGACGCTCTAATTCTTGGATAACCGCCTGAATATCATGACCATCAATTGGTCCTGAATAATCAAAATTCAAAGACTTAATCATGTTATTTTGTCTTGGATTTTTTCCTTCTTTGACAGCAGTCAAATAGTTTTTCAAGGCACCTACACTTGGGTCAATCCCAATAGCATTATCATTTAAAACGACTAATAAATTAGCATCGGTAACTCCCGCATGATTCAATCCTTCAAAAGCCATTCCTGAAGCTATTGAGGCATCGCCAATCACTGCAATGTGTTGTCTTTCGGCATCACCCTTTAAATTAGCTGCAATTGCCATTCCTAAAGCAGCCGAAATTGAGGTCGATGAATGGCCTACGCCAAAAGCATCGTAGGCACTTTCACTTCGTTTGGGAAAGCCAGAAATACCATGAAGCTGTCTGTTAGTATGAAAATTATCTCTACGTCCTGTCAATATTTTGTGACCATAGGCTTGATGTCCGACATCCCAAATCAAACAATCGTTGGGTGTATCAAAAACATAATGCAAGGCAATCGTTAATTCTACTACTCCCAAACTAGCGCCTAAATGCCCTTCCTTAACTGAAACCACATCAATAATGAAGTCGCGTAACTCTTGAGCCAATTGCGGCAACTGATGGTGATCGAGTTGACGTAAATCACTAGGACTGTTAATACTTGAAAGTAAATTGTTTGACATGGTACAAATGTACAAATTGAATTCTTATTTTTGCTAAATGGAAAATCCTTTCAACGACACCTATTTTATGAAAAAAGCCTTACAAGAAGCTGAAATGGCTTTTGATAAAGGTGAAATTCCTGTAGGGGCTGTTATTGTGATCAACAATACAATCATCGCGCGCAGTCACAATCTAACCGAGTTATTGCATGATGTTACGGCTCATGCCGAAATGCAAGCCATTACAGCTGCTGCTAATTTCTTGGGCGGAAAATACTTGAAAGATTGTACTTTGTATGTGACATTGGAACCTTGCCAAATGTGCGCTGGAGCTTTGTATTGGAGCCAGATTTCAAAAATTGTCTACGGAGCTACTGACGAGCAGCGGGGTTGTACCGCAATGGGAACCCAATTGCATCCAAAAACAGAAATAGTTTCTGGAGTTTTGGCAGAAGAAGCGGCAGCATTGATAAAACGATTTTTTGCGGAGCGTAGAAAATAGTTTTCCTAAATAATCTCACACTTAAGCATAAAAAAACCGCCTCTCTTTCGAAAGGCGGTTTTTATTTTTATTCTGAAATAACACTTCCTTTTTTATCAAAGAAATGATATTCTAAATACGTGTAAGCGTCACGTGGTATGATTTTCACCCATTTTTTATGTTCAAAGAACCACTTTGAACGTATTGATGGAAAACCTTTAGTAAGGTAGGCAGCCACAAATGGATGTACATTGAGTACTACATTTGAATGACTTTTTAATACTCGTTCTAGATCTAAAGTAATCTTGTCAATAATAAGAATTGGCGCTTCAATTTCGCCGCTTTCATTATTCGGATCTTCTTCTCTAGTTTTAATATTCATTTCTGGTCTTACGCGTTGACGTGTAATTTGAACTAATCCAAATTTACTTGGCGGTAAGATTTTGTGTTTGGCTTTATCATCACTCATTTCTTCTCGTAAGAAGTCGAATAATACTTTGCGATTTTCAGGATTCGCCATATCAATAAAATCAACTACGATGATTCCGCCCATATCGCGAAGACGCAATTGTCTTGCTATTTCGGCGGCAGCAATCATATTCACTTCCATGGCGGTGTCTTCTTGATTAGAAGCTTTATTCGAACGATTTCCACTGTTCACGTCAATAACGTGTAAAGCTTCGGTATGTTCGATAATAAGGTAAGCCCCTTTACTCATAGAAACCGTTTTTCCAAACGAAGTCTTGATTTGTCTCTCTATATTGTATTTCTCAAAAATGGGAGTATCATTGGATTGATAAAACTTCACAATTGATTCTTTGGATGGTGCAATTTCTTGCACATAATCCTTGGTTTGTTGGTACAACTCTTCATCATCAATTTGAATACCACTAAAGGTATCGTTAAATACGTCTCTTAATATTGAAGACGCTCTATTGAGCTCTCCTAATACTTTTGACGGATGATGAGCAGTTGGTAATTTCTTACACATTGCAGTCCATCTGCTAAGCAGGTTCTGCAAATCTTTTTCTAATTCGGCTGTATTTTTGCCTTCGGCTACTGTGCGAACAATAACACCAAATCCTTTTGGTTTAACTGATTGTACGAGTCTTTTCAAACGGTCCTTTTCTTTTTTGTCTTCAATTTTTTGAGAAATAGAAACACGATCAGAAAAAGGAACTAACACAATAAAACGTCCGGCAAGAGAAAGCTCAGCGCTAATTCTTGGCCCTTTGGTTGATATTGGTTCTTTTACGACTTGTACTAAAATTGATTGATTAGCACTCAAAACATCTGTAATGGTGCCGTCTTTATCAATTTCATTGTCAAACTGAAATGATTTTAGGGAGAAATCTTTTAATTTACCTGCGCTTACAAGTTTTATGAATTTCAGTTGGGAAGCTAAATTGGGACCTAAGTCATGATAATGTAAAAAGGCATCTTTTTCGAAGCCAACATTCACAAAAGCAGCATTTAGTCCAGCAACGGGTTTTCTGATTTTGGCAATAAAAATATCACCAACTTGAAAGTTGCTTTTTTCTTCTTCCTTGTGTAATTCAATTAGTTTTCCATCTTTTAATAAGGCAAAATCTACGGCTTCTGAACTGGATCGAATAATTAATTCTTTATTCACGCTGTACATTTTTATCCGAACAATGGGTCGTGAATCGTTGATTATTAGTTAACGGAAAAGACTATTAACACACAAACATCGAGTCCCAACTTATAGTAAGGATGGATTAAACAATATTTTTAACAGGTATTGAACCCGGGGAAAACTAGCTGGCAGTGGACAGTTCTGAGTACTTAGTATACTGAATACTATAAACTGGAGACTGATTACTAATTTTCGATTTCAATGAACGTTTAAAAAGAAAAAAGTAGTTTAAAACTACTTTTTCTTCTTGTGACGGTTAGCTCTCGCTCTTTTTTTACGTTTGTGCGTCGCTACCTTATGTCTCTTTCTTTTTTTACCACTTGGCATATCTTGTAGATTTTATGATTAATTACTATTTTATTTTGCTTCGTTATTGATTTTTACGCCTTCTACAAAAACTTTTGCCGGTTTAAAAGCAGGAATATTGTGAGCAGGTATTTTTATGGTTGTATTTTTAGAAATATTTCTTCCTGTTTTTTCAGCTCTTGTTTTTACAATGAAACTTCCAAAACCTCTTAAATATACGTTATCTCCAGTTTCTAATGAAGTTTTAACTTCATTCATAAAAGTTTCTACAGTTGCTTGAACATCTCCTTTTTCTAGACCTAATTTCTCTGAAATTTTCGCTACGATATCTGCTTTCGTCATTTTCTTTCCTTATTTATAAATGTTGTACTATTTTTTTGAGTTTGCAAATATATGAATTAAAAAAACAATTATTCAAGCTAATTCATTAAATTTTAATCACATAAACTTTTACTTTTGCAAACAAATATTTAAGAATGGATTTTTCTAAGTTGTTGATAGATTGGTATTTACAAAACAAACGCGATTTGCCTTGGCGAAATACTACAAATCCATACCCGATTTGGCTCTCAGAAATTATGCTCCAACAAACGCGAGTAGCGCAAGGAATGCCTTATTTTTTTTCGTTTACAAATGCTTTTCCAACGGTTTTTGATTTGGCTAATGCCCATGAAGAAGAGGTCTTAAAATTATGGCAAGGCTTGGGCTATTATTCGCGTGCCCGAAATTTGCACCAAACAGCTCAATATATCTCAAACGAACTCGACGGTATTTTTCCTAATAATTATAAGGACTTACTCCAATTAAAAGGAATTGGCGAATATACCGCAGCCGCAATTGCTTCCTTTGCATACAACGAAGTAGTTCCAGTGGTAGATGGTAACGTATTTAGAGTGCTGGCTCGTTATTTTGATATTGAAACCGATATTGGTTCGGCCACAGCCAAAAAGGAATTCAGTGCTATGGCAATGGAGTTAATCCCAAAAGACAACCCCGCTTTATTCAATCAAGCCATAATGGAATTTGGCGCTTTGCAATGTGTTCCCAAAAGCCCCAATTGTTCCGATTGTATTTTTAACCAAAGCTGTGCCGCTTTGCAAAAAAAGAAAGTAGACCAACTTCCAGTAAAATTGAAAAAACTAAAAGTTAGAAACCGATTTTTCAATTACCTCATCTTTTCTGATGATATAGCCAACACCATTATACAAAAAAGAACAGACAAAGGTATTTGGCACAACCTATATGAATTCCCTTTAATTGAAACGGAAAAAGAAGAAAACTTTGATACAGTTTCGAAATTGATAAAAACCGATTATAAAGACTTCAATATCCTTACTGTAGGAGAGGAAAATTCCAAAAGTATTATACATAAATTGTCTCACCAACATTTGCATATCAAATTTTGGAATGTGAAAATCTCTGGAGCTATTCCTAATGGGATTAATTTTACGGATTTAAAAACATACCCATTCCCAATAGTGCTTCATAATTTTATCGAAGCAAAATAAAATTCTATCTTTGATTCAAATACAACACTATGAATGGAACAGTAAATAAAGTGATTTTGATTGGTTATCTTGGAGACGAAGTCAAGTTACATTATTTTGAAGGAGGTAATTGTATCGGCCGATTTCAATTGGCAACGCACGAAGTCTACATCAATAAAACAACTAACGAAAAGATCACTTCAACAGAATGGCATAATTTAGTGGTACGAAATAAAGCTGCTGAATTGTGTGAAAAATACCTTTCTAAAGGGGATAAAATTTATGTAGAAGGCCGAATCAAATCGCGTCAATGGCAAGCTGAAGATGGCACAACCAAACACACTTCGGAAATCCAAGTAGTAGAATTTACTTTTTTAAACACAAAAAAAGATTCTGAAAACAACAAAACGAATCCGTCAGAAGTTCAAAATACCAATTTACCAATTAACGATTTACCATTTTAATCGATTTTATTTTAGCATTACTTATGTCAAAAAAAACAATCCTTTTTGTACCGCTTTTTATTGTTTTAATCACTGTGTGGAGTTGTAAAAAAGAAGTATTGCCAAAACCTGCAAGTCATTTGCGTCTTGATTATCCTGAAGCTAATTATGCACAATTTGAGAGCAATTGCCCGTTTACTTTTGAAATGAATGCCGATGCAGTGATCAAAGGAAATCCAGACTGCGGATTTACAATTACATATCCAAAGATGAAAGCGACTATATATCTTACACACAAGAACGTCAATGGCAACATAACTAATTTATTGCGAGATGCTCAAAAATTAACTTATGAACATGTTATAAAAGCAGATGATATTGTAGAACAACCCTATTTAAACCCACAACAAAAAGTATATGGAATGTTCTACCAAGTAGACGGAAATGCAGCAACTAATTCGCAATTTTATGTTACCGATAGTGTACACCATTTCATAACCGGTTCAGTTTATTTTTATGCCAAACCTAATTTTGATTCCATCATGCCAGCAGCCAGTTATATAAAAAATGACATGCAGCGACTTATGGAAACTTTAAAGTGGAAATAAAAAAGCATCCTTAACGGATGCTTTTTTATTTAAAAATTTATCTTAAGTTTATGATTTTGGCAAAACTACTTTATAAGTTTTCCCGTCTGCGGTAGCTTCAACTACTTTAGTTAAACTCTCTTGATTTTGAATTGTTTTATCAAATACAACTGTTGCTTTTTTAGAATCAAAGTCTACAGCAGCTTTTTGAACTCCCTCTAAAGACCCTAATTCTTCTTCGATAGTTTTAGCACAACCTATTGCACATGTCATTCCTTCAATTTCAAAACTAGCAGTTTGTACATTTTCAGCAGCAATTACCACTTCTTTTTTTGGTGCTAGATTATCTTTTTCAACTGTAACTTCTTCTGCTTGAGCTTCTTTTTTGCAGGATACCGTTAAAAGGCTAACGGACACCAATGCTACTATTGTTCTTGTAATTTTCATATCGGTAAAATTTATTTCTTTAGTAAATACAAAATTAATCAAAAAAAGGCGGTCGATTTCACAAAATTAGTAGAATTTTGAGCTAAAATTTATTTTATGGAATCCAAACAGCTTAAATGGATACTTCTTACTATTCTTTCGTTAATTTGGGGGAGTTCATTTATTTTGATTAAGAAAGGTCTAATCGGATTATCACCCATACAATTAGGCTCACTACGAATCCTTTTTGCTGGCATTTTCTTACTAGCGATTGGGTTCAAAAGCATCTCAAAAATAACATTGCAACAATGGAAGTTTATAGCAATTACTGCATTTTTTGGCACATTTATCCCTGCTTATCTTTTTGCAATTGCACAAACAGAAATCGACAGTTCCGTTAGTTCAATATTAAATTCGTTAACTCCATTAAATACGTTGGTCATAGGAAGTATTGCATTTGGATTGCAATTTAAACGCAATCAAATCTTTGGAGTAATTATTGGACTTATTGGAAGTGCTCTATTGATTTTAAATGGTGCTATGAACCACCCTGAACAAAACTACTATTATGCCCTTCTAGTTATTATTGCCTCATTGTGCTATGCAACAAATGTAAATTTAATTAAAAAACACCTGTCTGGTATTGCTCCATTAAGTATTACAACTGGAAATTTTCTAGTTTTACTACTACCAGCGGCTTTAATCTTATATTTAACCGACTTCTTAGATGTGGTGCGTTTGCCTCAAGTTCAGCATTCGATGCTATTTATTATAGTTTTAGGTGTGATTGGAACCGGCATTGCCAATATTATTTTCTTTAAATTAATTCAATTATCATCCCCAGTATTTGCCACATCAGTAACCTATTTAATTCCTATTGTAGCTTTCTTTTGGGGATTGTTGGACAACGAAATGCTAACACCTATACAGTTTATAGGAGCATTTATAGTTTTAATTGGTGTCTACCTTTCGGCGAAGAAATAAAAAAGGCGGTCATTAAGACCGCCTTTTTACTAACAAATGGTTTGTCAATTATTGAAAATCAGCATCGGCTACACCTTCGTTAATTTTAACATCAGTCATTTTAATATTCAATTCGAATCCTACATTCTGAATCATATTAAAAGGAACTTTCACCCCTTTAACCTCACGATAATCCAAATACGAATTGGTTTTATTCATTGTTTTACCTCCTTGTTCGAGTGTAATAACATCTGCAATTTTTAATCCTGATTTAACATCATAATATAATGTTGTCTTCCCATTTTTCAATGCATAAGCTTCTGTACCATTAATTGTTTCAATTCCTGTCAAACTCACTTCTGGTTTCTTCAACAGAGATAATTCTTCGATTGGAGTGGCAACCGCTTTCATATCCTCCAAATCTTTCCCTGTAAGTTCTACTTTTTGACCTTGTTGAATTACAAAAGCACCTTTTTCATTTACCACTTGTTTCATTAAACTCATTCCACCCATTGCTATCTCAACTGCCAACTTTCCTCTTACATCGATTTTAGAATTAAAACTCAAAGGTGCCGGTGCTTGCGGAATAGAAGTTGATCCAACCATTGCAATTGTTTTTACAGCAAGAGCTGCTTTTTCGCCACCAATAGCTTTAATGTAATTATCTAAAACTGTTTTAGCATTAACTCCTTTTGGTACTTCTTTTTTGAAAACGGGTTTTTCAACCGCATTTCCATATTTGTCAAAAAACAAAATTGGAATTTTTAATTTTTCAAGTGCTGGAACTACATCTGCACCTTTACCTACAATTAAAATTCGGCTATTATCCGCCAAGAAATATTTATTGGCTACACGCAATACATCGTCAGCAGTAACGGCATTGATATTTTTAATGTAGTTTTCATAGAAATCAGTTGGTAAATTTTGTGTTTGTATGCGCAATGCATAACCCGCAATAGTTTGAGGTTTTTCAATTTGCATTACAAATCGTCCAATATAACCCGCTTTTACACTAGCCAACATTTCATCTGTAACTTTTTCAGTTCTGATTTTTTTGTATTCTTTAAAAATTTCTACTACTGTACTATCAGTTACCGCATTTCGAACTTGAGTAGAAGCTTCAAATTTAGTTAGACGTTTGTCACCACGAATACTTGATCCTGCCCCATAAGTCCATCCGTGTGCTTCTCTTAAATTCATATTCAAGTAGCTATTAAAATCGCCTCCTAAAATTTGATTGGCAACCAATGCTGGAAAATAATCTGGATCTGTCATTTTAAGGTTGACCAAATTAACAACAGCCACTTCTGACTGAACTGCATTGGGCATATCTACAAAATTAATTTGCGAAAAAGCTACGTCTTTTGGCTCAGGATAAACTTGAACTGGAGCCAAAGCTTTTTTCCAAGAACCAAATAATTTTTCGACTGCTTTTTTAGTTTCGGCAAACTTAACATCTCCTACAATAATTAAATAAGCATTAGATGGAACGAAATACGAATTATAATTCGCTTTCACATCCTCTAAAGTGACGTTTTTAATAGTTGATTCCGTAACGTATTCGCCGTTAGGATGATCTTTCCCAAAAGTCAAGAAATCATTAACTCTGCTAGCTACATCTGGCACACTTTTCTCACTTGCTTTAAGCCCTTCTATGATTTTTGCTTTTTCTTTGTCAAATTCTTCTTGTGTGAAGTTGGGATTTAAAGCACCGTCAGCTAATAACTCTAAAACTCGTGCTGAATATTTAGACAACGCGTTTCCGGAAGCTCCATTGGAGCTGAAATTAATATTGGCTCCCATAAAATCAATTTCTTCATTGAAAGCCGATTTTGAGATTTTTTTAGTACCGTTTCCAATAAGACTACTGGTTAAATCAGCAACCCCTTTTTTTGATCCTTCTACATAAAGGGGGTTATCCAAAGTTAAAGTAAATGAAACTCTTGGTAATTTATGATTTTCAACAACCATTACTTTCAACCCGTTCTTTAGTTGGAATGACTCTGGTTTACCAATTTTAATTGTTGGAGCGGGTCCTGATTTCGGTTGAGGTATGATTTGTCCTTGCATTATCGCTGATATAAATAAGCTTGATAAAATTATAATTGATTTTTTCATGATGTCTCTTAGTTTTGGGATTTATCATTAACTGGAACATAATCCAACACCATTCTTTGGTTTGGGTTCAAATATTTCTTTGCCACCTCTCTAATTTCTTCACGAGTGATAGAATGGTACATTTCAATTTCAGTGTTAATCAGGTTAACATCTCCGTATAACAAATGATAAGTAGCTAAATTATTTGCAATTCCTTCAATAGTTGAATTACTATTTACATATTGATTGTCAAATTGATTTTGAAGTTTTTGCAAATCTTTCTCCGAAATTAATTCCGTTTGAAGTTTAACAATTTCTTCGTCAATTTCAGCTAACAAATTAGCTGCTTTAAATGGAGATTGTGGTAATCCATACAAAATGTAGGTTCCATGATCTTCTTGACTATAATTGAACGCTCCTATTTGAAGTGCCATTTTCTTATCGTCTACAATCTTCTTGTACATTCTTGAACTTTTACCATCACTCAAAATAGAAGAAATCATATCTAAAATACGCGCATCTCTTGTTTTCATTGAAGGTGTTCTGTATGCAGTTACCATCATTGGCAACTGAATATTTGGATCTTCAAATTTTGCGTTAATAGTTTCTGTAATTGGCGCTTCTTCATAACTTGTGCGTTTTATTGGAGTCCCTTTTGGAATTACTCCAAAATATTTTTGAATCCACTCTTTCGCTTGTTCTGTTTTAAAATCTCCCGCAACAACTAAAACAGCATTATTCGGAATATAGAATTTTTTATTAAAAGCTTGAAATTCTTCCAATTTAGCAGCATCTAAATGCTCCATAGAACCGATAGTAGTCCAACGATAGGGATGATTTTTAAACATATTTTTCTTTACTTGAGGAAGCAATTGACCATAGGGACTATTGTCGTAACGCAATCTTTTCTCTTCTTTTACCACCTCATTTTGTGTGTCAACTCCAATTTGATTGATTACTGGATGAAGCAATCGTTCTGCTTCCATCCATAAACCTAACTCTAAATTATTTGAAGGAAAAACTTCATAATAATAGGTTCTGTCTTCAGTAGTGTTGGCATTATTTACTCCGCCATTTCCGGTAACGATTTTAAACCACTCACCCCTTTTTATGTTTTGAGTACCTTCAAACAATAAATGTTCAAAGAAGTGAGCAAAACCTGTACGGTCTGGTTGTTCGTCTTTGGCACCAACATGGTACATTACCGAAGTAACCACCGTAGGGGCTGACGGATCGTTGTGCAAAATTACATGCAAACCGTTGTCTAAGTCATACTCCTCAAAAGCGACTTTCTGAGCAGAAGCAACTCCTCCCAGCATCAATGCAGCACTTAACATCATGATAGATTTTTTCATAAAGATTAATAATTTTTAAGTTAGATTTAGGTTTAATAGTTCTAGAGAAATTGTATTAGATACTTCTTTATTGGTATTGTTACATCAAAAATAGTTTTTTTAATTCAAATTTGGTTACAAATAATAGTGTTGTAATGAATCCAAATGTTATTTATTCTTGGTAACGTAGAAGGAAAACTTTTTTTCTAGAGGGATTGCACAGTAAATTTTTAATTGTATATTTGCAACCTTAAAATTAATAAAAACAATTTCGTATGTATGCAATCGTAGAGATAGCAGGGCAACAATTCAAAGTAAGCAAAGACTTAAAGGTTTATGTTCACCGTTTGGCTAACGAAGAAGGTTCAAAAGTTTCTTTTGACAAAGTTCTTTTATTAGACGATAAAGGTAATGTAACTTTAGGCGCCCCAGCTATAGAAGGTGCTTCTGTAGAAGCTAAAGTGTTACAACACTTAAAAGGAGACAAAGTTATCATTTTCAAAAAGAAAAGAAGAAAAGGATACAAAAAGAGAAACGGTCACAGACAATATCTTACTCAAATTGTAATTGAAGGTATTACAGTAGGTGGAGCTAAAAAAGCTGCAGCACCTAAAAAAGAAAAAGTAGTAGCAGAAGCGCCAGCAACTGAAGCAGCTCCAAAAGCAGCTCCAAAAGCTAAAAAGGCAGCTCCAAAAGCTAAAAAAGAAGATACTAAAGAATAATTAACAATATTAAAACCAATACGTCATGGCTCACAAGAAAGGTGTCGGTAGTTCGAAGAATGGTAGAGAATCAGAATCAAAACGTTTAGGCGTTAAGATTTTTGGTGGTCAAGCTGCTATTGCTGGAAACATCATCGTAAGACAAAGAGGTTCTAAACACAATCCAGGAGAAAACGTTTACATCAGTAAAGATCACACTTTACATGCAAAAGTTGATGGAGTTGTTAAGTTCCAAAAGAAAAGAGATAATAAATCATACGTTTCTATACTTCCATTCGAAGCATAATCTGTAGATTTTCTATATCATTAAAAAAACCTGTTTCTCACGAAACAGGTTTTTTGTTTTTATATCATTATGTTACTAAATCCAAGCACAAACGATTGCTCCTATAATCGTTAAAGAAACCATCCAGTAGCCCGAATGAATAAAAATGTATTTCCAAGACCTTCTTTCAAACAAGCCATTGATAGCAATCATTGGGAAAGCAAACCAAATACCAGTAAATAATCCATGAAAAGCCCCATGTTTGGCTGTTCTGAAGACCGTACCATAATCTGCCATAAATGCAGCAAAAGAAGGTTTAGCTTCGGCAACTTTATCAAAACCCCCGACCATGCTCATGGCACCCATTTGATGAATCGATAGCATTTGCATAACCATACCAATAAAAATAGAAAATATAAATGTTAATCCGAAGATTTTAAGCATATTCCCTTTTTGCAATTCTTCTTGGGTCAATCCCGTTTCTTTCATCCATACCGTTCCAAAAACCTTAGGATGATACCATACAAAACCTACTAACAAAGTAGTAAAAGCCGCCACAACAGGCGAAATAAAATTCATTTCCATAACATTAGTTTTAGTTGTTAATAGAACAAATATAAAAATAATACCCATTAAAAAACCCTCACATTGCTGTAAGGGTTTTTTAATCTAAAAATCTAACTTTCTAAAAAGTCTAAGCCGTCTGACTAATATCTGTAATACTCTGGTTTGAATGGTCCTTGAACCTCCACACCAATATAAGCTGCTTGTTCTGGACGCAATGTCTCTAATTCTACACCCAATTTAGCCAAGTGTAAAGCCGCTACTTTTTCATCCAAGTGTTTTGGTAACATGTACACGTCATTGTTGTAAGCTGCGCTGTTTTTCCACAATTCGATTTGTGCCAAAGTTTGGTTTGTAAACGAGTTACTCATTACAAAACTTGGGTGACCTGTAGCACAACCTAAGTTCACCAAACGACCTTCGGCCAAGATGATGATATCTTTTCCGTTTACGTTGTAGATATCTACTTGTGGTTTTACTTCGTTTTTAGTATGACCAA
>JAGOAF010000060.1 GCA_017984035.1 Flavobacterium sp.
TAAACAATGCCCTTAATTCAGTGGCCTCGCTTGGCTTCATTTTGCCAGCTAACACTAAACTTAATTGTTTGCGCCTCAATGCAGCGTCATAGCGTTGTTGTTCTAATTCGGTTTGCGGAATAATTGGCGGAACTTCAACTGGTTTTCCGGTAGCATCAACGGCCACAAAAGTATAGATGGCCTCCATGGTTTTTGTTTTGTTACCAGAGGATCGATCTTCAATCCAAACATCAATAAAGATTTCCATGGAACTATTAAAAGAACGAGACACTTTAGCCTCTACCGTGACTACACTTCCTAACGGAATCGCTTTGGTAAAAGCCACATGATTTACCGATGCCGTAACACAAATAGTTCTAGAATGGCGTTGAGCAGCGATACTTGCGGCTCGGTCCATTCGAGCTAATAATTCGCCGCCAAATAGATTATTCAAATGATTGGTCTCACTTGGTAAAACTAAGTCAGTTAAAACCGTTAAGGATTCTGAAGGGTGTTTGGGTGTCATCATAGGGGTTTAATTAAGCCAATATACCGCCATTACAGCGGGAATAAAATAGATAACTATTGTTCTTGCTCCGTCATAATCTTTGGCTAAACGTTGCCCTATTAAAAGCATCATTAATGTGATGCAAGAAAACACAGCGCCGTAATACCCAAAGGTTCTTCCGCTGTTGAGTAGTAATTCGATGGCGCCAACAGCGCATAAAACAGTAGTAATTAATTCTAAAACTAAAACATGTAAAAGTGCTAACGGCACATGGTTTTTTAATTGTGTTTTAGCAAAATGCCCTTTTAACCATTCCACATTATCTTTCCAATAAAAGATTTTATCATATCCTGATTGTAAAAAGGTAATGGTTAAAAAAACTAAAATTAAGATGGATGCAACATTATTCATAATCTTTATTTTTTATGGATTAAACGGGTTAGTTGTATAGATAAATCGGTCAAGATAATTTTGGCGTTACCATTGCGTTCAATATGATAGATAGCATCTGATATTTCTTTGAAAATAGCGTGAATATTGTTGCCATTCACAAAAGGGGCAAAATTTGCCAATTTGAATTTTTCGACCGTGGGTTCCAAATAGACCAAACTCGGGCTTTCATAATTCAATAACAAAGCTTGGCGAAACATCTCAATACAAAATTCTAAAAATTTCTTTTGCGTTTCTCTACCCAAACCAGCTACTTGCTCACTCCACAGAATTAAATCTTGAATAGCAGCAGCATTGCCTTTCGCTTTGAAGGCGGCACGAACCCAAGTTACAAACCATTCATCGAAGGGATACTCGTCTTTGTCATTTTGTGCTAAATGTAAGGCTTTGTTATAATCTCCCTGAGCTTGATGGGCAATAGTTGCGGCTTGTTTAGGCTCTATTTGTTTTTTGGCAACCAAAGCTTCTGCAATACAGCTTTCGGGCAATCCGTTAAAATGAAGAACTTGACAACGGGAACGAATCGTTTGAATTACATCTTCTTCTTGTTCAACAATAAGAATGAAAATGGTTTTTTCAGGCGGTTCTTCGAGCAGTTTTAGCAATTTATTTGAGGCCGCAATATTCATTTTATCAGCCATCCAAACGATCATAATTTTATATCCACCTTCGTACGATTTTAACGCCAAAGACTTTAAAATTTCTTGAGCATCATCTACACGGATTTCGCCTTGTTTGTTATTGACACCTAAAACAGTGTACCAATCAAACAAACTTCCATAGGGATTGTGGCTAACAAAATTTCTCCAATCTCCAATAAAATCAATGCTTTTAGGTTTGCTTTTTACATCTTCCGTTGCTACGGTTGGATATACAAAATGCAAATCAGGATGGGATAATTTATCAAATTTGAGGTTACACGATTCATTTCCCCCTCCATTTTCATTTTGGGCATTCCCACACAGAATGTATTGCGCATAAGCAACAGCCATTGGAAGTGTGCCACTTCCTTCGGGACCTACAAATAATTGGGCATGCGGAATTCGACCTAAATCGGCACTTTTTGTCAAATGACTTTTGATGTGTTCCTGCCCTAAAATTTCTGAAAATTGCATAAAGCAAAGATAGCAGAAAATGAGAGAGTCAAAAATTTTAGGTTCTAAACTTTTTGGGCAGTTGTTTTTATAAAACAGCATAAGGGGGTAAAAACCGCAACCATTTTTTTAAATACAAGAACCACCGTTTCAAAAAAAAACTTACTTTTATTTTATGAAATGGAGCTACCCACCCATTTCATGATTATCGTACAACTTAAAATGCAAGACATGAAAGCACAAGTATCCCTTATCTGTTCGCTTTTTTTGTTCCTTTCCGCTATTGTTTTGGGATCAAAAAAAGAAATTTCTAAATGCAAGATTCCCTTAATTGCAATACCCTTTTGCAACACCCATTAACCCCAAACCCTTTTTAACCCATTCTATTTAAATAGAATTTCTAAAAGCCCCCATCCCATGATGTTATCTACACAAAAGTTAATGTTGGCTTTTTTGTTTTTGGCTATGCCAATGACAAATTCGCTTTATGCCCATTTTGAGCACCCTTCACCCGACATGTACTTCTCGGTACTAGCTTTTTCTTCTAGAGGAGCCGATCCAGAATTAAGCATTACCATTCAGGTGTTACAAAATGCTAATTGCAATCAGAACGGAATAATTTTGGCACAAGCAAAAAACGGAATTGCCCCCTATGAATATCAAATAGTTGCGGCACTACCATCTGGTAACTTCTCCATCCCGCCCCCACCTCCAACCCCTACAGGAAGCTGGAATACCTCGAACACATTTAATGTTGCAGCAGGGACGTATGTTGTTTTTGCTAGAGATCAATTGGGAATTGTAGTGTCATCGGTTCAGACAGTGACTAAAAACCCAAATCCAACCATTCAACTGACGGTCGTTAACCCTTGTGCCTCCGAGGGAAAATTCGAATTAAAAATAGAAGCCACCACACCAGGAACCCTTCCTTATATTTTAAGCAGAAATGGCGCCAGTTTTGAAACGGTAAGTTTACCACATACGTTTTTCAATCAATATTCAGGAGATTATAACATTAAAATACAAGACAGTACTGCATGTGAAAGTTCGCAAACAATTACAATCTATCCGCCTTTAGTGCTCTCAATACAATCTGTCACTCAGCCCAATTGCAACTCCAACAATGGTAGCGTAGCTTTGGCAACTAAGGGAGGTTCTTCTAATTTTGAATACCAAATTAACGGAAGTCAAACCACTACTGATCCAGTTTTTACGGGTCTTTCTTCAGGAATTTATAGATTTAGGGTTGATGATAAATCAACCGGTTGTTTTGAGGAAATTGATGTTTCCATTGCCTCTCCAATAGCAGGGACTGAATTGCAATTTGTATCATCTGAGGTAAGTTGTCATGGAGGAAACGACGGCGGGATTAGAATTCATATGGACAGCGCAGTAAGTACTACCGCAAACAGCTCCGGCTATAGCTACAGTATTGATAATATTAATTTTCAAGAAGCGCCTCACTTTTCCGGATTAAAAGCAGGAATCTATACAGTACAAGCCGCTTTAAATAATTATCCAGGATGCATCATTACCCATAAAATCTCTGTTATAGAACCCGAACCACTAATTGCTAATTTAACTTTAATTACGCCTTTAAATTGCGGGATACTACCGGAAATGGAATTAGTGGTTTCGGGCGGTACATCAGGGTACAGTTATAGTAGAGACGGCGCAATATTTTCTAACCCCTTGTTTGACACACCCCAAAAAATAAATGCCGGGATTGGCTCTTACAAAGTATATGTCAAAGACGTTAAAGGATGCAGTGTTATCTCGAATGACATCATTATAGATACGATCCCAGGTTTAATCGTTGAGCTTGACACATCGTTAGCAAAAATTAAATGTAATGGAGATACTACAGCGACAATTACAGCCCTCGCCTTAGGAGGTTTAGGTAGTTACCGCTACAGTTTGTTAGACGACATTGGGAACACGATAAAGCCATCTCAACCCTCTGGTGTTTTTACTCATCTTGGGCCGGGGGCATACATAGTGAAGGCAGAAAGTGCCGATTGTACACCCGCCATGTCAAAACGCATCATTATTGACGAAGTCGAACCCTTGCAGTTGAGTTTAAAAGAGGGAGGTTTAAACGAAATAATAGCAGTACCAAAAGGGGGTAGTGGCAATTATAAATTCACTTTCGAAGGCGAATATTATGATGATATTCCAAGCTATTATTATTTCAATACCCAAGATTATTTGGTCACCGTTCAAGACGCCAATGGGTGTACTGCAGCAGTTACTCAACAATTCAAGTACACGGATATATGCCCGCCGAATTTTTTCACTCCAAATGGAGATGGAATAAACGACACTTGGGCACCAGGCTGTGCCGTCAATTATAACAATTTGACATTCTTTATTTTAGATCGCCAAGGCGTAGCACTAGGCGCTTTTCGTTTTGGGCAATCTTGGGACGGAACATACCAAGGAGCATTACTTCCTGCGGGCGATTATTGGTATATATTGAAACTGAACAATTCAAAAGACGAGAGGGAATTTGTGGGTCATTTTACATTGTATAGATAATTCTTTAAACCAATCCAAATGAAAAAAACGACACTTATTATTAGCCTGCAATTTTTTTGTTTTTTTGGCTTTAGCCAAGAATTGTATCTGCCTGTATTTTCACCCTATTTAGCCGACAACCATTTTATAGTTTCGCCAACTTTTGCTGGAATTGGAGATAATTTAAGAATTCGCGCCAACGGTCTAACCCAATGGGTGGGAATCAAAGACGCTCCAAAAAACCAATCCCTTTATGCGGACTTTAGAGTATGGAATCAATCCGGAATAGGAATTTCGCTCTACAATGACAGTAATGGAAATACGTCTCAATTGGGCGCCACGATCTCCTTTGCCCATCATATTATTATAGATGTTGCTACCCAACAGTATTTGACATTCGGATTATCGTATCATTTAAATACTTTTAAAATTGACAATAGTCCTTTCAATAGGTCTCTCCAAACACCAATTTTAGACCCTAGCATTGTTGATAATAAAGCAAATCATAATTCCAATGTTGGCGTAGGTCTTTTATATCGCAATAGGGGATTCTATATAAGTTTCAATGCCTCTACTATTGTTCCTGAAACGAAAGCTAATTTTGCACAAACCGCAACCAGTTGGGGTTTGAATTACCAGTTGTATTTAGGGTATTTAATAAAAAACAGTACCCAAAAAAATGTGGAATGGGAACCTTCTATTTACCATCGGATTATAAATGGAGTCAGACATTCGACGACCGATATGAATATAAAGTTCAGGCGTTACATTAAGGATGGTAATTATTATTGGTTAGGAGTTTCGCATCGATTGATAAACGACCAAGCAGTAAAACCTTTGACTATAGGTCCGATGACAGGATTTAAAAAAGCAACTTTTTACTTTGGTTATTCGTATCAAGTTAACTTGAACCAAATTGCGACTTACAATTCAGGTACTCATCTATTTACTTTCGGTTTTGATTTCCTTCAA
>JAGOAF010000029.1 GCA_017984035.1 Flavobacterium sp.
AAAGCAAGCTTTATAAAAATTTCATTTCTGAAAATTTTGTGGGGAGAGCAGGATTCGAACCTGCGAAGTTCACACAGCAGATTTACAGTCTGCCCTCGTTGGCCGCTTGAGTATCTCCCCTAACTTTTTTTATTTTTTGAAATCATCCGACTTAGAGCCGGCGGAGGGACTCGAACCCACGACCTGCTGATTACAAATCAGCTGCTCTAGCCAACTGAGCTACGCTGGCAATTTCAATAAAAAAAGCCCGCTATTTCTAACGGACTGCAAATGTATAGATTTTATCTCTCTTTCAAAACATTTTTTGAAAAAAATTTCAATTTAAACCGATGTTCTTATTTTTTCTTTTCTTTTTACTAACAAACGTTCTAATGATTCTGTTGCCAAATCGACTGCTTCTTCAAAAGTTTTACATTGTTTTTTGACTACAAACTCGTCTCCCGGAACATTAATCTTAATCTCTACCCATTTATTCTCTTTATCACTCGTTTTTTCGACTTTTAAAAAAGCATCTGAAGAAACAATCTTATCATAATACTTTTCCAATTTATCCATTTTTTCTTGAATGAAATCAACTAGCTTTCTGTCAACTGTAAAGTTAACCGCATGAACACTTACCTTCATAATCAATTAATTAATAATTAAACAATTAGAATTATTTTTGATTTCTAGGATGCGCCTGTTTGTATACTTTTTTCAGTTCAGTTAAACTATTATGAGTGTATACTTGTGTCGATGCCAAACTAGAATGCCCTAATAATTCTTTGACTGAATTCAAATCGGCTCCGTTGTTCAATAAATGAGTAGCAAACGTATGACGTAATATGTGCGGACTCTTTTTTACTTTTTCGGAAACAGTACTAAAGTACGAATTAATTAATCGGTACACAAAAGATTCATTTATTTTTAAGCCTTTTTTAGAAAGAAAAAAATACTCTTCATCGATTACATTTTCCAACCCAGTTCGTTCTTTAAGATAACTCTCAAATTGACAATTAATTACAGGTAGAATTGGAATGATTCGCTCTTTGTTTCTTTTACCTAAAACTTTAATTGTACTAGCCCCAAAATTAACATTAGCTAATTTTAAATGAATCAACTCAGTTCTTCGCATCCCTGTTGTATATAATAGGTCAACAATCAACTTATCACGGACCGCTTCAAAACCAACTGGGTTTTGCATAAACATCAAAACTGCTTCGACTTCTTTTTCAGAAAATGGGATTTGGATTTTTTTTGGAGTTTTTAACGCACTATGCTTTAAAAGCGGACTCGCTTCAATTTGTTTTGTCTTCAATAGAAATTTATAATAAGCTTTTAGCGAAGCTATTTTTCTATTCACAGATACATTAGACACATTAGCATCCACTAGAGACACAATCCAACTCCTAATTTGGTTATAATTAGCTTGGTCAATTTCGTATTGGTCAAAATGTAGAGAATTGAACGTTGCAAAAGAAACAATATCATTACAATACGCAAGGACAGTATGAGGAGAATATTTTTTCTCTAACTGCAGGTACTCTTTAAATGCTTCTTTGTTATTCTTCATAAAAAAAACCGTTAGCATCAAAATTATACAATTTCAATGACTAACGGTTAGTATTTAATTAATTTAGATATTAACTTTCTAAATTATCTCTCATGTTTTGGATGTAAGCCGCTTTCTGGAATTTCATTCTATTCGTTACAGAAGGCTTAATGAAAGCTTGACGCGCACGCAACTGACGAACAGTTCCTGTTTTATCAAATTTTCTTTTATAGCGCTTTAATGCTCTATCGATATTTTCTCCGTCTTTAATTGGTATAATTAACATAATATAGACACCTCCTCTCGTTAAGGCTGCAAATGTAGAAAATAAATACGAATTAAAAACTATAAATTAAAAATTATTCCACTGCTGGTTTATAATTTTGTTTATCCAATATCATTTTGGACAATATTTCCTTCATAATTTCTGAAGTACCTCCACCAATTGGACCTAAACGGCTATCTCTAAATAATCGAGCCAACGGGTATTCTTCCATATAACCATATCCACCCAACATTTGCAAACAACTGTAAATCGCTTCATCAGCTACTTTGGTAGATTTAAGCTTGGCCATTGTCGCTTCTTTAACAACATATTCACCCTTATTCAAACGAGCCATGGCTGCATAATTGAATATTTTACAATGCTCCACTTCGGTTGCGTGCTCCACTAAAGTATGACGTAATGCTTGAAATTTATTTATTGTTGTCCCAAAAGCCTGACGTTGTTCCATATACTCAATAGTATAATCTATTGCATACTCGGCTCTTGCATGTGCATTGATAGCCATAATCAAACGTTCCGAAGCAAAATGCTGCATGATATAAGGAAACCCTTTATTCGGTTCTCCCATTAAATTTGTGATAGGAATTTCAACATTATCAAAGGCAATTTCGGCAGTATCAGAAGCTCTCCAACCCAATTTATCTAATTTGGTTTTAGAAATTCCTGGCGTATTGGTATCTACTAAAAACACACTAATTCCTTTATTTCCTAATTCAGGTTGAGTTTTAGTCGCTACAATATAATAATCAGCGTACACCCCATTTGTGATAAACGTTTTAGATCCATTAATAATGTATTTGTCTCCCGATTTAACCGCAGTGGTTCTCATTCCTGCCACATCGCTTCCTCCAAAAGGTTCTGAAATACACAAGGCTCCAATTTTATCTCCGTTGATACTTGCTGTTAAATATTCTTCCTTTATGGCATCACTGCCTTCAGCATTCAAATGCGTCATTGCGAGATAAACGTGTGCCCACATTGCCGCGGCAAATCCAGAAGATTTGATTTTTTGAAGTTCTTCTAGAAAAATAACTGTGTAAAATAAATCCAAGTTCATTCCACCGTATTGCACAGGATAATTGATTCCAAAAAAACCCATTTCTCCAAATTTTTTCCAAATAAAACGATCTATCGTCCCTGACTTTTCCCATTGTTCAATGTAGGGCACAACTTCTTTTTGTAAAAAATCGCGAAAACTTGCTCTAAATAATTGATGTTCTTCTGTGAAATACATGGAATTCATTGGTGAAAATTAAATTTTAAAGAATTAATTCTTTTTTTTAGAATTCCAAATATAGTGCGATTATTTTTATTTTATCGTTAGGCATTCCCTTAATTTTTGTTAAATCCTCAGTTTCTTTAATAGCGCCATTCATACTCCTGTAAATTACAATCTGCTTTGCTAAAGGATACTTGAAATAAGGAAACTCCGCTAATTCTTTTAAAGACGCGTTATTTATATTGACTTTTTTAATTCCTGTTTGCGTTTTAATCTCGAAATGCTCTTGTAGACTCGAAACAACTTCTGCAGAAAGCCCCCAGACTTCAAGTAATTGTTCCATCGACACAAAAGCACCAAAACGATTTTTATAACTAAGAATTCGCTGTGCTATCACATCTCCTATCCCGTAAATCTGCTCTAAGTCTGCTGAAGTTGCAGTATTCATATCTTGAATACTTATTTTTCTCTTTTTAGGAAAAACAAAATCATTCGTCGTTAATTTTGGAAACCTTTGCCTTTTTTTAGATACCCAATCCGGAAATTTAAAGTAAGGCGCCATAGTTTTCAATAAGGAATCCGATACACCTGTTACTTGCTGAAATTCTTGGGCAGAATTGACAAATCGGCGCTGCTTTCGAAAAGCAAGCAATCTATCGATTTCTGCCGTAGTCATTCCTAATTTGTACCCTTTATAATCCGAAATGAAATTAGGATTGAAGGGATACATTTTTTGGGCATTTTTAGAAAAATCTTTTTTTGCTTTATCGATTTCAGACTGGACAGCCAGCCATTTTTCTTCTTCAGGGCTAGTTGGGTCTGAAATATTAAAATCCAAACAAAAAATAGCCGTTTGAAAAAGTAAAATAAATATGAAAAGAATTACAAGTCCTTTGCGTTGGAGTTTTGAAAAAAAGAAAAGGGATTTAAAATTCATAGATTGGGATGCTTAAATTTGGGTACGTAAAAATAAAAAAAATAAGATTGGACACAAAGCATTAAAACACAGAAAAAGAGTTAATCCATTACAATCTTCAATTATTTACAACTTTAAAGACATTTATTGTTTTTATTTTTTATAAAAAACTATACATTTGGAATCTAATAACTAAAACTTACATAACCATGTCAATTTGGAGAGTTAAACCTATTTCGGCTTTTGAAGCTGATATGAAAAAAAGTACTTTAAAGAGGGTTCTAGGAAAATGGAGCCTTACAGCTATTGGTGTTGGAGCCATTATTGGAGGAGGGATTTTTGTTCTAACTGGAACAGGAGCTTACTACCATGCTGGACCAGCTTTAGCAATATCATTTATCATTGCAGGTATCGCCTGTGTTTTTGCTGCCCTTTGTTATTCTGAATTTGCTTCTATTTTACCGGTTGAAGGATCTGCTTATGCTTATGCTTATGGAACAATTGGGGAAATTTTTGCCTGGATTATTGGATGGGGGCTTATCCTGGAATATGCCATGGGCTCTATGACGGTAGCCGTTTCTTGGTCAGGTTATTTTAATAAATTGCTTTTAAAGTTTGGCATTTCATTACCGGATTGGCTTACCACAGATCCTGCTAGTTACACTGGAGAAGGTTTTTCAATGAATCTACCCGCATTTTTAATTGTATTATTTGTAATCTCAATTTTAATTAAAGGAACTCAAAATGCTGCTAAAGCCAACAATATGATTGTAATTTTGAAAGTTTCAGCAGTATTGTTTGTAATTATTGCAGGTGCATTTTTTATTAATTTAGATAACTGGTCTCCTTTTATTCCTGAAGCTACTCAAATCATTGAAAAAGAAACTACTCATAATGCTTATGGTTTAACCGGAATTGTATCTGGAGCTGCAGCTATTTTCTTTGCATATGTTGGTTTTGATGCTGTTTCTACTCAAGCTGGAGAAGCAATCAATCCTAAAAAAGATGTGCCATTTGCTATTATTGCATCTTTATTAATTTGTACCACTTTATACATTTTGGTTTCTTTAGTATTAACTGGAATGATGAATTACCAAGACTTTAACCCACTAGGAAAATATCCAGACGCAATAAAAGCTCCAGTAGCCTATGCTTTTGATATTGCTGGTCAAGGTTGGGCAGGATTAATTATTACAATAGCAGCTACAGTTGGTTTAGTATCTGTATTAATGGTAATGATTATGGGACAATCTAGAATCTTTTTAGGAATGTCTAAAGACGGATTGATTCCTCAAGTTTTCTCAAGAGTAAATCCTATTTCTGGAACACCAAAAACTAACTTAATGATATTGGGTGGAATTATAGCTGTAGTGGCTGCTTTTACACCTATAAATGAATTAGCAGATATGACAAGTTTCGGGACCTTATTTGCCTTTACAATGGTTTGTATTGCTGTTTGGATTCTAAGAGTTAAACAACCTGATTTAGTTAGAACATTTAAAGTTCCTGCTTTGCCGGTAATTGCAGTTTGTGGAATTTTAATTAATACCTACCTAATGGTTAATTTGAGTCTAAAAGCGCAATTATTTTCAGGAGCATGGTTATTAATTGGTATCTTAGTATATTTCGGATACAGTAAAAAACGTTCAAAATTAAACAATGATGAAGTAGAACAATAAAACTTCACATAAACATAAAAAAAGCTCTAGTAATACTAGAGCTTTTTTTATGTTTATATATCAAATACGGAAGTTCTTTTGGCGCGAATCAAATCTTTCAAACGCATCCAGAAAGCTAAAATTAAGTACACTGCAAACCATAATCCGACAGTGACAAATGACAAATAAATAAAAAAAATTCTCACGCTACTTGCCCGCATACCTAATGCATCTGCCAATCGAGAAGAAACATGAAATCCATGTTTTTCAAAGAAAAATTTGATTTGATTTAATTGTATCATAGTACCGTCAAAATTAAACAAAATAAATGAGTTCTAACACTATTTTTGTTGTAACAATTCAATCCCTATAGCACATTGCAAACAGTTGCTTTTAGTACAATATTCATTTTTTAACTGTAGTAATGACTGACTCTCAAAAGCATTATTAGCCAAAAAACCAACTAACTTAAACTTATCCAAAACCGTATTTTTTTCAGCTTTAATTTCTTTAAGCAATTGCAATACCTCTTCGGTTATTTCTCTACCTTGACTTTTGGCAAACGCAAATTGTAATGGTACAATAGTATTTATTATTAGTAAGTCTTTAAAAGAATTGGAAAGCGGTTTCTTTTTATATGGACTCAACCTGTCCAGTTGATAGTGCGTCAACCAGTAATGAGAAATAGAACTGGATAAAATAGTCTCTATTTTTTTTACCGATCGCATTTCAATAAGATTGGAGAATAAATTTTGATTAGAATGATACAATGCTGCTAATTGCACCAAACGTATCGTAGGAAAATTATCTGGCCGATGTTTAAAAAACTGAACATTCGCAATGATTGGCCGCTCCAGTTGGTATTTATTCAATAAATAATGATATCTAAATTGTAAGTCAATAGCATAGGTATCTTCAACTGTGCCATTTAAAAATCCGGCTGAGCCCAAAAACAAGGATTCAAGATTTTCTAAATTAAAGGATTCCTTTCTAATTACTGAGAATGGAATCGCATTTGCAATTGCTAAAAAGCTTTCGCCGTTTGTATTAAGTCCAAAATTCTTTGCTAAAAGCAAGAATAGAACTGCTTCCCAATCCGAATTCGTTTGTTTAAGCAATTCTAAAATAGGTTTTGATTTTCGTTCTAAACGTTCAAAAAACAATCGTTCCAACCAATTATTTAGAATAAAATCAGGAAATCCCTCCAGTTGGTTTTCGCAATATATCCAAGATTTTGGGGATCGCAAGGCAGTGTAGCTTTTTAGCAATTTAGGATCAACGTAAGATTGAAGTTCCAAAACGGGAATTTCGATATTATTTCTTCTGAAAATTTCAGCATCATGTTGCCAAACTACGTGAAGAATTACATTCTCATAAGCACTGTCTTGTTCGTGTTGATGATGATACCAATCCGATGAATTGATATGTATTTCAATATTACCTGCCCATTTTTGATTTCCTATGATTAGTTGAGCATTAAAAAAATCAGGACCTGCTAATTCTAAATACTGTCCAACACTTACGATTAAAATGACCTCACCAGCAGTAGTTTTGAGATCTAAGGTATTGAACTTTTGAAATTTCCAAAGGTAATGTAGTAATTCTTCTTTCATTCAGGGGGCTTTTAAATGAAAAACTAAGATACAAAAAAAAATAAATCGTATTAGCTCATTAAATAAGCCAGAGGTTTACTATTAATCAAAGAAATTCCAAGTCAATCCGAATCGAATAGTCATATCTCTGTACGGATTGTTCGGAGCTGAATAAAAAGTATTTCCTGTTAAAGAAGAATTAAAGTGCTCGACTTTGAAGTAAATACGCGTACGCTGAATTTTAGCATTTATAAAAAAATCTAACATTGGATAATTCCCAATTTGTTTTTCTCTCTGTACAAAAAATTCAGCAATTACAGGGTTGTAATCATTAGCATAATAGTTTGTAAAATAATTAAATACTACCCCAGTTTGCAAAAACAAAGCTTTTTTAAAGAAGAAATCTGTATAATAAATTGTATTTCTATTTACCAGTTCTGGCACATTCAAAACAGCTTCGTCTTGACCTACTTTTTGATATAAAACAGTCGTATCAAAAGCAAATTTTCCAAAGTTAAACTCTTTATTCATTTTCAAAGCAAGGTAATTGATTGTCCCAGCATACTGTGTTGGAGCAACAATTTGTGTTTGAGCATTTTTTTGAGTAATAGTAGCAACATCGTTAAAATACAAATGGTCCTTCAGTACTGAAAATTGTGCCGATGCAAATAGCCATGGTGTCGAAGCACTTACAGATAGCGAATTGATTTTTTCGTTTTTAAAATCATTACTCCAGTTATAAGCGACATAACTACTTTGATGAAGATTATAGTTATTATTGGGTAATTTATTTGCGTTTTGATATTGAAAAATAAATTGATTTTCGTCGTTTAAATCAAATTGCATTTTAGCTTCTAAATTTGATAAGGATTGATTCGTTATCGATCTAGAATATAAAAAAGAACTATCCCATTTGTTTTTTCTGTATTGGTATTGACCCCCTGCACTATTGATATTCATAGAAAGCGCATTAGGAACAGTTCGATCATCAAATACAAGAATCTGATTGTAATAATAATTCGATCTAAAATCATCTACAAAAAAATGAAACTTTCCAATTGTAGTATTTTCATATTCAACACCCACTTTGTTATACATTTTATTGTATCGAGTTTGATCGTTGATTTCGCTTAATCTAAATGAATCCCCGAAACGATTGACAACAATACCATTAGCGCTAGAAGGTACTGTAAGTTGATTGTATTCAAAAAACTTGTTTTCATAATTGAATTGGTGATTGAGATATAAATTATTAGCTCCTTTTTTCCTATTGAACATATAACTATGATCTAGAAATAGTCGCTTCCCTTTTAGAAAAGATTTGGCATCAGTTAGATATACTTCTAAACGTTGTCTGTTTTTATAATCTAGATTTTCACTTTCAAAATCATCAACAGTGGTTATACCTCCATTTTCTTCATTCAAAATATCCTGCTGAGTAAAGTGAGCGTTTAGAAAATACTTTTTATCCAATGAATGGTAACTTACTGTAAAACGAAAATTACCAATACTTGCTAATTGATTAATGTATTTTCCAACAGATCTCAAACCTCTATATGCTAACGAAAAATTTAAATTAGGCGCCGTATTTATTGCAATATAAGAATCTACAGACTGCCCTTTTTGTTGGGTAGATTTAAAATACAATTCCGTTGTAGGAGTTGCTACTGAAGCATATTGAATTTGATTGGCTTCAATAAAATTAAAATGCTTGGCAGTAAAACCAAATTCAGGCAATGGTGTTGTCGAGATCAAACTATAATCTAAAGTAGTATAGGTTTGACCATCATTCGCAAAAGGCAACAAACCAAAAATATCTCTTCGAAGATAATTATGACTGTATTCTTTTTGAATCGTCAAAGACGTATCAATATAAGTAGTGTCCTTTTCTAAAGTAATTGTGCGATACAAGTCAATACTTGCAACTTTTTTGGGTTGTTTTGTTTTCGAACTATCTGAATTACGTTCATATTTAGTATTGAAATCTAGCCCTCTAGATTTGTTTTGAGCAAACAAAAAAGAAGAAAAAAATATCAATACAATAATACAAGGCATTCTCATGAAGTAAGACATTTATAGTTCAATAGTTTCGCAAAGGTAATTGATAATTGGGGATAAAAAAAACAGCAGTAAACATCTGCTTACTGCTGTCTAAAATTTATTGAAATTTTAATTCAAATAGAATTCAAAAGTATTATGGTCTAGTATCCCAAAATACTTTAACATTCATTCCTGATTTTTGAGTTACATTTCCTCCGTTCAAATCAATTTCATTTTGAGGATAATACAAAGATCTTGGAACAAAAGAAACTACTGCATTACTTGGAGGAGTTATAGCAGGATAACCTGTTCTTCTCCAATCTGACCATGGCTCTAACACCACACCGTAGTTAGCAATATATTTCTCATTAATAATTTGCTCTAATTTTTGAGCAGCAGATCCAGACAATGTCCCATTAGCAGCAATATAAGCTGTGATATCAGCTGCAGCTACTCCAGCTTCTTCCATAGAAGCTTTAATACCAGCTTGGAAAAATGCCTCAGCATCACCAGCAGAACTAAATCTCAAAGCAGCCTCAGCTCTAATGAAGTTGTATTCAGCAAAAGTTAGCATTCTAATTGGCGCAGCACCAGAATAAGAAGTTCCAGATAAGGTTCCTCTTAAATACGTATGCAATTTAGAATATAATGCAGCATTAGATGCAGCACCTCCTACAGCACCAACGTATAAACCAGATGCAGCAGGTAATTGAGTAAAGTAAAACTGACGTCTTGGATCAGTTTTAGCATTCATCATACCTACCAATTTAGCATTTGCAACCAAATAATTAGGTCTAGATGTTTCAAACTGATCAATCGGATTTCTAGCTCCAGCAGCGTCAACAAAGTTCATTTTAAAACTGTCTGCATTACTAGCAATAAAAGGAGCAGAAGCAGCAATTAATGCGTCTATTTTACTTTTTGCAAATGCAGCATCTTTCTCACTGTAATGCAAGAAAATACGAAGTTTTAAAGTGTTAGCAAATTTAATCCAGTTGTTTTTTGTTGTAGAAAATGTCCCTGGAAAAATATTACTGTTTGTTCCTGGAGAAATTGTAGAAGAAGTAGCACTTACTTCAGCAATTCCCTCATCTAATAATTTAACAATATTAGTATAGATTTCTGAATCCGCATCATACTTTGGTTTTGTATTAGCAGTCAATTTTTGTGTCTCAGAATAAGGAATACTCCCCCAAGTGTCAACAGCAATCTGATACGTATATGCTTTTAATATTTTAGCCACCCCTGAATAGTGAGGGCTTTTTGTTGCAGTCGCAGTAGTAATAATATTTTCCGCATCATTTAAAATAGTTGCGTAAATAGAATTCCAAACGTTATTTTGATCAGAACCAGTAATTAAATACTGTTCGTACTGTTGTGTTTGATTCAAAGCACCAGTACTTTGTCCTGAATATTGTTGCATGATTAAAGAGGAATACCTATTTAAATCACTACCTGACATAAAACCAACATTCACAGTTAAATTGGAAAGTTGTTGTGCTATAGGTGCCTCGATAAGGTTGTCTGGATCTTGATTGATATCACCAAATTCACAGCTACTTGTAAAAAAAGCAGCTAAGAATAGTGAAGCAATTATTGATTTTTTTATATTTTTCATAATTCAAATTTAAAATTAGAATACTAAATTAACGTTTAGACCAAATGTTCTAGAGTTTGGCAATGAATTGAATTCCAAACCTTGTGCATTACTAATACCTAAAGCGTTTTGCTCTGGATCAAAATGTGGGTAATTTGGAGCATTCAAGAAAAGGTTTCTTCCAAAAACACCTAACTCAACTTGTTTGAAAGGAGAATTAGCCAATACTTTAGAAGATAATTTATAATTCAAAGCCATCTCTCTAACTCTAAACCATGATGTATCATAGATATATCCTTCAGCAGCAACATATTTACCTGAATTACCATAGTAATTTTGTGCATTAACTTTAATAGTGTTTGGTTGACCAGCATTAGCACCAGAAGCATAAACACCTTCGTATAAATACGGTGTGTTAGCTGATCCATCTGCATTAAATCTTGCAAACTCTGCTGTTTCAATCGCAACACCATTTCTTTGAACATCAGCAATATTTCTAGAATATTGTTGTCCGCCTTCTCTAACATCTAACAATACGAATAAACTTAAGTTTTTGTATGCAAATGTATTTGTGATACCCATTGTGAATTTTGGATTTGGATTTCCAATTTTTTGAACACCAGCAGTAGCTAATGGTAAACCTGTAGCTGGGTTGATTAACAATTTACCAGCAGCATTACGTTGGTATGCATTTCCGTAAATTTGTCCGTATTCATCACCTGCAACTAATCTAATGTTTGGTGTAGTAAATCCTCCTAAAAAGATATTTGTTACTCCTGGAGCTAATTCATCTACCATAGATTTAAATTGAGTATAGTTTACACCCAAATCCCAAGAGAAATTAGCTGTTTTAATTGGCGTACCAGAAACTAACAACTCCAAACCTTTTGTAGATAATTTACCCGCATTTTTTAAAGCAGACGTAACCCCAGATGTTCCTGAAACTGGTACATATAAAATTACATTACGTGTATTACGGTTGTACAAAGTAGCATCAACTGTCAATCTATTATTAAAGAAAGCAAGGTCAGCACCAAAAGATACCTCTCTTGTAAACTCAGGTGTTAATTCATTGTTTCCAGCAGTATTACTCAAAGTAAATCCAGCTTGTGAATTAAAAGGAAAGTTGATTACTGGACCAAAACCATCTGATGCACCAGCACCAACAAAGTATGAATCGGTTCCGTAAGCAGGAGCTCCTTTTCCAACTTCTCCAACACTCGCTCTGAATTTAATTAAGTTAATTTTATCATTTTTAAGTCCTGAAAACGCTTCAGTAAGAACAAAACTTCCTGAAACTGCAGGGTAAAAAATTGAATTATTATCTGCAGCTAACGTTGAAGACCAGTCATTTCTAGCTTTTACGTTAAGTGATAAGAATTTTTTATATTCAACAGCAACATCGGCAAATACACCAAATAATTTAGTATTTGAAGTACCCGTTGAAGGAACATAAGTCAATGCATTTTTAATGTTATTAAAAGTTGGAACAACTAGACCGTAACCGAATACAGAAGATGAGAAACTATGGTTACTGTTAAATTCATTACCAATACTTCCAGTAACAGCAAAGTCACCAAATTTTTTGTTTGCATTTAATGTAAAGTAAGAGTTTAAGTTGTGAACATTTTGATTAGCATCAACAATACCACCAACTCCATTTCCAGCAGAACCTGTAAATCCTCCACCTCTATTTCCTTTTTCGTCAAATCCTTTACTTCTTAAGTGATAAAAATCAGATCCAATTCTGAAATCAGCATTTAACCAAGAATTAAACTCATAACGTGCATTAACATTGGCAATAACTCTATTTACTCTATCAGAGTATTTGTTGTTTTTGATAGTCCAATATGGGTTATCTTCACCTCCAAAATAAGTTTGACCTCCAGTTGCATTTTCGAAAGGCAAACCAGTTAAATCATACGATCTTGGTGTAATATATGCTCTAAAAAGAGGATTAGATAATTGATTCCCTTGTAAGGTTCTATTTGAATTATTGTTTGTATAAGCCATAGAAGCTCCAATATTCAATTTATCATTTACTTGAGTGCTTCCACTAAAAGTAAGGTTATTACGATTTAACTTGTTGTTATCAATTACATAAGTCTCTTGAGTATTTCCGTAAGCAATTCTATAAGTAGATTTTGCTGAACCTCCACTGAAACTTAAGTTACTTTGTTGCGTAATAGATGTTTTGAAGATATCTTTTACGTTATTTGGATACGCTTGTAACATTTCATCATTACCAAATGAATTTTTCACTGTTTGTCCAGCGATTTTTGGTCCCCATGAAGTAGACAATGCATTTCCATAAATACCATTATTTCCTTGAGCATATTCATTTTGATACTCTGGTAAACGGTTTACGTTTCCAACGTTAGTACTTGAGTTGAAAGTAATTGTTGAAGTTTCACCTTTTTGACCTTTTTTAGTAGTGATCAAAATTACACCTGAAGCACCTCTAGATCCATAAAGAGCTGTAGAAGCTGCATCTTTCAATACAACGATATTTTCAATATCATCAGGATTAATATCAATGGCACGGTTTGAAAGTGAAGGTCCTGTTTGTAATGGAGTAGCTCCACCACTATTATCAATAGGCACACCATCAACTACATACAAAGGTTGGTTACTTCCTGTAAAAGTAGTAAAACCTCTAATGATCACACTAGAACCTGTAAATGCACCACCTGATCCAGATACACGTACACCCGCTACTTTACCAGATAATTGGTTAGTAACGTTAGTCGATTTAGCAGCTGTTAATTCAGCAGCATCAATCTTTGATGTAGAGTACCCAAGAGACTTACGGTCTCTTTTAATACCAAATGATGTAACCACTACTTCGTTAAGTGCATTACCTGCTTGCAATTTGAAGTTTACAGTATTTGTAGCTCCTACCTTAGCAGATGCTTCTTGCATCCCTACAAAAGAAACTACCAATACATCTCCCGTTTTTGCTTTGATAGAAAACTTACCATCAAAGTCTGTTTGAACACCATTTTTTGTTCCCTTAACTACAACGTTAGCCCCTGGAATAGGACCCGAAGCGTCAGAAACAACTCCCGAAACTGCTTTCTCTTGTGCAAAAGAAAACTGTACAGATAACGCTACTAAAAGCGTGAAAATCCATTTCATTTTGAATTTCATGTTAAATTAATTTTGAATTAGTTGAAACAAAAATCTTAATTATTTCTTAATAAACAAACATTTAATATGAAAAAAATTAATTTAACATTTGTTGAACTTCAAAAAAACACATAATGTAAAATTTATTGTGTTTTATTTCATTATTATTTTAATTGAATAAAAACTAGAATAAAATATTTTAAATCTTTAGTATATTCTTGAGCATCTATTATTTTTGTATTCAAAACACATTCCATGCTCTCACTTAATTTTTCATCCTTTTTATTGGAAACCGGAACAGATGAAGCTGGTCGTGGTTGTCTAGCCGGTCCTGTAACTGCAGCCGCTGTCATTTTGCCTGCCCATTTTGAGAATTCGATTTTGAATGATAGCAAACAATTGTCTGAAAGAGCCAGAGAAAAATTACGTCCTATTATAGAAGCACAAGCAGTTTCATTTGCAGTTACTCATTTAGAACCCATTATCATTGACGAAATCAATATTCTAAATGCTTCAATCAAAGCCATGCAAGAAAGCATTTTGAATTTGAATCCAAAACCGGAATATATTATTGTAGATGGCAATCGGTTTAAACCAGTTTTAGATATTCCGCACAGTTGTATTGTAAAAGGAGATGCCAAATTTATGAGTATTGCTGCCGCTTCAGTTTTGGCAAAAACCTACCGAGATGAGTACATGAATCGAATTCACGAGGAATTTCCCATGTACAACTGGAAACAAAACAAAGGCTACCCAACTCAAGAACACCGGGAGGCTATCCGAAAATACGGGGTAACTAAATACCACCGAATGAGTTTTAGATTGTTGCCTGAGCAATTAAAATTAGATATTTAAATCTGAGACCTATTTCGAATCACGAATCGCCGTTCACGAATTCCGATTCAAACAACTGAGCAAAATGATGTAGAATTTTAGCTTTCACTTCGTCTTCATCTACTTTTTCGACTCCTAGTTCCACATTAAGTGACGTTACTGCTTTGCCACGAATACCACAAGGAATGATATTGTCAAAATAGCCCAAATCAGCATTGACGTTTAGGGCAAAACCGTGCATGGTAACCCAACGTGAAGCGCGAACTCCCATCGCACAAATTTTTCGAGCAAAAGGCGTTCCAACTCCCAACCAAACACCTGTTTCTCCATCGCTTCTTCCGCAAGTCAAACCGTATTCGGCTAGCGTTAAGATGATAGCTTCTTCCAATAATCGCAAGTATTTATGAATGTCGGTAAAGAAATTTTCTAAGTCTAAAATGGGATAACCAACGATTTGGCCAGGACCGTGATAGGTAATGTCCCCTCCCCGATTGATTTTATAAAAGGTAGCACCTTTGGCTTCCAATTGCTTTTCAGAAAGCAACAAATTACTCAAATCTCCACTTTTTCCTAAAGTATAGACATGCGGATGTTCTACAAAAAGAAAATAGTTAGGTGTTGGCAAGCTGGTTTCGTCTTTTCTATTTTGGATTTTAAGATCGACAATGCCTTTGAACAATTCCTCTTGGTATTCCCAAGTGGCCTTGTAATCTTTGTTTCCTAAATCGAATAATTGGATTTGTTTGTTCATTTGTTACTGCGAGGTACGAATTCATTTTAAATCGTTCCTTTTTTTATTGCGAGCCAAAGGTACAAAGTTTTGAAAATAAAAACGCCTTTTCTAACCCTTCCCGAAGATTCGGGAGTAGCGGCATATTTTTAAAGCTGTGCAAGCTTTAAAAAATAGAGCGTACAGCAGGACCTAAAGAGATGAAAAAACAAAAATAACTGCTCCTGAAAAAACTAGGATGTTTTTCAATTTTTGAAATTGCTACGTTTTCAAATTTAACTATCTTTGCGCTCTTAAAAACCGAATACAATGGCATTATCCGAACAAGAAATTTTACGTAGAGAAGCACTTACCGAATTACGCAATTTAGGTATTGAGCCTTATCCAGCAGCCGAGTTTACCACCACCGCTTATTCGAGCGAAATCCTAGCTAACTTCGAGAAATACGAAGGTAAGGAAGTGATTTTAGCCGGTCGATTGATGGGGAAACGCATCATGGGAAAGGCTTCGTTTGCCGAATTGAAGGATGCTGAAGGACGTATTCAAGTCTATGTTTCGAGAGATGACATTTCGGATGATGAAGAAAAAACGATGTACAATGTGGTTTTCAAAAAACTATTAGACATTGGTGATTTCATTGGGATTCGCGGAACGGTTTTCAAAACCCAAGTTGGCGAAATCTCGGTTCACGTATACGGTTTAACGGTTTTGGCGAAAGCCTTGAAACCACTACCTGTAGTGAAAATGGATGCCGATGGTAAAATCCACGATGCCTTTGCCGATCCGGAACAAAGGTACCGTCGTCGTTATGTGGATTTAACCGTAAACGATCATGTGAAAGATACTTTTATCAAAAGAACTAAATTGTTCAATGCGATGCGTTCGTTTTTTAACGACAAAGGATATTTAGAAGTGGAAACACCAGTTTTACAACCGATTCCAGGTGGTGCTGCGGCGCGACCATTTATCACACACCACAACTCGCTTGACATTCCGCTATACATGCGTATTGCTAATGAGTTGTATTTAAAAAGATTGATTGTTGGTGGATTTGAAGGTGTGTATGAGTTCTCAAAAAACTTCCGTAACGAAGGAATGGACAGAACGCACAACCCAGAATTTACCGCTATGGAAATATATGTAGCCTACAAAGACTACAACTGGATGATGCACTTTACCGAAAACTTACTGGAGCACTGTGCCATTGGGGTGAACGGAACAAGTGAAGTGACTTTTGGCGAACACAAAATCAATTTTAAAGCGCCTTATGCAAGAGTGACTATGACGGATGCTATCAAACAGTTTACTGGTTTTGATATTTCTGGTAAGTCAGAAGCGGAATTGTTTGCTGCTGCTAAAGGCATGGGAATCGACGTGGACGAAACCATGGGGAAAGGGAAATTGATTGACGAAATTTTTGGCGCTAAATGCGAAGGAAATTACATCCAACCCACTTTCATCACGGATTATCCAAAAGAAATGAGTCCGCTTTGTAAACAACACCGTGACAATCCAGAACTGACGGAACGTTTTGAATTGATGGTGTGTGGAAAAGAGGTTGCCAATGCGTATTCAGAATTGAATGACCCAATTGACCAAAGAGAACGTTTTGAAGACCAAATGCGTTTGGCCGAAAAAGGGGATGATGAAGCGAATGGCGTGATCGACGAGGATTTCTTACGAGCGTTGGAATACGGAATGCCACCCACTTCTGGATTAGGAATTGGAATGGACCGATTGATGATGTTCTTGACGAACAATGCGTCTATTCAAGAAGTGTTGTTCTTCCCGCAAATGCGACCAGAGAAAAAACAAGTTCAAATCGAATTGACTGATGAAGAAAAGTTAATCGTTGATTTATTGAAAGCGAACCACAACCAAATGGATTTGGGTGCATTGAAAGCCAAATCAGAATTGAGCGGTAAAAAATGGGATGCTGCCACCAAAGGTTTATCCCAACACAAACTGATTAAAGTTAGTGTGGCTGGAGATAGCAAAATAATGGAATTGATTGGATAAATTAATTTTGCAATGATAAAAAAAAGGAGCTTCAATTGAAGCTCCTTTTTTTTGTTTTACAACGAATAATTCAAATTTATACTCCAGCGGTAATTGGCTTCCACATTGCCGCCCGTTAAATTTTGTTTGATGGGTAACATGGCATTGGCACCAAACGAAAAAGCATTTCGCCCCACTTCAAAACCAATTTTGCCAAACAAAGCATTGCCTGAAGTTTCCTTTAATTGAATTCCGTGTTGGTAATTACTTGCATACGTTTCGCCAGCCAATCCCAATTGAGGTGCAAAAGACAAGGCCTCTTTTTCGTATAAATAGAAAAATGTTGCCGCATAGTTCAATTGGTTTCCAAAACGGTAGTTTTTTTGATTTTCGGTTTTAATGACGTAATTCAGCATCGTATTCAGTCCAAATTGCTTTCTTCTTACAATGTATTCGGTTGCCAAAAGATAATCCCAACTCCCCGTTCCAACTTGAAAACTCGGGTTGATCGCTCCTGAATTGGTTTCGTTAAATTTTCCTGTGGGTAGTTTCAATCCCCCTCCCATTTGCCAAGTGTGAACCAAATAAGTGCTGTCTTTATGGGTTTGATACAAACGATACATGGCTAATAACGTAATATCTCCAATACCACGTATCGATTGCTTTCCTGCTGGAGTGTCCCTATTGTGCGAATGATACGGAAGTAAAACCGAAATTTGAATATCTTCCTTTACGGGAATTCGAGCCCAAACTTGAGTAGTATTGAAATTTTCTTTGTACCAAAGCGAATTACTATACAAGCCATCTGTCGATTGGTACTGTTGATTGAAATAACGTACCCCAACAAAATTAGAATTCAACATCGAAGCAAAACCCATGCTGCCACCACTTGCAGAACATCCACAAGCATCACAATCGTCTTCCATAAAATCATGGAATTTTGCAAACGGATTTATAAACTGCAAACTATCTTTTTCATTGGCATTAGCCAATTGGCAAAGAATTATAAATAGAAATGCTATTTTTTTCATTAGAATCAATTACAATTAATATTCAGAAAATCGTTTGTCAGTTAAATACTGCGTATCCGTTAAGGTTTTCAAGAAAGCAATTACTTGCGATTTCTCTGAA
>JAGOAF010000061.1 GCA_017984035.1 Flavobacterium sp.
CCTCCGTGTACCATTGAATGACAAACTTCGACACCCGTTGGATAACCATTAATTAATACTCGACCAACTTTAAGTTCCAAAATGGAGAATAACTCTTTGTATTCTTCAAAATCGTTCGTATTTCCAAAAACAGTAGCCGTTAAATGGCCCTTTAAATTTCTAGCAGCTTTTAATATATCCTCTTTTGAATTTACTTCAACCAATATACTTGAAGGGCCAAAATTTTCTTCTGCCAATAATTCGTTTTCGAAATAATTTTCTACAGTTGTTTTAAATAAACAAGCAACAGCTGAGTTAGGCTGAACGCCTTCAATACCAGATGCAAAATGTTCTAATTGTTTAATTCCTTTGATTTTATTTACCCCATTGTCAAAAGCTTTTTTGATATTTGGAGTAAGCATGATTCCAGCTGACACTTCACTAATTTTGGATTCCAGTTGTTCGTAAAATTGCAAGGTATTTTCTGTTGATGAAACAAATGATAATCCTGGATTTGTACAAAATTGACCTACCCCTTGGGTAATTGATGCTGCTAAACCAGTAGCAATTTCAATTGCTTTTTCTTTTATAGCTCCTGGCAAAATAAAAATGGGATTGGTACTTCCCATTTCTGCAAATACGGGTATGGGTTCAGGCCTTGAGTTCGCAATTTTAAATAATGCGGTCCCCCCTTGGTATGAACCTGTAAATCCTACCGCTTTAATTAATGGGTGCTTTACTAAATTTTCGCTTACTACATTGCTATTCCCCTGAAGTAATTGAAAAGTAGCTTCAGGCATCTCGCATTTTTGAATGGCTAATTGAATTGCGTTTGCAACCATTTCTGAAGTTCCTGGATGGGCTGGATGGCCTTTTACAACTACTGGACAGCCAGAGGCTAATGCAGAGGCCGTGTCTCCACCCGCAACTGAAAATGCCAATGGAAAATTACTTGCTCCAAATACCGCAACAGGTCCTAAAGGAATTAATTGGTGACGTATATCCGACTTTGGAAGTGGCTGTCTATCCGGAATACTGGTATCTATTCTTGCATCTACCCATGAACCTTCTCTAACCACCGATGCAAATAAATTTAATTGCGCAATGGTTCTTCCACGTTCTCCTTGTAATCTAGCTATTGGTAAAGCTGTTTCTAAATGACATCTTTCAATTAAAGCATCTCCTAAATTTAGTATCTCTTGCCCTATAGTTTCCAAGAAATGGGCAATACTTTCTTTTTCTTTTAATCTGTAAATTTCAAAAGCTTTTTGTGCTTTGTGAACCACTTCATTAATATGGCTTTCAGAAGAATTAAAATAAATCCCTTCAAGAATTTCATTGTTGGATGGATTTATAGCTTGGAATTTTTCAATAGCACTCATAGTAGTAATTGTGTAGTTAATTATTAGTTTATCAATGCGTTTTCCTTGTCAATCAAAATTTGAAGTTCTTTCATTTCATTGGGTGTAGGCATTACTAGTGGAGACCTTACATCACCCGCGCTTTTCCCAATTAACTGACAACCCGCTTTAATCAAACTAACAGCATATCCTTGTTTTTTACTTCTTAAATTAACAAAAGGAACAAAGAATTCTTTGATGATTTTGTTGACAGTTTCAATATCTCCTGCACGAAGTGATTTATAAAAATGATTCGCTAATTTTGGAACAAAATTAAATACTGCTGAAGAGTAAGTGTTTACTCCAATTGATAAATACGCTTCTGAAATGATCTCAGCCGTTGGAACTCCACCAATGTAAACTAAACGATCTCCAATTAATTTTATAGTCGTATTTAACGCTTCAATATTTCCTGTTCCGTCTTTTAATGCAATAAAATTGGGACAAGAATCGGCTAAGGTTTTTATATGTTCAGCTGATAAAACCCCATTCGCACGATTATAAAAAATTACTGGTAAGCTTGTACTTTGAATGATTTTTTTAGCATACTCAACTACCCCATCTTGAGGACACTCGGTTAAGTAAGGAGGCATCAATAACAAAGCATCTATTCCCGCTTCTTCAGCAATTTTAGCAAATTCAATAGCTTCTGGAATAGATCTTCCTATACTAGATACTGTGGGTACTCTTCCTTGAATTGTTTTAGATGTTAACTTAACAATATTAATATACTCTTCTTTTGAAAGTGAAAAAAATTCGCCAGTACCTCCCGCAACAAAAACTGCAGAGACTTCATAATGAACAAATGATTCTAATCTTTCAGCAAAAGTAGCGGCATTAAAGTTTCCATTGGAATCTAAATCCGTGATGGGAAATGATAACAAACCATCACTTAACGCTTGTGTAATTCTTGTATAATTCATGATTATTTATTTTAATTTCTTAATTTCTATTTTATGTTAGTGGACCAGGATTAAACAATACCAAATCATTGTGCAATCCTAAAATATCCGAAGCAACTTTTTTCTTTCCGCTGGCTACATCCAATATGAGATGAAACAATTCCCAACCCATCTCTTCTATTGTTTTTGTTCCTGTAGCTACCTGTCCTGCATCTAAATCAATTAAATCAAACCATCTTTGGCTTAATTTAGAATTTGAACCAACCTTAATAACTGGCACTACAGTCAAACCATATGGAGTTCCCCTACCTGTCATAAAAACGTGCATATTCATTCCCGAGGCTAATTGTAATGTTCCACAAACAAAATCACTTGCGGGTGTAGCGGCGAAGGTCAATCCCTTTTTACGAATTTTTTCACCTGGTCCTAAAACATCAATAATTTGACTTTTTCCTGATTTAACTATGGAACCTAGTGCTTTTTCTACAATAGTACTCAAGCCTCCCAATTTATTTCCGGGTGTGGTATTCGAACTTCGATCAACCATGCCGTTCAGTAAATAATCATCATACCACTTCATTTCATCTAATAATGCTCTACCTACAGATGGACTTGCCGTTCTTGGTACTAATAGATGAACTGCATCTCTAACTTCTGTAACTTCTGAAAACATAACACTTCCTCCAGCTCTAACAATTAAATCTGAAGCAAAACCAGCTACAGGATTTGCAGTTAATCCCGAAAAAGCATCACTGCCTCCACATTGCATTCCTACAACTAAATCCGAAGCGGGACAGGTTACTCTTTGTCTTTTATTTAATCGGTTCAAATGGATTTCAGCCGTTTTCATTATTCCCTTAATCATCTCATTGAATCCATGAAATGATTCATCTTGCATATAGGAAATACTCGAGTTTTGATCATTATCAGCATCATCGCCTTTTGAAAGCAAATTTTCTGGTCTTAATTTTTCACAACCAAGACCTATAATCATAATCTCGCCTCCAAAATTTGGATTTGCAGCTAAATTTTTAATTGTTCTAATTGGAACAATTGCAGCAGGAGCATCTATAGCAATGCCACATCCGTAAGTATGATTCAGTGCTACAACATCATCAACATTGGGATATAAATGAAGGATTTCTGCTTTAATTTTTTTTACAAGATGTTCTGTCAATCCGGCAACGCATTGAACACTAGTAGAAATGCCTAAAATATTTTTGGTTCCAACACTACCATCCGCATTACGATATCCTTCAAAAGTAAATCCCTCCAGAGGCTCAACTTTAGGATTGCTAACCTCAGGTAATGAAATAAATTGCATGTCTGGAGGTGTTGGTAAGTTCATTTTGGTTTCATTTACCCAATCCCCTTTTGAAATCAATTGATTTGCATAACCTATAATTTGACCGTAGCGAATTATAGGGTCGTTAATTGCAAAATCTACCAGTGCAACTTTGTGTCCAAATGGAACAAATTGTTGCAAAATTAAATTTTCATCAATACAAGTTTCTTTATCTAATCCTTCTTGATCTACAACAATAGCGACATTGTCTTCCTCTTGGGTTTTTAAAAGTTTAATAGGGGTTTTCATAAATTAAATTAAAGGTAAAAAAGTAGAAAGTATCATTAGAGCAATCAATCCTGAAAGTCCCATAACCATAGATAAAAATGAAAAGTGCCTAATCGTTTCTTTTTCTTCCATGGCACACATTTCAGTTACAATCCAAAAAGCACTGTCATTCATCCAGGTAAAAATCTTAGACCCACAACCAATCGCTAATGCGACATAAACAGGATGAAAACCAAGATCAGAACCAATTACACCGCTCATAATACCCGCAGCGGTGACCATAGCAACCATAGCTGAACCTTGAACCGTTCGAATAGCGGCTGTAATTAAAAAAGCCAAAGGCAAAACCGCAACTTGATAACTTGAAGCTAAATTTCCTAAACTAATTCCTATACCCGTTTGTTCCAACATTTTGCCAAAAACACCTCCAGCAGTTGTTATTAATATAATCACACCTGCACTACTAATTGATTCTGCAATGTGTTTTTGAAATAATTTAGAATCATTAACTCTTGTCCATAATAAAATGACAGCAATAGCTGCAGAAATTGCTAATGCAATATTAGGGTCACCAATAATTGAAAAAATGGATTCCCAATAATTTTGAAATTCATTACTACTATTAGAGGTAAAATCAGAGCTAATGTCTGAAAAAGTATTTGCTGTAATTAAAAATAGCGGGAGTACAACTGGTAAAATTGAAATCCATAATCCTGGCAAATCTTTGGTTTCTTTCTCTGAAAGTGCTTTTAATTCATCAATACTAACATCAGCAGTATCTCTCATTGGCAAATCCCACTTTTTATTTGCCCAAATGGCATAAATATAACCACATAAACTAGTAAAAATACCTACTATAAAACCTCCAACAATCATCGTTCCTGTATCAATCCCAAGAGCTTGAGCAACAAACAATGGACCTGCAGCTGGGGGAACTAATGAATGTGCCATCACTCCTCCGGCAATAACGGTCATTAAATAGAGACTATACTTTTTAGGATTATGAATTCCCAAACTTTTAATCAAGGGTAACATTAAGTAAAAAACGGTTTGAAAAAAAACGGGGATCGCTAAAAGAAAACTACCACTCATAAGAGCTAAAGAAGCATTTTTCTTACCAAACAATCCTAAAAAACTGCGAACAATTCTTTCCGCCCCACCACTTTTCATTAAAGCAGTTCCAATTATTGATCCTAGTGCAATTAAAATCCCTATTTTCCCACTAGTATTACCAAAAGCATCCGCAAGTCTGGTTCCAATAGAAGAAGTTGACAATGCAACTGCCTCTTCGGTAGATAGCCCTTTGTATATAGCATACTTATAAATTAAATCTGCCGAAGTCAACACGGATGTTACTAATGCAGCCAATAATAATGATATTACTGAATGGAGTTTGAACTTGATTATACAAACTAAAACTACTAAAGTACCTATTGCAATTAT
>JAGOAF010000005.1:0-29016 GCA_017984035.1 Flavobacterium sp.
CCGTCTAGTTGAAAATCAGAATCGTTTACTAAATAAGCATACCACACTTTTTCCATAAACTCATCGCTCCATTCTTGAACGACTGCCATGAAAACATTTTCTACTTCGGGGATGATTATATCTTTCTTCATATTCTAAAAAACCCTTTCTAAAGGTTACTTCAAAAAGGGTGATTAAATGATTATACTAGTGATTTGAATTGTTCCAAGAAACGAACATCGTTTTCATAAAACATTCGGATATCTCCAATTTGGTACAGCAACATTGCAATACGCTCTACTCCCATTCCGAAAGCAAAACCATTGTATTCTTCAGGATCAATGCCACAATTTTTCAAAACGTTAGGGTCTACCATTCCGCAACCACCAATTTCTAACCAACCTGTTCCTTTGGTAATACGATAATCGGTTTCGGTTTTCAATCCCCAATAAATATCAATTTCGGCACTTGGTTCTGTAAAAGGAAAATAAGACGGTCTCAATCGAATTTTAGACTTCCCAAACATCTCTTTAGTAAAGTACAATAAAGTTTGCTTCAAGTCGGCAAAAGAAACGTCTTTGTCGATATATAGTCCTTCTACTTGGTGAAAAATACAATGAGAACGTGACGAAACAGCTTCGTTACGGAATACACGCCCTGGAGAAATAGTTCTAATGGGTGGTTTGTTATTTTCCATATAACGCACTTGTACTGATGAAGTATGGGTGCGCAATAAAATATCGGGATTCGTTTGAATAAAAAAGGTGTCCTGCATGTCACGAGCCGGATGGTATTCTGGCAGGTTCAAAGCAGTAAAATTGTGCCAATCATCCTCGATTTCCGGACCTTCAGATACGTTGAAACCTAGGGTAGAAAAAATATCGATAATTTGATTTTTGACCAAGGATATTGGATGACGAGAACCAATCAAAACGGGCTCTGCAGCACGTGTTAAATCGCCGTAAAAACCTTTACTTTCTTCTTTATTTTCTAAGGCATCCTGAATTGACTTTACTTTGTCTTCAGCAGATGTCTTTAGTAAATTGATTACTTGCCCAAATTCTTTTTTTTGTTCGTTAGGAACATTTTTAAACTCGGCAAATAATTCTTTCAAAAGTCCTTTACTTCCTAGAAATTTAATTCTGAAAGCTTCTAGTTCTGCTGGATCTTGTGTCGAAAATCCTTGTGCTTCGCTGATATATTCTTTTATCTTGTCTATCATCCGTCTATTGGTAAAGGTGCAAAATTACGTTTTTTTAGTGAAAACTAAAACCTGGCTAAGTGATTCGTGATTTGTAATTCGTGATTCGGATTAAGTTGGGACTAATTACAATTCACTAATTACTAATCACTCTTATTGAATTAACTCTCTTTCAAGGAAATAATTCACAATCGCCTCTTTCATTAAAACCGATTGTTCGCCTGCTTTTAATGGCGGCAATTCTTCTTTCACTTTGTAATGTGGCCAGCCTTCGTCATCAAAAAATTCAAATTCGTAATAGCCGTATGGTTCTAATAATCGACAAATGGCAATGTGCATTAAATTCAATTTTTCATCTTTCTTGAACTCACGGTGTACTTGCCCCAATTCTTGAATTCCGATTAAGTAAATGATGGCGTCCAGATCTAAATCTTCACCTTGCGAAAACCGATCGGATAATATAGTTACAAGCTGTTCCCAGCGTTCTTTCAATTGTGCGTCTCTTGACATTGGATATACGATTTATGATATACGGTTTACGAACTGCAAAACGAAACCAAAATTTGAACTGCAAAGATAAGAAGTAGAAAATTGAGAATGGACAATCGACAATTCTTTTATCTTTGTGCTTTTATTCAATACAGCTATGGGATTTTTAGACATTATTATAGGGGCATTATTGATTTATGCTGCATTCAAAGGAATTCAAAACGGACTTTTTGTAGAACTGGCTTCCTTTTTTTCTTTGATTGCAGGAATTTATTTGGCTTTCCAATTTTCGACTATGGCAAAAACTGCGCTAGCAGGAGTTGTAAAATGGAATCCTTATTCCATCCAAGTGATTGCTTTTATTCTTACTTTTTTGTTGGTTATAATTGGCGTGTCTTTAGCTGGAAAGTTCTTGACCAAATTGGTCAGTTTTGCTTATTTGGGATGGATTAATAAAGCAGGCGGTGGTTTTTTTAGAGTTCTGAAAATGGTTTTGATTGTGAGTATTCTATTTAGTGTTTTTGAGAAAATCAACTACAATCATTTTTTGGCTAAAAAAGAAACTTTAGATCGATCCATTTTCTTTAATCCCATTCAAAAAACCGCTGATTTTGTTTTTCCTTCCATTCAGAAATTGTACCAAAAAGCGACTACAAAATAACCTAATAATCTTATTTCACTTCTCTAATTGCTGGTGATTCAATCCAGCCTTCAGTACCATCCGTTAGTTGAATTTTTTTCCATTTGCCCAAGGTTTCTAATACAAAGACTTTAGTTCCTTCGTGTAAAGTGAAAGTTGCCGGACTTGCTTTTTGTGGTTCGCTTTTCACCTCTATAACTTCAGCAAAAACGATGGCTGGTCGTTCGTTTAAAAAATGATTTTTTTCAAAAATAGCTGCGCCTAGACTTACTAATAGCGATACAATCCAAACAAACATGCCAAAAAAGAAAATGCGTTTGGAGCGGGTGGATGGCGAAAAATAGTACCCAATAAAAAAACCTAAGAACAATAATCCAAACACGACCGAAATCAACGCCCAGGTATTGAAATGGTATATTCCCGTGAAATCACGAAGCAATTTAGCAAAGCCCACTTTAGGAACGTCTTTTACTTCGTCAATGGTTAATTTCTGAGCGAATTTTAGGTTGTTGGTAATATCTGCATCTTCGGGAGCCAAGACTAACGCTTTCTCATAATTGTAGATTGCCGGCGCTACTTTATTCAATTTGTAATAACAATTACCCAAATTGAAATACAACTCTGCTGATTGCTGATGCGAATCCAACACACTTTCATAGGCCTGAATCGCTTGTTCGTATTGCCCTTTTTGATACAAAACATTTCCTTTTTCGAATCCGCTTTGAGCAAATCCAAAAGAAGTGATGAATACAACTATATATATTAAATGTTTCATTTCGTTATCCGTTAAATCTGTTTTTCCAATGCTGAAATAATCACCACTGCTTTGTCAAAATCATTTTGAATTGACGTACTTGAAGCTGGCGCATAACGTGCTAACTCACAATTTTCTGTCAAGGCAATAAAATCAGTAACCGTTTCAGAATTGGCGTTGCGAGACAATAACAATTCCTGAATATTGTCTTTACTCATTTCTGAAGTTTCAATGTGTAATTTGGCTTTCAAGAAATTGTGCATCGCTTTTTCCAAAGCCACATAAAACAGCTCTTTGTTTTGGATTTGTTTTTTAGCTTCTGACAAATATTTCTTCGCCAAACTATTGTTCATTCTGATTCTGTTTCCGGTCACATCACCATCCAACGCTTCTTTTCTTTTTCTCAAAAGCACCAAAATCGGCAAAGCTATAAATGGCAATAATAACAATAGATAGTATCCTAATGAGCCAAAGAAATCTTGCTGTTTTAAAGGAACTAATTCGGTTTTTAGTTTGATGAATTTAAATTGTTCTAGTTTTTCAATTTTGTTTTTATTGCCTCCATTAGTTGAATCTACAGCCTGAGACGCAGTTGGTCCGTCCAATACATTAATTAGTATTTCTTCTGAAGTGATCGTTTTATACGTCCCTGAACCCAAATCAAAATAGCTAAACTGCATGGGTTTGATTGGATATTTTCCTTTGTATTGTGGCACAATGGTATAGCTGTCTGCTATTTTTCCCGTCATTCCAGACAAGCCTGTATTGACTTGTTCTTTGTGAACAGCATCATACATTTCGAGTGCATTAGGCGCTACTGGTTTTGGCAAATCAAACAATTTCAAATTTCCTTTTCCGCTAACACTTACGACCAAATCTAAGCTTTCTCCGTTTTTCAAATTGGTTTTGGATGGCGTTACTTTAAAATCAAAGTTACCTACTGCTCCAGTAAATCCTTCTGGTTTTCCTGCTTCTGGAAGTGGTTTTACCGTTATCGTTTTGGTACCTGCCGAAACGCGTTTGTTGCCTTCGGTAATTAGTACTCGGCCAAACATATCTCTACGATTGGTTGGTAATTGCACATCGATATCTAGAGCTAAAGGTTCGATTTTTAGACGCCCTGATTTTTGAGGATACAATACTGTTTTACGCAAAGTAACAAAACGGTAGCGTTGTCCTTTGAACAGGCCTTCTTCGGCAACCAATTGTTTGATATCGATATTTTGGCTCCAAAAATCATTGTATTTGGGTTTGTCCAATTCACGCCAATTCGTGATTCCAATATTATAACTGAAATACAATTTATAGACTACCGTAATCGGTTCGTTGATGTATGGATTAGTTTTAGAAATATCAGCTACGAGATAAATGTTATTGTCTGCTGAAATTTGTGGTGCATTCGGATCGTTTGGATCAGCTTGTTGTTGCACCGGATTGGTAACCGTAACCCGAATGGGAGCGGTTTTATACAATTGTCCATTGAACTCAATTACCGCTTGTTTGATTACTAAATTCCCTTTTTGCAAAGGCAATAAAAAATAGGAATATATTTTTTCAAAAGAACTTCGCCCATTAATCCACGATTGGCTAATTTGCTGACTGGGTCCTGCAATTACACGAAAACCTTCAAAATTAGGTTGAACAAAATTATCTCCATCTACATTCATTATAAAATCTACCCGAAGCCTTTCGTTAAGTCCGAGCGAGTTTCTGCTGACTTTTGCCTCAAATTGTACTTGAGCCAGAAGTCCTTGAAAACTAATTAATAATAATAGTATGTATTTTTTCATTGGGTATTTTATTGGTATTCTTATTTCAAATTACTTACCAATCTTTTTCAGTTTGAACTGGTTTTCCTTTTACTTTTTGGGCATTGACTTTATTCTGAATTTTCTTTTCTTCATTGTTCACCGCATCTAGTAAATTCTGAACGCGTTGTTGCGAAATTCCGCCAGGATTTGGTTTTGGCTGACCTTGATTTTTAGAAGGATCGTCTTTTTTATCCGACTTGTTTTTATCCTTTTCACCGTCTTTTTTGTCGTCTTTTTTGTCTTTGTTCTTATCTTTATCTTTATTCTCGCCGTCTTTTTTGTCGTCCTTTTTATCTTTGTTCTTGTCCTTGTTTTTGTCTTTATTTTTGTCGTCTTTCGGCGGATTGTCTTTTAGCATTTTCTTTGCCAAAGCATAATTGTAACGTGTTTCTTCGTCTTCCGGATTATTACGAAGCGCATTTTTATAGGCTTCAACCGCTTGCGAATAATTCTTCTCCTTCATAAACACATTTCCTAAGTTGTGAAAAGCTTTGTGTTTTTGAGGATAGGTTTTGATATTTTTTAATGCATTGGCAAAAGCAATCTTGGATTCCGAAAACTGATTTTGACGGTAAATGGCATTGCCTAAATTGTAGTTTGCAACGGTTCTTCTTGGAAATTTAGAGTGGGAAATTCGGTAATTGGCTTCGGCATCGGCATACTTTTTTGCAGCAAAATCTTCATTCGCTTTGGGCAAAAGAGCATCTTTCTCTTGGGCGGTAATCGCCAAAGAAAACACTAGCAAAATCGATACAAATACCTTTTTCATCATTTTATTATTCCTTTTCATTAAACAAATTGAGTCGGTTTACCCATTTAGTTTTGCGTTCCAATAGAAAAACATCAGCCAATAATAACAGAAAGGCAAAACCTAAAAACCACTGAAATTGCGATTGAAAGTCGGCCATTTGGGTGGCTTCAAATTCGGTTTTTTCGATATTATTCAAAGCATTTTTCACATAATCAATAACCTCTTTGGTATTGGCGCCATTGGCATAACCGCCTTTGGTCGCTTTTGCGATAGCGGTCAAACTTTCCGAGTTCAATTTGGTAATCACCACTTCGTTATTGTTGTCTCTTTTTAAGCCTTCCATCACACCATTACGGCGTAACGGAATAGTGCCTCCATTTGGAGTACCAACACCAATAGTAATGATTTTAATGCCTAATTTATTAGCTTCTTCTGCGGCGGCTTCTGCCCCCTCTGAATGGTCTTCTCCATCGGAAACTAAAATCAATAGTTTGCTGGTTTTTTTATCATCAAAATAAGTAGCCGATAATTTAATCGCTTCATCCAAAGAGGTTCCTACAGACGAAACCATATCAGTATTCATACTTTGCAAGAACATTTTAGCTACACTGTAATCTGTTGTAATGGGCAAAACCGGAAACGAACTTCCTGCATAGGCCACTATCCCAATTCTATCATTGCCCAATTGATTGATAATTTGAGAAACCAATTGCTTGCTTTTCTCCAAACGATTAGGCGCGACATCTTCGCACAGCATACTTTTAGAAACGTCTATCGCAAAAACAATGTCGATTCCTTCTCGTTTTACGGTTTCCATTTTAGTGCCAATTTTGGGATTCACCAAGCCTAAAATCAGACTCGTTAATGCCAAAAGCGATACGCCTAATTTTAATATCGGTTTGAATACCGAACTCTCAGGACTCAATCGTTGCACCAAATCTAAATCACCAAATTCGCGTTGTTTTTTTCTCTTCCAATACATATTGAAAAGAAAAACCAGCACCAAAAGTGGCAATAGAAAAAGTAAGTACAAATATTTTTTTTCGTCTAATTCCATTTTAAATAAATGATCGGTATACCGTATTTCGCAATCCCAATTCTAGCAACAATAAAAATCCTGCCAACCAAACAAAGGGTCTGTATTTTTCATCGTAATCGTAAAATTTCAGCTCCTCAATTTCTGTAGTTTCTAGTTTATTGATGGCAGCATAAATTTCTTCCAATTTATTATTACTTGTCGCTCTAAAATATTTTCCATCCGTTTTTCGAGCAATATTTTTCATCAACTGTTCGTCAATTTCTACCTGCATCATGCGAAATAAAAATTGGCCATTAGGGGCAATCGCATAGGGAAATTCGGCCATGCCATTGGTTCCAATACCCACTGTGTAGACTTTAATTCCGTATTGTTTTGCAATGTCCGAAGCAGTTTCAGGTTCAATAAACCCAGCATTGTTGACACCATCGGTTAATAGAATAATCACTTTGCTTTTAGCTTTACTGTCTTTCAAACGGTTTACGGCTGTCGCCAATCCCATCCCAATACCCGTTCCGTCTTGCAACACATTGTCGTATTTGATGCTTTCTATAGCTTGCAAAATAATAGCCTTATCGCTTGTAACCGGCGTTTTGGTATAGGCTTCGGAAGCATACACTACTAATCCGATTCGATCATTTGGTCTTTCGTCAACAAAACTGGCAGCAACTTTTTTCAAAGCTTCCATTCGGTTCGGTTTCAAATCCTTGGCCAACATACTTCCCGAAACGTCAATTGCCATCACAATATCAATTCCTTTTGTGGTCTTGGTTTTGTTACTAATGTCTACCGTTCTAGGTCTTGCCATGGCTACAATTAAAGCGATCAAGGCCAATAAACGAAATACCCCTAAAAAAGGATACAGTCTCACAAAAAATGATTTAGAGCCTGTAAAACCAGCGGTCGAACTTATTTTTAAAGTCGCCGTTTGTTGGTTCCTTTTCAAATACAACCAAGCCGCTGCTGCTGGAATCAATAGCAACAACCAAAAAAATTCTGGATTTAAAAAGCTTAGATTTTCCATTAATTAGCAATTTGTCTTAGTTCAACTGATTGTAACATGCGTTCTGCAATAGCGCTTCCATATTGGTCGCCCTCTGGAAATACAATCATAATTTGTTGTAATCCTTGATTTTGTTTGAAATACAAAATCTCATAATAAACTTTTTCACTTGACTTCGTCAATGGATTTAACATCGACATTGTCCCGTAGCCTTTTAATCCTTGAACCCCGCTTTCGGTTTCAAAATCTTCTTGTTTCACAATGATATTTTGACCGCCTTGTGCTTCAATTATTTTTAAATTTCCTTCCATGGCTTTCGCCAAATCAATGTCGGTTGGTTGTTTGAATTGACTGGTAGATACCATGATATAAAACCCATTCATCATATCGCCATATTGAAACAATTGCATTTCTTTAATTAGTGCCATGGTGTTTTTTGGCAATACTTTTTCGGCGTCTACTCTTTTTAATACTTGAGGTGTTTCAATTAAAATTCCAGGATTTCCGTATTCACTTTTAACCCATTCTCCTTCTAATAATTCTTTGGTTTCGCGTCCAAAAACAGTATCAATGACATAGCCAAAACCTCGAGTAGCTACAAAAAATCCCGTAACCAATACTAGCAAAAGTAGTGCTGAAACAATCGCAGTGCGGATTTGTTTGGCTCGCTTTTTCTTCAACTGCAATTGGATTTGATGTTGTCTTTGCGCCTCGTTCAAAAGCAACTCTTCTTCTTCCGGGACTTCCACGGGAATGGCTTTGTCCAAAGTCAAAATCGCTTTTTGGATTTTGTTTCTGTCTTCGGTAATTTCAAAATCGAGTGGTTTTGACTTCGCAAATTTTACCAAGTCGGCTTGTTTTAAAACCCGTTCTAAATTTTCGATAGTCTCTTGCGAAAGCGTCATTTTCTTTTTGACCGAAGCGGCTTTCAAAGCCGTAATCAATTCTGAAGTGGTACTTTCCATCGCAGGAATTTCGATCGCTTCTTCGATATAGTTTCGAGCAATATCTGTCAATTGACTGTAATATTCTTTGATTTCTCCTTGTTGCCACAATTCTTTTTTCTCTAATATAGTCAGCAATGAAGTAGCTTTTTCGATAGGCGTGGTATAGACTTCTTCAGCCGTATCTTTCTTTTGTTTTTTCTTGAAGTACCAATACCCTAAAGCTCCTAATCCTGCTAATAGAATAATTGCTAATAGGTATTTCCACCAATTGCCCCAATGACTTTCGGCGGCGACAATATCCTTGATATCGTACATTTTCTGTTGTAAAGTATCTACTTTCACATTGGCCACCTCAACCAAAATAGAATCGGAGAAAACCCGTTTTTTGTTAATCAAAATGGACACTCTTGGAATTGTATATTTCCCAGAATCAAATTGGGTTAAACCATATTTTTTAATCAATTCGTAGCGATCATTATTTCGAATCGTATCAATTGGATAGGAACGAATTACTTCTAAAGCGCCAATGTTTTTCAAATTAGGAAAAACCACTCTGGCCGAAGTGTCCACAGAAGTTTTCAAAGTCAATTTAAACTCGGCTCCAATTTTAATGCGCGTCGTATCGATCGCCGTGGTCACCTTTTGTGCAAAAAGTGCGGTGGAAAGAAGAAAAAATACTATGTATGCTATTTTTTTCATTGATGCCTTTTAATACAATCTTTATCTCGATTTAAAATACCCTAATAATTTGGTTACATAACTTTCATCCACTCGGGTGTTTACCACTCCTGAACCTGACTTACTAAAGGTTTCTTTAAAATACGCCACGCGATCGTGATAGTATTTTTCATAATTCATGCGAACTGATTTAGAACCCGTATCCACTAATTGAATCGCTCCAGTTTCAGCGTCCAGCATTGGCACCATACCCAAATTGGGTATTTTTTCTTCACGAATATCGTACACTCGAATCCCAGTAATGTCGTGTTTTTTTGAGGCTATTTTTAAGGTTTGCTCGTATTCCTGGGTCATGAAATCCGAAATAACAAAAACAATGGCTTTCTTTTTTTGTGTTCCCGACAAGAATTTAAGGGCTTGTGCCAAATCCGTCTTGTTGCTTTTAGGTTCAAACTCAATGAGCTCACGTATGATTCGCAGTACATGCGAACGGCCTTTTTTGGGTGGAATGTACAATTCGATTGAATCTGAAAATAGAATCAATCCAATCTTATCATTATTTTGTGTAGCCGAAAAAGCCATCGTGGCGGCAATTTCAGTAACAATATCTTTTTTAAATTGATTTTTGGAACCAAAGCTCTCCGATCCTGAAATATCTACCATCAACATCATGGTCAACTCGCGTTCTTCTTCAAAAACTTTGACATGAGCTTCGTTGTAACGTGCGGTTACATTCCAGTCAATAGCACGAATATCATCACCGTATTGGTATTGACGTACTTCGCTAAAAGTCATCCCACGTCCTTTAAAAGATGTATGGTATTCGCCCGAAAAGATATGATCGCTCAATCTTCGGGTTTTGATTTCTATTTTTCGGACTTTTTTGAGTAGGTCTTTTGTATCCATTTATTTACTGCCAAAAGGCGCAAAATCACAACATTTATCTTTCTAACAATTAAGGAACCTCAACTTCATTTACGATTTTGTTGATGATGTCTACTGAAGTAATGTTTTCAGCTTCTGCCTCGTAAGTAACTCCAATTCTGTGGCGCAATACATCGTGAACTACGGCACGAACATCCTCTGGAATTACATATCCTCTACGTTTGATAAAGGCATAACATTTAGCAGCATTGGCCAAATTAATACTTCCACGCGGAGAAGAACCAAAGCTAATCAATGGTTTTAAGTCGGCTAATTTGTATTTTTCTGGGTAACGTGTGGCGAAAATAATATCCAAAATGTATTTCTCGATTTTCTCGTCCATATACACTTCGCGAACTGCCTCTTGAGCGCGTAAAATTTGATCAATAGAAACTACTTGGTTTACTTTTTCATAGCTTCCGCTTAAGTTCTGGCGAATAACTAAACGCTCTTCGTCCATTTTTGGATAATCAATTACTGTTTTCAACATAAAACGATCGACTTGCGCCTCTGGTAATTGATACGTTCCTTCTTGTTCTATTGGGTTTTGAGTAGCCAATACTAAAAATGGCTTGTCTAATTTAAAAGTAGTATCACCAATGGTCACTTGTTTTTCTTGCATGGCCTCTAATAAAGCCGATTGCACTTTGGCAGGTGCACGGTTGATCTCGTCAGCTAAGACGAAATTGGCAAAAATAGGTCCCTTTTTAATCGAGAATTCATTTTGCTTGATATTGTAAATCATTGTTCCAACAACATCCGCAGGTAATAAATCCGGTGTAAACTGGATTCGGCTAAACGAACCGGCTACTGCTTGCGAAAGTGTGTTAATCGCCAAGGTTTTAGCCAGTCCTGGAACCCCTTCTAATAAAATATGCCCTTGCCCTAACAATCCGATTAATAATCGTTCAACCATGTGCTTTTGACCCACAATTACCTTGTTCATTTCCATAGTAAGTAGATCGATAAAAGCACTTTCTCTTTCTATTTTTTCATTAATTGCTCTAATGTCTAAAGTCGATGTATTCTCTTCCATTGTGATATTTTTTAAACCAATTTGATACGGTTTTCTTTTGCGAGTGCAAATTGAATTTTTTTTTAGAAGTAAGATGTTAAAGAATGGTTAAAACTTCGGCGAAAAGCCTAATTTTAAGGACTAATTGTGATGAATTTTATCTATTTTTAAGAACTCGATACAATTCGGCTAAATATATTAGATTTACAAAATATAAATACTTCGTACCACAATGAGTAAAACAACTTTATCTCCTATTATTGCAGGAGCAATGAATTGGGGAATTTGGGACAAAAATCTCAGCACTAAAGAAATGGATAATATCATCCATCTATGCTTAGAAAATAAAATTACCACATTTGACCATGCCGATATTTACGGCGATTATACTACCGAATCTGATTTTGGAAAAGCCTTGGTTTCAAGTAAAGTTGACCGAAATAAAATTCAATTGATTTCAAAATGCGGGATCCAAATGGTGACCAAAAATCGAAACAACTCGATCAAGCATTATGAGTATTCCAAGGACTATATTATTTGGTCAGTGGAAAATTCATTGAAAAATTTAGCTACTGATTATTTAGACGTGCTACTATTACACCGCCCGAGTCCGTTGATGCAAGCCGACGAAGTCGCCGAAGCAGTAACCCAATTAAAAGCCGATGGAAAAATTGTTGATTTTGGTTTATCCAATTTCACGACCTCACAAACCGAATTAATTCGTCAAAAAACCGAAGTTAGTTTCAACCAAATTCAATTCTCAGCAACCCATCATGAAGCGATGTTAGATGGAAGTTTGGACTATATGCAAACCAACGGCATTCGCCCCATGTCCTGGAACCCTCTAGGTAGTGTGTTTAGAGAAGATAATGAGCAAACACGCCGCATGAAAAAATTGCTAGCGCAGTTGGTTTCTAAATACGGAGTAGGTTCAGACACGATTTTATTGTCTTGGATTTTAAAACATCCTGCTCAAGTAATTCCTATTGCTGGAACCGTAAACGTAGCCCGAATTCAAGCCTTAATGAAAGCAACCGAATTGCCTTTAGAAAAAGAAGATTGGTTTGCCATTTGGAGCGAAAGCATGGGTAAAAATGTTCCTTAATTACAACTAAAAAAATGAATAAAATAGCCTTAATCACTGGCGCTACTAGCGGAATTGGAAAAGCAACTGCCGAAATTTTAGCCAAAAATAATTACAAATTAGTGTTGTGCGGTCGTCGCCAAGATCGATTGGACGAGTTGAAGACTGCCCTTTCTGATTTTACATCCGTACATACTTTACAATTTGATGTGCGCGACAAAGAAGCTGTTTTTGCTGAAATAAGTTCGCTGCCAAATGATTTTTCCCAAATTGATGTCCTAATCAATAATGCAGGCAATGCGCACGGTTTGGATCCTATTCATACTGGAAGTTTGGATGATTGGGATGCTATGATTGACGGAAATATTAAAGGATTATTGTATGTTTCCAAAGCGATTATTCCCCAAATGATAGCGCGCAAATCAGGACATATCATCAACATTGGGTCTACTGCTGCCAAAGAAGTGTACCCAAACGGCAATGTGTATTGTGCTACTAAACATGCGGTAGATGCTTTGAATCAAGGCATGCGAATGGATTTGAATCCGTTTGGTATTCGCGTAGGCGGAATTCACCCAGGGATGGTATCTACTGAATTTAGTTCGATTCGTTTTAAAGGAGATGATGAAAAAGCACAAAATGTATATAAAGGATTTGCTCCTTTGCAAGCAGAAGATATTGCAGATATTATTCATTTTGTAGTGTCAAGACCCTATCATGTGAACATTGCCGATTTAGTGGTAATGCCTACTGCACAAGCTTCTTCAGGAATTGTAAATCGTTCTTTATAATAAAATTAAATGAGAACATTAGTAATTGGAGATATTCATGGCGGCTTGCGTGCGCTACATCAAATTTTAGAAAGAGCCAAAGTCAGCCCAAATGACAAATTGATTTTTTTAGGGGATTATGTAGATGGATGGAGCCAATCGCCTGAGGTAATTGACTTGCTAATTACCATGAAAGAAACACATAATGTTATTTGTATTCGTGGTAATCATGACGATTTGCTATTAGAGTGGCTCAAAAACGGAACTGATAATCCGCAATGGTTTGATCACGGCGGAGAAGCCACCGTTACGGCCTATCAAAATCGAGATGCTGGCACTTTATCGGCTCATATTGCTTTTATTGAATCCTTAGTAGATTTCCATCTAGACGAACAAAATAGATTGTTTATTCACGCCGGATTTACCAATATGAATGGGGTTGATTTTGAATATTTCCCAAAGCTTTTTTATTGGGATAGAAGCCTTTGGGAAACCGCTTTGGCCTTAGATAAAAACATGAAAATTACTGATTTGGCTTATCCAAAACGATTTAGGTTGTATAACGAAATTTTCATTGGACATACTCCCGTATCGCGAATTGAAAAAACAATTCCAGTTCAAATGGCTAATGTTTGGAATGTAGATACTGGAGCCGCATTTAGAGGTCCATTAACTATTATGGATGTGGATTCTAAAGCCTATTGGCAGAGTGAAAATTTAGATGTGCTATACCCTAATGAAAAAGGGAGAAACTAAAATTATTGCTTAGCCACAAATCTTGGATCGGTATCCATAACCGTACCGCAATTGGAACAAGTTCGTAAGGTTTCTGATCCATAGAAGTGCTCAAAATGATACAAGAAATCTTTCTCAATATTGTGCAACTCAAAATAGACTTCGTATAATTTGTGATTGCACGAATCACAATGCCAAAGCAAACCGTCTGTAAAACCTAAACCCGCTCTTTTACGTTCAATCACTAAGCCGATGGACCCTTCTGAACGAACTGGTGAATGCGGGATTTTAGCTGGATTCAAGTACATGTCTCCGGCCTGCAATTCCATTTCTTTTCGCTCCCCATCTTCCTGAATGACTACTTTAATACTGCCTTCTAATTGGTAAAACAATTCTTCCGTTTCATTGTAATGGTAATCTTTTCGAGCGTTTGGACCAGCTACAATCATTACAATATAATCGCCTGATTCAGTATATATATTTTTATTTCCAACTGGTGGTTTCAATAAATGACGGTTTTCATCAATCCATTGGTTCAAGTTGAACGGTTTTGCAATAGCCATAGTACTAATTTTTGAAAACGTAAATTTAGTTATTTATGTTGGTCTATTTTTTCTCTTTTATCAAATAAATATAAACTGGAAAATGGTCACTAAAACCAATTTCTGTAGCTGAATGTCGTAATGGATATCCTTTGAACTGCCCAGAGTGTTGAATTAAAAAAGGCTTGTTGTAAATTCCTGCTTTCCAAAACTGATAGCTGGAATAATCGGATTTTAATAAGGATTCCGATACGATAATTTGGTCGAAAATATCCCACGCATCTCGATGTGCAATTGTTCCCATTCCTTTTTTTTGCATTGCTTCGAAAGGATTGAAAACACCAAATAGTGGGACGTCAGCTTTTTCTTCTTTTGCCCCCAAAACGATTTTTACACTATTGTTATAGGGGCCATCATTCAAATCGCCCATGGTAATTACTTTGGCATTGGGATTCAACTGCTGAAGTGAATCAATAATTTTCCGATTTAAGGCTCCTGCTGCTTCTCGAAATGGACTCGATCGTTGTTCACCACCCGATCGAGAAGGCCAGTGATTCACAATTAAATGAATTTCTTCACCTTCTAAAAACCCTGAAACAAGTAGCTGGTCTCGAGTATACACTCGTTTGTTCTTGGGACTGACTACTACAATATCATCTGTACTTTCAGCTGTTTCAGGCTTTTGTTTTGTTTCTCCTTGGAACACATATAATGGGATGTTAGCAAATGAGGTTGGCTGGAAAAAAATTTTTCGATACAATAAAGCAACATCAATCCCTCTTTTATCTGGCGAATCAAAATGAATAATACCATACTTTTTATCCGCTAAGTTGGGTTGCTGAATTAAATCTTCTAAAACTCCTCTATTTTCTATTTCACATCCGCCAATGAAGGTTGGAGATTCCGGATTTTCTGAACTGCCAATTTCAGCCAAAACTCGGGAAAGATTAGTCAACTTTTTTTGGTATTTGGCAAAAGTCCAATGTTGCGAGCCCTTTGGAGTCCAGTCTTCATCAAACGTATTGGGGTCATCAATCGTATCGAACAAGTTTTCAAAATTGTAAAACGCAACGGTATGTATTCGGAATTTTTTAGATTGTCCAAAAACTTTTGGAAATAAAGACAATACAAAAACACAAAAAAGAATGGGGCAAATTCTCATAAAAATAGGATTTTGGGTAGTGATGATTGGGTAAAGTAAAATTAAGAAATTAGAACTGCAATTAAAAATGATTTTGGATTTGTCTATATTTGTTTAAAATAAGTACTGTTATACAACAGATTTCATTTATGAAAAACACTTTATTCTTATTATTCATTATAAGTTTACTTTCTATTACTATGCAAGCCCAAACGTCTATGATTACACCGCCTTATTTACAGAAAGGAGATACTGTTGCTATCTTAGCTACTGCTCGAAAACATATTGTAAAAAGTATGCAGCCTACCATTGATCTATTAGAAAGTTGGGGGCTTACTGTGGTCATTGGTAAAAGTATTGGTTTAGAGGAAAATCAATTGGCCGGAAACGATGAACAACGTGCAGCCGATTTACAAGAGCAATTAGATAACCCTAATATTAAAGCCATATGGTGTGCGCGAGGTGGTTATGGAACTGTTCGAGTAGTGGATTTAGTTGATTTTACACAATTTAAAAAATCACCAAAATGGTTAGTCGGGTTTAGTGATGTTACCGTGTTACACAATCATCTGAATACGATGGGTTACAAATCCATTCACGGAATTATGCCTATTAGTTTGGCCAAAGCGAGTAAAGAAGCCATTGAAAGTTTGCGATTATCTTTGTTTGGACAACCTTTACAGTATGCCATAGACCCGCATCCAATGAACCGCTTAGGAAAAGCGAGTGGCGAATTAGTTGGAGGTAATTTATCCATATTGTATAGTTTATTGGGTTCGCCTTCAGCCATCGATTGCAAGGACAAAATTTTATACATTGAAGACTTAGACGAATACCTGTATCATATTGATCGCATGATGATGAACTTGAAACGAAACGGCTGTCTGGAAAGTCTCAAGGGAATCATAGTAGGTTCAATGACCGACATGAAAGACAACGATATTCCTTGGGGGAAAAATGCCCTTGAAATTGTTCAGGATGTGACCAAACAGTATAACATTCCCGTGATTTTTAATTTTCCAGCAGGTCATATACACGACAACAGAGCCCTAATTTTGGGCAACAATGTCACTATCGAAGTAACCGAAAATTGTAGTACTGTGGTTTTTGAATAGCCAATAACAATCCTACTCAGTATGGCCGAACACAATGAATTAGGAAAACGTGGAGAAGCACTGGCGGCAGAATACCTCCAAGAAAAAGGGTATGCAATTTTAGCAACCAATTGGGTTTTTCAAAAAGCAGAAATTGATATTTTGGCTCAAAAAGAAAACACCTTAGCTGTAGTCGAAGTAAAAACACGTTCATCCATCGATTTTGGTCTACCACAAGACTTTGTTAAGCCAAAAAAAATCCAATTATTGGTGAAAGCGGTGAATGCTTATGTTAGCGAAAACGATTTAGACCTTGAAGTCCGTTTTGATATCATTGCCATTAGCAAAAAGGGGCAAGAGTTTGTTATTGAACACCTTACAGATGCTTTTTTTCACTTTTGAACATCTTTTTTAATGTTATATTTGTAACAAATTGTTTTTTTATTTATATTTGCGGTGGTTTTTAACACAACTACAACACCCTAACTACTAATTTTAAAACAACAACTTAACATTACTACTATGAAAACTGTATCGTCCATTGTAGAAAATTACATCAAAACAAAACCCTTTTTATTGAATGCCCTCTCACTAGGGATCATCAATTTAACATCTCTTTCACGCAATATTATGAGTGAATTAGAAAATGAATTTGGCAAAGAGGTAAAACAAGGTGCTATTGTAATGGCGCTGAAAAGATTAACCGAAGAATTAGACTTTAAGTTGAATCACAAAATCAATAAAGTCATTAAAAATATCGGAGAAATTACGGTTCGTTCTGAATTGACTGATTACACTTTTGCAGCTTCAGAAACGGTTTTGAACAAACAAGCCGATTTAATTACAGATATTAATAGCAATACAGATATTTTTTATACTTCGTCAAGAGGGGTAAATGAAACGAATATCGTAGTGAGTAGCAGCGTAAATCATTTGGTTGACAAACATTTTGCTAATGAAAAATTGATTCAAAAACTAGAAAATTTAGCTTCTATTACCGTAAAATTACCCAAAGAAAACATTGTAGTTCCAGGAATTTATTATTTCATTTTCCAGCGATTGGCTTGGGAAGGAATCATCATAAATGAGGTAATTTCAACATCTAATGAATTTACCATTTTGGTGAGTGAAAACGAAGTTGATGTGGCTTTCAAAGTAATCAAGGATTTGAAAAACTAATAATTATTTCAACAAAAAAGCCTCCAAATTTGGAGGCTTTTTTGTTTAGTGTTGTCCCATCAGTTCCATCAACTCTAAGGCTTTACGAATGGATTTCACATTATCAAAAGTCAATAACAATCGCAGGCCATTAGACGTTTGCTTTTCTTTCATTTTACACAATCCGCTTTGCTTTTGTACAAACTGAAGCACTTGATGGAAACGCCCTGATTGGTAATAATCCGATTGTTGGTCGGAAACAAAATAACCGATCATTTTACCTTGTTTCATTACCAATTTTTCAATACCTAAACGAGTCGCAATCCATTTGATTTTCATACTGCTTAATAAAGAAACAGCTTGTTTTGGCAACGGACCAAAACGGTCAATCAATTTATTTTCATATGCCAATAGTGCGACTTCGTCTTTAATATCTGCTAATTCATTATACAATAGCAATCGTTCAGAAACGGTATTGATGTATTCGTCTGGAAATAACAATTCGAAATCGGTATCCAATTGCAAGTCTTTGACATATTCTTTAGTTTCGGTATCGTTTTGCTCTGGATACAAATCCTTAAATTCGTTTTCTTTCAGCTCTTCGATCGCTTCATTCATGATTTTTTGATACGTGTCAAAACCAATTTCATTGATGAAACCGCTTTGTTCTCCACCTAACAAATCACCTGCGCCACGAATCTCTAAATCTTTCATGGCAATATTAAATCCGCTACCGAGTTCGCTAAATTGTTCCAAAGCCTGAATTCGTTTTCGAGCGTCATCTGTCATGGCAGAATACGGCGGGCAAATGAAATAGCAAAACGCTTTTTTGTTGCTTCGCCCTACCCGACCGCGCATTTGATGCAAATCAGACAATCCGAAATTGTTCGCATTATTGATAAAAATCGTATTGGCATTCGGCACATCCAAACCACTTTCGATAATGGTAGTCGCTACCAAAACATCAAATTCACCATTCATAAAAGCCAACATCAATTCTTCAAGTTTGGATCCCTCCATTTGGCCGTGACCAATTCCTACTCGAGCATTGGGCACTAATCGCTGAATCATTCCCGCAATTTCTTTAATATTTTCTATGCGGTTATTGATAAAAAACACTTGTCCGTTGCGCTGAATTTCGTACGAAATCGCATCGCGAATTAACTCTTCATTAAAACCAACTACATTTGATTCGATAGGATATCGGTTAGGTGGTGGGGTGGTAATAACCGACAAATCTCGAGCGGCCATCAACGAGAATTGTAAAGTTCTCGGAATGGGCGTAGCCGTTAACGTCAAGGTATCCACATTGGCCGCAATGGTTTTGAGTTTGTCTTTTACGTTTACTCCAAATTTTTGTTCCTCATCCACAATCAACAAACCTAGGTCTTTGAAAACTACATTTTTATTCACTAATTGGTGGGTTCCAATCACAATATCTAGTTTCCCTTCGGCTAATTGCTTGAGGGTTTCTGCTTTTTGTTTGGCCGTTCTAAATCGGTTCAAATAACCAACCGTTACCGGCATGTCTTTCAATCGTTCCGAAAAAGTACGGTAATGTTGGTACGCCAAAATAGTAGTCGGCACCAAGACGGCTACTTGTTTGCTATTGTCCACTGCTTTAAAAGCAGCGCGAATGGCCACCTCAGTTTTTCCAAAACCTACATCGCCACAAACCAAGCGATCCATCGGACGATCGCTTTCCATGTCAGCTTTTACTTCCTGAGTCGATTTGATTTGGTCAGGCGTATCCTCGTAGATAAAGGAACTTTCTAATTCGTTCTGCAAATAACTATCTGGCGCATATTGAAAGCCTTTTTCCAAACGTCTTTTGGCATACAGCTGAATCAAATTGAACGCAATATGTTTGACACGCGCTTTGGTTTTTTGTTTTAAAACCTTCCAAGCATTCGAACCTAATTTATAAATTTTGGGTGGCGTGCCATCTTTGCCATTGTATCTTGAAATTTTGTGAAGGGAATGTATACTCACATACACAATATCATTATCGGCATACACCAGCTTAATCGCTTCTTGGGTTTTACCCTCGACTTGTATTTTTTGTAAACCGCCAAATTTTCCAATTCCGTGATCGATATGCGTAACATAATCGCCCACCGAAAGCGATGTCAGCTCTTTCAGCGTGATGTTTTGCTTTTTGGAATAGCCATTTTTGATGCTGAATTTATGGTAGCGTTCAAAAATCTGGTGATCGGTATAGCAGGTAATTTGATTTTCTTCGTCAATAAATCCTTGATACAAAGGCAACACTATGGTGTTGTATTGTTTGCGAATATTCTCCGAATTGGCCTCGTCTAAGGTTTCGAAAATGTCATGAAAACGCTTGGCTTGATTCTCATTCGAACAAAACAAATAATTTTTATACCCGTTAAAATGATTGTCATTCAAATTGTTCAACAACAAATCAAATTGTTTATTGAAAGAGGGTTGCGGCTGGACATGAAAATCAAACTTTTTAGTAGTTTTAAAAATAGGTTTGGTTGCCAATTCCACTACCGAAAAATCCAAAGCTCTTTTTATAAATTGTTCTTGATTCAAAAACAATTGCTCTGGCGTGGCGTGTTTGATGTCTTTGGACAATTTTTCAAAAGCTTCTTCGGCCTTGGCAAATTGTTTGTCCAATTGACTTAAAAAGCCTTCCGTATTTTGAATAAAAAGAACTGTTTTTTCAGAAATATAATCCAAAAAACTTTCGCGATTTTCTTGTAAAAATTTATTTTCTACATTTGGAATAATGGCAATTTTCTTTTGTTGTTCCAAAGACAATTGAGTTGCTACATCAAAGGTTCTGATGCTATCCACTTCGTTTCCAAAAAACTCAATTCGGTACGGATTATCATTGGAAAAAGAAAACACATCAACAATTCCACCTCTAACTGAAAATTCGCCTGGTTCTGTTATAAAATCTACTCTTTTGAATTCGTATTCGAACAGCACTTCGTTGATAAAATCAATCGAAATTTGGTCACCCACAGCGACTTTCAAAGTGTTTTTATCCAATTCCTTTCGAGTGACCACTTTTTCAAAAAGCGCCTCGGGATAACTGACGATTATGGCTGGCTTTTTGCGCGAATTGATGCGGTTTAACACTTCGGCGCGAAGTAACACATTCGCATTATCCGTTTCTTCTATTTGGTACGGTCGTCGAAAAGAAGCGGGGTAAAACAATACGTCTTGGTCGCCTACCATTTGTTCCAAATCGTTCAAATAATAGGCTGCTTCTTCTTTATCATTTAAAACGAGTAGAAATGGCAATTCTGATTTTTTAAATACAGCCCTTATTACAAAAGAAATTGAAGATCCAACCAAACCCGAAAAGTGGATTTTTGAAGTTGTATTCTGACTTAATTGTGCTACAATTTGCTCCGTTTTAGGCGAATTGTCGTAAATGGAATAGATGGTTTTACTCACCGTGGTTAAGATTTTGTTTTTATTGTTGGCAAAGGCGCAGGAGTAGTTTGAATCGCCCTTGTAGTGTCAAGCATACGCAACATATCCGATTCGCCTTCTTCGACAGGAATTTTACTTTTTTCGGTGATTTTATCCATTTGTCTTTGTAATGAAACCAACTCTGCATTGATTTCGCCTACCAAAGCAACTACTTTTTTATCAGGAATAGCATCTAAATGAATGAATACATCCAGCAATCGCACTTTAGTAATTAATGTGCCTATTCGACTTTTGATTTGCGGTTTTTGGAACTGGTAAGGGATATTGTTATTTAACAGCAACACTTTTTTCGAAAGTTCAGCTGCTTTTTTCTGATAAGCTGTCAGCGTTTTTGTTGGTTTCCTACCCAATTCGTCTAAAAATTGGCGAAATTCAGTCCAACTTGCCACACTTTGTTCCGAAGTAGTATTGATTGGCGCAGCATAAAAATCCCAACTTTTACTAATGTTGTTATAAATTACTTCCTTTTTTTGCGCTGCTTTTTTATTTTCGGCATCACGTTGCTGATTGTCTTCTTTACAAGAAGCCATCAGAAAAAAAAGAGTGCAAAAAAAGACTAATGCGTGTTTCATATCCATTTTCATTGAAGCACAAAGTTACAAACTAAATTTACAAAACCGAATGATTGATTTCGCACAAATTTAAAACAGAGAATATGATATCTTTTTAGATTCCAAAGCCAATGAAAATACTACTGTCCAATTCCTAAATGAAGTAGTAAGGTAGTTTTTAATAGATTAAATAAAGTTCAAATCTTACTATATTTACACACAACAATTGTACAATGAAAAAATATTCGCTTTTACTACTGTTTATATTAATTGCCAATTCACTTTTGGCACAAGATAACTTTACACAACTCAAAAGCAAATTAGATCAAACCCTTGCTAACGATGTATTGTTTTTAAAACAAAAAAACAATTCTCTTACCCATTTCAAAGAAAAATTACGTCACACTAGATTAGATCAAGATCGCTACCGTTTGTTGGAAAAATTATACGAAGAATACAAATCCTACCAATCGGATTCGGCTTTAGTCTATGCTAAAAGAAGTGTACAAATTGCCATCAAAAATCAAAACTCATCTCAAATTACTATAGCCCAACTCAACTTGGCTTCTATTTTAGGAACTCTAGGGATGTACAATCAAGCCTTGGAGATTCTCAACACAATGGAGGATTCCGTGGCGCCACAATTAAAAGGAGAATTTTATTGGACAAAAAGAATTGTGTATGGAGGTCTTGCCGGTTATGCTACAAGTGTTGAAGAAAAAAACAAATACAATCAATTGGGGAATGAAAATCGTGACAGAGCGATTACGAATTTGTCCAAAAAATCAACCGAATACATTCTTGCCGTATCCGGTCAACTTTTATCTCAAAAAAAACACGACCAGGCCATTGCTTTGTTACTTCCTTATTTTGATACAATTGAAAAATCCGATCCTAATAAAGCAGTAATTGCGTATCTAATTTCTGAAAATTACAAAGCAAAAAAAGACAAAGAACAAGAGAAAAAATGGCTAGCGATTTCTGCTATATCCGATTTAGAATTGGTTAAAAAAGAAAACATTTCCTTGCGTGAACTCGCGTTTATGTTATATGAAGAAGGCGATATTGAATCGGCCTATGAATACATCAAACGTTCTTTAGACGATGCCGTTTTTTGCAATTCGAAACTTCGAACCTACGAGATTTCCAAGATGCTGCCGATCATTAATGAAACCTATGAAGCCAAAAACAAATCGGCAAAAGCCCAGTTGATTGTGTTTTTAATCAGCGCGAGCGTCTTGGCTTTATTTTTATTGGGCGTTTTGATTTTGCTTTTCAAGCAAATGAAAAAAGTGGCTAAGGCACAAAAAAATGTAGAATTGGCTAACAATCAACTCTCGGTATTGAATCAACAATTGCAAGGCTTCAATTCCAAACTGAATCAAACCAATCTAGAATTGGCCGAAACGAGTTTACTCAAAGAAATTTACATTGGCCGGTATATGGATCAATGCTCGGTCTACATTGGAAAAATGGAGGAATACAGTCAAAAACTAAAGGTGATGGCAACGGCAGGAAAAGTAAACGACTTAGTGAGCACTGTAAAATCAAAAGCGTTTATCGACAAAGAATTAAAAGAATTCTATTCGCAATTTGATCAAACTTTCGTTCAGCTTTTTCCCACTTTTGTGGCAGAATTCAAAGACTTATTGACTGAACCCGATAGCATCATCATCAAAAAAGGCGAACTCCTAAATCCCGAGTTACGCCTCTTTGCACTGATTCGCCTTGGTATTAAAGACAGTGCTAAAATTGCGGAGTTTTTGCGTTATTCTGCCTCTACGATTTACAACTACCGTTCCCAAATTAAGAACAAGGCCAAAGGACCTCGAGAACAATTTGAACTGAAAGTGATGTTGATTGGAACGAATTCAAAATAATGAATTAGATTATTTTTTCAACTTAATTACAATAACACCACTCGCTCCTCTTGATCCGTAGATAGAGGCTTCAGCATCTTTCAAAACGTTGATGCTAAGCACTTCGTTAGGAACAATAAAATCAATACTAGACACCACATTTCCGTCGACTACAAACAAGGGTTCTGAATTGTTTCTAATCGAATTAATTCCTCTAATAATTATCGTGTTGTCTTGTTGGACAGTTACACCTGCAATTCGTCCGCGCATCATGTCATAAATCGTTCGATAGGAAACAGTCGTCTTATCCTTTCCTGGTTTTAAACCATTGGGAGGTGTAATTGATTTATCCGTTGTTGTAGCCGTGTCTAAATACATAAAATCCATTTTGGTTTCTTTGGCATAAGCGCTACTCAACCAACCGTATTTTTTAGAATATACTTTGATGGTTTTTACAGCTTCTGGAACGTCTAGACTATATTCCCCTAACTTATTTGTCGCTACTTCAGTTGCTATGGTGTCCAAGTACATTACTGCACCTGATACAGGTTTGTTTTTATAATTCAATACTTTCCCTGATACTGAAGTTTGTGCATGAGCAAAACTTGTTGCGAGCAAAAGGGTACAAATTATTTTATTTATTGTTTTCATATTAGGTAAATTAGGTTAATGGTTTGTAATGCTAAATGTACTGGATAAATAGATTCAAAAAACAAAAGCCACTTACTTATTTGTAAATGGCTTTTGTTTTTAATTATTTTTTTACGTTGTATTTTTCGGTTCTGGCGTCTTTGATTGTACCTTTCCAGTTCAATCCAAAACCAAAATCGTACACATTCCCATTGGAATCGCGATACGGAATCATATCATGAGGAACATCTTCAAATTGTTTTTCAACCGTTGTCATATCTATCGGCATTTGTAAAGGCAACAATCCTGAAGGTTCTGTTTTTCCAGAAACAATATCCAACAAGGCTTCCATTTGTACACCAAATTCGCCTACAATAGCGTCCACCTCTTTTTCAAATTCGCCAAAAACCATTGGATTAGAAACGGTAATCGCTACTAATACGGGTTTGCCATTCATCGCTTTTTTAGTGTCTAAAATGGTATTTAAATCGGGATATGAATTCGATTTTGAAGTCTTGTTCAAATACGAACGATTGGTAATAGTGGGATCAATTACAGGATCTCCAGCTGCTATACTTTGCGCTCTTGCGTCAGTTGCCGTATAGTCTTTTAATTGCAAACTAATTGGCACATACCCATTTCCACCCGCTTCTCTATCGGCTCTGCTGTATCCATTACTCACCGGACTTTTGATAAACACCATAGCAAAATCAGCTTTTGCAGGATCATCAGTTACCGTGTAGTATTTTTTAATCAAATCCAAATTCACTGGATATTCTGTTTTTTCTGGTGTTGGCATTCCAAAGAAATTTACCCCTGGTGGCGTCGTTCTTTTTGGAACATATACTGTTTTTCCTTTAGCAATTGGTAACGTCTTATTTTGATTTTTAATTAAAACGATCGATTTCAATTGCGCGTCATAACCCGCTTTCATATACTCTGGTTTCCCAACGATAGCTTTAGTTTCTTCTGGATCCAAATAGGCGTTTTCAAATAAACCTACTCTGAAAATGTTCAGCAACAAACGCACCGCCGATTTCTCAAAACGATTGCGCATAAACGCTTCTCCGTGTTCTTTAACTCCCATTTGGTAGGCTGCTAAAACGGGCTTAATGTCATTGTTACCGCCAAATTGATCTACGCCCGCCATCATCGCTTTGTAGTGTCTTTCGGCAATAGTCATTTTCTCGGTTCCCCAAGATTTCCCAGCAAAAACGTCTGGTGTTTTTCCTTCGTCACCGGTAATTAACCAATCGGTACACACCACGCCATCATAACCGTATTTTTCTCGCAATAAATCAGTAACAATGAATTTACTGAATCCATTCCCTACATTTTCACCGTATTTTTTATCTTGGTTGAACGAAATAGTATAATATGGCATTACTGCCGAAGCTTTTTTGGTACCACCATTCAATTTAAACGCTCCATCCAAAAAGGTTTTCAAATGCGTTTCGAAATTATTTCCTGGATAAACGGCAAATTTTCCGTAGGCAAAATGTCCATCACGACCACCTTCTTCAGGACCGCCACTAGGCCAGTGTTTGATCATGGCATTCACACTTTGGTTACCCCAACCTTCATAAGCTGCAATGGCTTTTGGTGAGGATTGAAATCCGTCCACATAGGCTCTTGCCATATCAGTAGCTAGTTTTGGGTCTTCGCCAAAAGTGCCCACAAAACGGTTCCATCTTGGCTCGGTAGCCAAATCAATTTGTGGAGATAATGCTGTCGCAATTCCCAAAGCACGGTATTCTTTGGCAGCGATGGTTCCAAATTGTTCTGTAATTGCAGGGTCAAAGGTTGCTGCCAAACCTAATTCTTCAGGCCATTGTGAAATAGCTCCGCCTGAACCGGCATTGTATTCGGAATCTTTATTGGCACCATGACGCGGATCAGAACTGTTATTGGCAGGAATTCCCACGCCAATACTTTCTACTAATGCTTGTACATTGTTATTCCAAAGTGCGGAAACCGTTGGGTTTTCCACCGATGTCATCAAAACATGACGCAAATTATCTGTTGTTAAAAAGGCTTTTTGTTGATCGGATAAATCGTGAGCTTTCGCGCCACTTTCTGGAAATGGTTTGCCGTTATAGGTACCGCCAAAGTAACCGCCTGCTTGTGCCGGAACCGCTTGGTGGCGACTGTACAACATCAATCCAGCAATCTGATCTACCGTCATTTGACTCGCCAAGTCTTTGGCACGTTCGGCAACCGGTTTTCTCCAGTCTTCGTAACGATCTAATTTCCCGTTTTTATTTAAATCTTTGAAGGCCAATCCGTCAACAGTTAAGATTTTTACGCCTGAATTTGGCGAGTAGCCTAAGGTTTGGCCGCCTGTATTTTCAATACGGTTAAAACTCCCTTTAGGTGTTTCTGACCATTTTTTTTGTGCTTCCATTTGTGTTGCTAGAAGTAGCATCAAAGAAGCGAATGTGATTTGTGTTTTCATTATAGGTGGTTTATCTGGTAGTTAATTGAATTAGCAAGTTACAAATTATATCGTGCCCCTAAGGTCCAATTGAATTTTCCGTTGGAGAACGTCTTGTTGGCAAAGCCTCTGAAATCGATATTTTTGGTGACTTTATAGGTTATTGTTTCCGAAACTCCATAGGTACTGTCTAAATCAAGACCGTATGCTTGGGTTAAAAAACTAAAATTTCCTTCAACCAATGTAGTGCTTAAGGCTAAGAAATTGGTCTTAAAGTCGTTGTTTCTTCCTTCGCCATGCAAATAAAACAAGCCCATAGACCATTTTTTTGACAAAGGATAACTCGCAAGAACCTCTTGTGCAAAAAAGGTATCAACATTAAAGTTTTGGTCGATTTGGATCGCCGGCAAGTGAATACCGAAACTTGCTTTTAGTTTTTTGTCAATGAATTTGTAACGAGACATAAAAATTACACCACGAGGATTTAAATTTTCCAACCGAATGGTAGACAACAAATGAAATGAAAGTCTTTTCGTATTAGACGTTCCAGCATTAACAATAATATGTGGATCTTCTGAGGTAAAGGCAGGAATAAAAGAGAATCCGCCTGTACTAGCTTCAAAACTAGCATGTTGTGCTTGTGCCATTGTGACACTGAAAAAAGCAAAAAGAGCAATTAATTTAAGTTTCATAAAGAAAATTGAGGTTGGTTTTTTATATATGAAAGACAAATATATATTTATTGTGTCAATAATACGCAATGAAAATCAATTTATTTTACATGCATCTCCATCAGAATATAATTCAAACCGTTTTTGAGATAGGGATATCCGTTAGGTTGCATACCAAATTTTAGATAATACCCTTGTTTTTCAACGCGGGCACTACAAGAAATGGTATGTACACCCAATTGTTGGAGGTGGTTAAAACTGTAGTGGAGCAATTGACTGCCGTAGCCTTTATTTTGAAATTCGGCTAGGGTGGCAAATTTTCTGAAAACCGCATGGTGATTTGCTTCGAGAAAAAGAGAAATGCAGGAAACCCATTGGCCTTCAATACAAACACCAAAATGAATTCCGCTATTGTCATTAGGAGTACGCACAAAGTCTAGGTCTTTATCTGGCCAAAGTACTTGTTGGCGTAGTTGCAACAAGGCGTCAATAGGAATTTCTTGTATCATCATTAATTGTAAATGCAGGTAAATATACTAAAAACAAAAAAGCCCGACATTGCTGCCAGGCTATTGAAAAAATAATTCAAAATAAAGTTGTTGTAACTATCGTTATTATCTTGGCATAAGACCCAATTGTCTTAAAAATTCTAAATTGTCAAAGAAATCTCTTTCTTCAGTAATTTTACCATTGATAATGGTCGCAATGGTACATCCTTCAACGCTTATGGTCTTACCTGTAGCAGGAATTCCAAAAAAATCCCCAGTATGTTTTCCTTTAAATACCCAATATTTAGTTAACTTATTTCCTTGCGCGAAAGTCTCTTTTACGGTAAATTCACGATCAGAAAATCCAGTTACATAATTGGCATAATACGCTTTGGCATTAGCCGCTCCTTTAGTTTCTGGAACGGTGTGCAAAACCACATCGGGAGCATAGGCTTCGTCTAAAATAGAAATGTTGCCTTGGTTAATTGCCACATCCCAAACATTTGAATAGAATTTGATGTTGTCTTGTGCGATTTTTTCGTTTTTATCCGCTTCACTTTTACAAGCAAATAACGATACACTAACAGCCAGTAGCACTAATAATTTTTTCATGTTTAGTGGGTTTTATTTTAATACTTCCATTATAGGCGCTGAGTCGTATACGTCCCATTCCTCTTGAATTTTTCCGTCTTTAACCGCAAAATTCATATTGTACACCACAACCGCTGATTTTCCTCCTTTAGAAAAAGTAGCCTCATAATACGAAATTACGTAGTTAGTAACACCTGTTTTTTCATTGGCTTTGTCGTTAACAACTTCCCAAATCAGCGGGTCTTTTCCAAGTGATACTGAAGCGCCGCTAGTTTTTAATCCTTCCAACATTTTCACGTTTTCGTCTAGCGTCATGTCATTTCTATTGTCATGAATAATGGCTGTAGGAGCGAAATTAGACTTAAAATTCACCAAGTCAAATGAGCTGGCTTCGGCTACTACTTTTTTAACCAAATCAATATTCGCTGATTTGTCAATATTAATTCCCGACTGATTCGGTTGTTTTGCTACTGCCTCTGCAGCAACTTCTTTTTTACAAGAAACAAATAGGAAACTTGTAAGTGCGATAAGTGCAATTGTTTTTTTCATTTTGATTGAGTTTTGATTGA
>JAGOAF010000005.1:29116-47359 GCA_017984035.1 Flavobacterium sp.
TCAATTTTCATATCTAAATTGAACATGAAAAATTCATTGAGTTCTTTTTTCCAAACGGTTCCGTCTTTGCTAACGCGAGTTTCAGTTGCTACTACAAAAACGCCTGAAGATGGATCAGTATCTTTGATTCGGATGGGAACGATTGCGTGAATCTCCCAATTTAAAGACTGGTATTGCGCAAAATAAGATTCCCAATCTTTTTTGTTCATTACCACTTTATTGCCGTCAAAATCAGTAAGATTTACTTTGTCAGCGGTTAAAGAAATACAGGTAGCGACATCCATTTTATTGTAGGCTGCATTTAATTTTATCATTGCCTCTGTTTCGCCTCTATCTGAAAATACGAAGGGTCTATTATTGTATTTTGATTTTGCATCGATGAATTTACCGCCTTCAGTTTGTGCACTCATCTGAGTCATTGAGACCACCATAGCGATCATAAAAAGTACTTTTTTCATAGTGTTTAAATTTGTGGGTGTTTATATTATTTAATTGTGTTTTGGTTTATTCATCCCAATCGTTCCATTTTGCTTTTTGAAATGGTTTTTGAAAAAACGAGAATACTTTACTATTAAATTCCGCTTTGCTTCTTTGCATGGTTGCATGCCCAGCAAAAGGAAGAATCCATAAATTAGCCTGCGGAATGTTTTCAAAAATTTGAACTGTATGTGACGGTTTAATCACGTCTGCATCTCCTCCAATTACCAACACAGGACATTTTATTTTGTGTAAATCTGTTGTTGGAATATGCGGTTCTAACGCCATCATATTGATTAATTTCAAGGTGTTTTTGATAGAAGCATCTTGCTTTGCAGCCATAAGTTCTTTTTTGGCATCGGCAATAAAGGCAACGCCTTGAGGATCTAAAATCGACGCATCCGGAATCAAATTAGCGCCACTAATTACTAGTTTTTTTACTTTTTCGGGATGATGAATTGCAAGCAACAAACCATTAATCCCGCCATCACTCCATCCGATTACGTTGGCAGATGCAATATGTAACGAGTCCAACAAGGCATTCATATCTTCGGCCATCATTTCATAATTGAGTACTTCTCCATGATCAATTGTTTTTCCTTGAGCGCGACTATCAGCAACAATAACCTTATAGTGTTTTTGGAAAAATCCAATTTGGTATTTGAATGCCGAAATTGAACCACCATTTCCATGAATCATTAATAATGGTTCCCCCTGACCATAGGTTTCATAGTACATTTTGATCCCGCGGGTAGTAATGTATTTTCCAACTTTAGCATTATTGCCGTAGTCAATTAATGGTGTACTTTTTTTACTTTGAGAAAAAATTAATGTTGGCACTAACAGCGCTAAAATCAAAACTAAAATGAAACTATACTTTTTCATGATTCAAGGTTCAAGAGTGACTATTTAGATTCTAATACTTTTTGACTGTAATATAAAATCTCATTGATGATTTTTCCTTTTTCGTTGAATTCGTCGCTTATCATCATTGGCAAAACCATTTTTTTCTTGTCTGATTTTCTTATAACATTAAAATTCCACCAAGAATAAACTACTCCCATATTCATTAAATCATATTGCAAATAATCAGGATATCCAACTTGTTCTACTTTTACAACATCGAAATTTTGATGAAAATTTTTATCATTAGCAATTAATTCTTTTAATGAAAAAGTCTTATTGAAATCAATACTATTGATGTCTGAAACTTTTAGATTCTCATCGTAAAAAATAGCGTATTTGTCAAAATCTTGGTGCTCAAAAGCAGCTATCATTCTTCTAACGGTATTGATATTTGGGTGATTAATGTATATTTCGCCATTTTTTTGCTCTGATTTACTGTAAAAAACCTGGTCAAATGGACGCGAATCCAAATACATGATTAGCGCTTTAATTTTAAGGTCTTTTGTCACAATATAAGAACGATGGATAGGAAGGTCAACTTGTACACCTGTTTGTTTGTGAGTCCCTTTCAAATGTTCCCATGTTTGTACCCAAACCTCTCCATTTTGAAGATCATCCTTGTATTCTAGTGCATCAGGATACGCCCCCTTTTGTTTAGTTAAACTAGTGTATTCATAATTATTTTTCCAAGAAGTAACTTCTTTTATTAAAGCTGCCTTATCGCTACCAAGAGGATTATTGCTAGATGGGTCGAAAGATCTAAAATCATCCGTAACAAAGGCCACAACCTTGTCTACTTCTCCATTAACAAACGCTTTGTTAAAACTTTCAACTACTTTAATCGCAGGATGTTCCATATAAATTGTACCATTCGCTTTTTTCTGCGCATTCATTCCAAAAATGCTTAGACACGCTAAAGCAACTACCATTGTTTTTTTCATAATGTGGGGTTTTTAATTGTTAAGAATTATTATTTATTTTTTTTAGGGTTAAAAAAATTGGATATGAAACAAGAGTTATAGCTCCAATTATAATCAAGCTTTTTTGATCACTGAAGGCGAAGCCAATAAATAAGGCTATGGAACAGCCAATCATTATAAATGTAGTCCATGGATATCCCCAAGATTTGTAGGGTCTTGGTAAATTAGGCTCGCTATTTCTTAATTTAATTAAGGCACAATAGGCGAACCCCCAAACAATAATGGACATGAAAGTGGCTAATGAAAATAGCACTTCGAATGATCCGATGAGTATCAATACCAATGCAAATGAGGCAGAAACCAAAAGCGAAACAATTGGAGTACCCCCTTTATTTACAATAGATCCTTTTTGAACAAAAAATCCATCTCGACTCATACCATACAGAATTCGTGGTGTAATCATCATAAAAGCATTTAGAATGCTAATAATTGAAAATATGGCGATTAGAGTCACAATGAAAGCCCCTTGATCCCCAAAAATTATTTTGGCTACATTTGAGGCCGCAAGTGGTGAGTTAGCTATAGCTGAGGCTGGCAATACATGTAAAAATGCTATATTAATTACGACGTATATCACAATTACAATGGCAGCCCCTGTATACAATGCCTTAGGGATATTTTTTACAGGATTTTCATCTTCCTCTGCAAAAAAGCAACCCGCATTCCAACCGTCAAAACTTCCTAGCACCATTTGAAGTGATTTGAAAAAACCTATAATCACTCCGGTCTCAAAAATAGAACTCTCTTTTTCTGTAGTATCCAATTGTACTCCGGAATACATAAAACACGCCGTTATAAAACCAACAAAAAAGAGCACTTTAATTACGCTTGTTATCTGTTGTGTGATACTGCCACTTTTAATCCCTTGCGCATGTAGCAATGTAAAGGCTATTAAAAACGAAATGGAGATAAGCGTTGTTTGGTATTTAAAAACCGGTAGTATAGCTACTATATATTCACTAATCACAATACATAAAAAAGCGGGAGCTATTGCATTTGTTAGATAATCGAACCAGCCAATTATAAAGCCAGCATAATCGCCAAATGCTCTTTTAACATAGTTATAAGAACCTCCTGCTTTAGGTAACATTGTGGCAAGTTCTGCATAGCAACCCGCGCCAATTAAAACATAGACTCCACCCAATGCCCAACAGGCTATTATTAGCCAGTTGTTGTTTAGCATTCCGGCAATCGGTCCCGGTGTTCTTAAAATACCAACACCAATAGTACCACCAATTAAAATGGCGACACCAAAGCCTACACCTAGTGCTTTTTGTAATTGAGTTCTGCTTGTTTTCTCCATTGGAACGATTCCGTAATTCAATTATTTTGTCCCATACAAAAGGGATTCTGATTTCATATAAGCGGATTCTGCATGGGGGTTAGACCATGGTATTACATTAGAAAAGAACAATACCGCTTTGCCGTTTTTACGGTCAATACTATAAAACGTACATGCCGCACCTGACCAATAGACTGTTCCTGCTGCTCTAATGCCTTTTCGACCCGTTTGATCGACTGCCCATCCTAATCCAAATTTATTTACCCCTACATTTTTTGCATTCATATTAAATAAATAGGTGTGTTCAAGACAAGGATCGTCATAAACTGTAAACAGTTCGCCCATGTTATTGGTAAACATCAAATCAATTGTTTCCTTTTTAAGAATTTTATTGCCATTCAAAGTACCATCGTTGAGAATGCATTGAATGAATTTTCCGTAATCATGAAACGTACTAAACAAGCCGCCTCCACCTTCATATTTAGTGGTTTTTAAGTCTTTGTATTGCCATTCTTTGTCTTGTACAAATTGCTCCCCTTTTAATTGTCCAAACGAAGTAATTTCGCTAACCAATTCGTCAGGAACACTAAAGAAAGTACGATTCATTCCAAGTGGACCGGTAATGTGTTCTTTGAAATACATTTCAAGTGTTTGGCCGCTTATTTTTTCGACAATTTTACCAATCCAATCAATATTGGTTCCATATTGCCATTTTTCTCCTGCTTCATATACTCTTGGAAAATCTTGGTATTTCCAATCGGCTGGTTTCTGGAATTTATTCAACCCATTGTGTAAAAACGGATAGGCAAATCCGGCGGTGTGGGTTAACAATTGACGTAATGTGATTGATTTAGTGGCTTTAACTAATTTTCCTTCCTTAGTTAAAATTGGAATCTCGGCCATTTCTGGCATCAACTTGTCCAAGGGCTCGTCTAATGTGATCTTACCTTTTTCTACTAATTGCATGGCAGCCAATGAAGTAACTGCCTTGGTCATAGAATAAATCCTAAATATATGATGGTTGGAAATTGGTTGATTCCCTTCCCATAATTTGTTTCCGTGATGGTATTCATAAAACAAGCCATTCTTAGTAAGTCCTCCAACAATAAAAGTCGGCAACGGATTGTTTTTTGCAATACTATCCATGGCCCTATCGTAAGATTGAATTAAATTGTCTTGACCGTGAGGATCCTTCTGTGCATTCAAACTTGAACAAATTAAGAAGGCTAGAAAAAGTAAACTATATTGTTTCATTCTTTGAGTTATTTAGTAGCTGGTAAATCAGAGTTTGAAATGTCTCTGTGAATCAACCATTTTCCATTTACAGATTTCCAAATAACAATATATTTTCCTTTGCCTAAAACGGCTCCTTTATTTGATTTAAGCTCATACAAACCTTCTTCAGTAATAGTAGCAGCATCGCCCCAAACTTCAAGTGTATTTAATTGAATATCATTACCACCAGCAATCATAAATTTGGACCAAAAAGATTGAATGGCAGCACGCCCTTCTAATGCAGGCAAATTGTGCTCCATGAATTTAGCGTCCTCAGTATACGCATTAGCAAAACCAACGGAATCACTTTTAGCTAATAATTCAGCTATATTTTTATTGGCTGCTTCAATTTCTTTTTTGGCTTTCGCCAAATCAAATTCGGACTTTGTTTCGGTTGCTTTGTTACAAGAAAATAATACTGTTGCAAGTGCAACAGATAAAATGATATTTTTCATACTGTGACGGTTTTGGTTAGATTTCAAAAGTAGAACCCCAATCGTATGTATGCCAAAATTCGTAAGTAAAATCTGTTCCGTTTTAGCATTTAGGAACACTTTGCTGTTTTAAACAAAACATAAAAAAAATAAATTGAGATAAAAAAAAGCCCTATATTCGCGGTAACACAATCTATTTATCAGCGTTTTATGGAAATGCTTACACCTTTTTTTGGGCTTTTTACTTCGTTTATTCTTTTTTATTACCGAAAAGATTTTAATCGATCTAATTTGTATTTAGCCTTGTTTTTTCTATGCAGCAACCTCATCGTTTTAGTGTATTTTGGATTGCATTTTAGCAAAAATCCTTTTTGGGAAGGAGTGTTTTTTATCCAATTCATGCCTTTGTCTTTTGTTATCGGGCCGCTATTATTTTACTATGTCAAGTATGCCGTGGCCGAAAATAAAAACATCTCCCCAAAGGACTACCTGCATTTAGTCCCTGCCCTTTTAGTAATACTTTATAGTTTGCCATATACCACATTGCCTTTTTCAGAAAAAGTAAAAATTGCTCACCATATTCAAGCGGTAACGCAAGATTATGATTATTCCATTTCCTTTTTCTCTTTAAAAAACATGTTGTTTGTTAGACCTTTTCATTTGTTTGTATACTGCATCATTAGCTTGGTATATTTCAACCGTGATGCTACTAAAAGAAAAGCCATTTACGGTCAAATGCCTGTTAATTATACTGTAATTAAAAAATGGATTTATGTTTTAGTTGGATTGCAGTTATTTATCTCAATATATTGTTTGCTTGATTCGTATGCCGATTTTATTTTGAACGAATACTCTGGATTTATTAATCAAAAAAATTACTTTAGGTTTTTAGGCATCGCCTTCTCTTTGCAAAATATACTTTTGTTTCTATTTCCTAAAATACTTTTCGATACTATTTCTTATCCAGATCCTACGTTTGCAAAAACAAGACCTTCCCAAATTAAAAAAGGAAATTCTTCTGAAACCAATCAAAATATTTCAGTACAACTGAAGCATTATTTAATAGAAAAACCATTTTTACAATCTGGATTTAATTTGTCTAAAATGGCATTGGATTTACAATTGTCTGAAAGAGTGCTGTCCAATTATTTTAATACCGAACTCGCCCTTTCGTTTAGCGAATGGAAAAATAGCCAACGCATTGATTATGCCTGTACAATGATTGCCGAAGGTAAAGCAGACAAACTAACCGTAGAGGGGATATCACAAAATGTGGGTTTTTCCTCAAGATCAAAATTCATCGATGCCTTTAAAGAACGTAAAGGAGTGGTGCCCTCTATTTACATTAAAGAATTCGGTTTAAACTAACAGCTATAATATGAAAAAAGCGATACTTCTTACTCTATTTTTGATCTACTCGAACTTTATTATTGCTCAAAAAACAAATACAATTTCAACTAATTTAGACTCTAAAAAAGAATTGTATAGCGCAATTGCGCAACAAATTTGGGGCTTTGCCGAAATGGGTTACCAAGAAGAAAAAAGTGCCGCTTTGTTACAACAAACATTAAGCAATGAAGGGTTCCGTATCAATAAAGGCGTTGCTGGAATTCCAACAGCCTTTATAGCCGAATATGGCGAAGGACTCCCTGTGATTGCGCTTTTAGGTGAATATGATGCTTTACCTGGCTTGTCACAAGAAGCAATAGCGGAGAAAAAATCAGCAGGAAAAGCCGCAGGACATGCATGCGGTCATCATTTATTTGGTACCGCTTCTACTGCTGCTGCGATTGAAGTAAAAAATTGGTTGAAAACCAATAAGAAAAAAGGAACCATTCGTTTTTATGGCTGCCCTGCTGAAGAAGGGGGTTCGGGCAAAGTTTATTTAGTACGTGAAGGTTTGTTTTCTGACGTTGATGCAGCCTTACATTGGCATCCTGGTGATGCAAATGATGCTAATCCAGGTTCCGCATTGGCTAATAAATCAGCTAAGTTTCGATTTTACGGTACCGCTTCTCATGCTGGAATGGCACCCGAAAAAGGTCGCTCTGCTTTAGATGGTATAGAGGCAATGAACATGATGGCTAATATGATGCGTGAACACATCCCATCTGACTCTCGAATCCATTATGTGATCACTAATGGTGGAAAAGCACCCAATGTAGTACCTGATTTTGCCGAAGTATATTATTATGTGCGTCATGGCAACCGAAAAACAGTTCTTGAAATTTTTGACCGAATTGCTAAAGCGGCTGAAGGAGCTGCGCTAGGAACAGGGACTAAAATGGACTACGAACTTATTGGCGGCACACACGAATTACTCCCCAATACGACGCTTCAAAAAATGATGCATGCCAATTTGGTCAAAGTAGGCGGCGTTCAGTATACTGAAGTTGAACGAAAATTTGGGAACCAAATTATCCAATCCTTAGGAATTGAAAATGGTAGTTTGGAAAAAGCAGCTGTCGTTCAACCCTACAAAACGTTGGATCCAAGTTTTGGCTCAACGGATGTGGGCGATGTGAGTTTTACCGTTCCAACCGCAGGAATGGGAAGTGCCACTTGGGTTCCTGGAACTCCGGCTCATAGTTGGCAAGCGGTTGCTGCTGGTGGAACCGATATTGGAAACAAAGGCATGATGGTAGCGGCAAAAACTTTGGCTTTAACCGCAATTGAGTTGTTTTTAAACCCTGCTCAAATTATAAAAGCAAAAGCCGAATTAGAAGAAAAAAGGGGGAAAGATTTTAAATACATACCGCTTCTTGGCGACAGAAAACCTGCTTTGGATTACAGAAAATAATTCATAATTACTTAATTTTTTTGATCTTTATATTGCGCAACGCCACTCCTTTGGACCAATCTTGAAAGGCTATTTTGCCTTGAATCGCTTTTCCAAAAGAAGGAAAATTACCTAGCTTACTAGCCGCAATTAATTGTTTCCAGTGCTCTGTTTTCATGTCTTCGTGCCCTGTTTCAATGCCGTTTAACCAAAAGGTTATCACCCCGTTTTGTTGTAGGATTCTAGACGTATTCCATTGTCCGGCAGGCTTAGGTTGTACTTCATGTAACAATGGTGATAAGCTATACACACAACCTGCTGAAAATTTTCCGGTTTTCAAATAATCTTTAGGCATATTAGCATTATCTAACAATTGGTATTCAGGTCCTGTTGTCCAAGCAGTAGGAAATTCAGGAGCTTCTTGAACATTGATAAAAACGCCACTATTACCAGCTTCAGAAATTTTCCATTCGAAGCTAAAATCATAATCTGTAAAAATCTGGTCCGAAACCAAATCGCCTCGTTCTACCTTTTCTATGTTTGGATCACATAGTAGTTCGCCGTTTCTTACTGTCCATGCTGACTGTATTTTACCTTCGTTATACAAATGCCAACCCGAAGTGGTTTTTCCGTCAAAAAGCAATTGCCAGCCTGATTCTATTTCTGCTGGGGTTAAACTATTGTGTGTAACTATTTCTTGTGCCAAAAGTTTTGGTGTAGCGAACGCAAAACAAAACAATAAAAAAATGGATGTAAATGTAGTTTTCATAGGTAATATTTTAATTTGTTTTAAAAGTATACACAACACTTGTGGCAGTATTGGTTCCGTCAGAAGTTATAATTCGCCAATAATAAACGGTTTTGGGAGCCACGGTAACTTCTTTTGTTTTTACAGTTAGATTCGTATTAGCATCTAATGGCAATTGCTTGCCGTCAATTGTATCAAAATATAAGGTGTGAGTCAATGCACCTCCATCCACGTCAGTCGTGTCCCAGGAAAGTGTAATTTTGCCATTGATTGGTGTTACTGCTGATCCAGGTAACGGGCTAATTGCGGCCGCTGGAAATGGAGCATAATTGGTTACTCCAACGCCCGCCAAATAAAATTTCCAGGTGTCGCTAACAGTCGTTATCGCTCCTTTGTTTCTGGAAGTTATAGACCAAGAATAGGGAATACCTCGAGTTAATGTTGCCGTTGTGCTAGTCGCGGTAAGTCCTGTTTGGTTTATCACTTCTTGGTTGTTCAAATTGGTAATTTTCAAATCATAACTTTCTGTATCAGCGGCGCTATTCCAACTAAAAGCTACCGTGCTTTGGGTTGTCGTGCTATTGGATCCTTCTTCACAAGTTTTGGCATTAACCGGATTTATCAAAACGGACTTTCCTGGGGTTTTGCTACTTGGCACAGGAACTGGATCCGGCCCTGTATCTCCGCCTCCGCATGACAAAAGAAAGAAAACAGCAAAAAGACTTATTAGTGTATATCTTAATTTCATGAAGCTGTTATTTTTTGATTAGTTTAATGGTTTCGTCTAAGCGAATTCCTTTCAGATGCATCAGGTACAAACCGCTTTTTAGATCGTCTAAATCGAATTGTAACATTCTATTTTCCAGAACTTTTATTGGATAGGATAAAACGATTTTACCATTAATATCTGTCAGTGTTGCCTCTATTTCAGTGTCTGTTCCTGAGCAATATACGTGTAATTTGTCTTGGATTGGATTTGGATAGAACACGAGCTTTTCACTCACAAAAATATGATCTTCAAATTGTCCTTGGCAGTAGGCATCCGTTGCAATTGTAATTGTATTTTGCCCTGAAGATAAAGTCAATGTGATTTGATTTCCTGTTACCGTTTGTTGGATTCCATTAAAGGTTAGGTTATAGTAGGATGCGCCACTCATTGTATACGTTACCTCTTTGCCTGAACTACTAATTTTATTGGTTACCGCCAATATATTAGGCGCCGTTACTTTTATAGTATAACATTGTAAATACGCAGGTTTTTCTAGAATAGTAATACATATTTCATAGCTTCCTACGGCCAGGTTTTGAAATTGATTTTTAAAACTATTGGCGGCATTTAATTGAAAACCAGGTTTTCCATTAATTGTAACAACATAGGTGTAACTAGTGTTTGTAGCGCTAATGCTAATAGCTCCATTTTGTTGATCCACACATGAAGTGGCTGTGGCTTGTACTGTAAAATTATTTGAAGGTAAAAAAAACAGTTCGCAACCATTAAAATCTACGCTTACTCCTTTAGGTGTATTGGGGCATAGATCATAATCATTCTGAATTCCGTCGTTATCAGAATCTCCTATAATCTTAATTACAAATTCTTTTTCAATAGAAAGTCCGCCGGCATCGGTAGCTCGAATTCTAATAGAATAGCTCGATTTAGTTTGTGTATTAAATACTATTCCGGCTTTTAAAGTAGCGTTGGCAATTGTGAAACTAGCATTATCTGTGCTTCCCGAACCCGTTACTAAAGTATAGGTAAAAACATCATTTGCATCTACATCTGTCGCTGTAAGCGTTCCAAGAATTGCTCCGATCGTATTATTTTCAGTTATTGAAGCAGCTGATAAATTGATATTCGTTGGCGCAATATAAGGATACGCAAATGGTGGGGAATTTAAATTACAGGAGTTAGTTACGATCACACTCCCTCCTTCAAAATTAGTTGGGATAGTGGTGGTGATTTGGGTAGCCGTAGCTGTAACAATCGGCATGGATTGACCGCCAATTTTGAGTGTTGGATTTCCCCCGGCAACAAAATTAATTCCGTTAATAGTGATCGTAGATGCTGATGCAACTGTTATGCCGCTTATTACAGGTATACCTCCAATTGTAATTGTTCCGGTAGCAGAAGCGGTATCACATGAGGATGCTATTTTTACTGAGTAATTAAATTGTCCAGTCTGAGTTGGTGTCCCACTAATTGTTACTACTCCAGCAGTCCAATTGCTTGTAAGCCCTGTTGGTAAACCAGAAAAACTAGCCCCGGTAACCCCAGTTGTGGAATACGTAATTGGAGTAATAGCGCCACCGTTACACAGCGTTTGATTTGTTGTAGTTGGTGCTGAGCTTACTGTCAGGGTGGGAACTCCTGAACCAGGAATGCCATACACCACTGGACGAATTCTTAAATTGGGAACTGATGTCCAAGTAGTACCATCCACAGAAACAAGGGAACGATTGCTATTTGTTGTTTCTTGGCCTAAACCAAACGTATCAGTAGCAGCAGAAATTAAAACGATACTATAATCTGTGGCATTGGTAATCGAAATGTTTAAACTACTTAAATCAATATAGTTCCAGGTGTTTTTAGAAATGGAAGAAGGTGTTGCTGTAAACGATCCTAATAAAGTTCCTGGATTAGTTGCTGTTACTGTTCGCACTTCAATAGTAAGTTGACTCAACGTTTGGGTACGAACTGTTTTAAAATAAACCCCTCCCAATAACCCACTGGTTGTAGCTGTAAATCGTATGGCTGCTCTTTTTCCTCCCAAATTATAGGTGTAATTAGCACTGCTCCCATAGGGTTGTTCGTAATTGTAAGTCGTTCTTGCTAAAGGTTGGCAATACGAAAAACTGGATGCGGCTTTGAATACATCTATTTTTCCGCTTCCCCAGGTATTGTTATCGGTTAATCCAGTAAAAGAATCCTTCGTGGCAGTAGTTGTGATGGCGGTTTTTATTTGAGTAAATGTAGCGTCAGGTTTTTTTTGCAACAATAAGGCTACACAACCCGCTACAACAGGTGCGGCCATACTTGTTCCTTGCTCTACACGATACAAACCATTGACAATCATATAAGCGGAGTCGTTAGCCAAATCCGAATCAGAAGATAAGCAAGAAACCACAGCTTGACCATTGGCCGTTATATTGGGTTTGATTACATTATCCCTTCGAGGACCTATAGAACTAAAGCCCGCAATATCATCTTGATTGCCTGAAGTATAGTTGTAGGCACTCCCAGAAGCAGCATACCAATCTATTTTCGCCATATAGGCACCAACAGTTATTGCTTTTGTTGCACAACCCGGAATGGTGACCAAATAATTACTGTCACCACCCGTTAGCGACATATCCGAATAATCTTCTCCTTTAGTGTCAAGCCAACCATCTACAACTATAGCATTAGTAGCAGTATTGTTAATCGCAATACTCCAGGAACCTTCTACAGCGGTAGAAGTGGTAGTACGGGTGACATATACTTGTATTTTTCTATCTCCGCTTTCGGGATCAATAAAATTAGATAGATAGACTTTAGCGTTACCACTCATTACCGAAGTCCCGCTACTTGACAAAGAAGTAGCTTGTGTTCCATCTGGTGCTGTAACTGTAAGCGAAACTGTACTAGTATCATTAGCGTAAGCTGTAAATTGAAAGACATCTTGTGAATCTGTAGTTGTGGTGGCGGGTACTAGTAATCCAATATTGGCGGAGCTTCCCGGTTGCAATGTCAGTTGTTTGTGAATGTTTTCTCCGTTTTCATTTCCTGAAGCTACCACTACAATACGCCCAGCAGTAAGATCCGTAAAATTATCAATAGCGCGTTCTAAGGGATCGGTTCCGTCATGCGCGCCTGTTTGAGATCCCAAACTCATATTGACCACTATAGGTTTCCCCAAACTACTAGCAAGGTTTTTAAGATAGTCTAACGCAATAATAATATTGGAAGTGTCAAAGGAACCGTCTCCTGCCTTGATAATTACTAAATCTGCATTGGGAGCTAAGCCCGAATATTTTTTATTAAGTGCTGCCCCATTCCCGGCAGCAATACCTGCGACATGCGTACCGTGTCCATCAGTGTCTTTTTCTCGAACAAATCCCGCAGGGGTTCCGTCAATTTCATTTTCAATTTGGCTTTGAGTATACTCAACACCAAATGTAAAACCCGTTGGAGAAGATTCTCCCGTGATAGGTGAAATAGTTTGATCCCAAATACGAAGGATTCGGCTTTTTTTAGAATCTGTAGGATTTCTAAAATCCAAATGATCCCAATCTATTCCGGTATCGATAATGGCAACTATTACACCATCTCCTTTGTACACCGTATTATCTAATCGCCCTGAATGTAATAAAGACGCTCCCGAAGAAGCAACAGCAATATCGTTTGTTGTCTTGAGTTGTTTAGAGGTATCCACAAAAGTAACTTCGGGTAAGGCTGCTACTTTATTAATTTGAGCCAAGGTCAACCGGGCTACAGAAAATGTAGGCTGAATGCTTTGAAGCGGAATCTGTTTGGCTAGTACTGCTTCTGGATGCTGAGTGTAAATAATGCAACTGAACGTTTCCTCTTTTTTCTCTGTCAGTGCACTGTAATGCGCAGTTACTGATTTGGCAAATATTGTAGCGTGATTTTGTGAGCTTTTTTTGTTAAGTTGCTGTTCTTGTAAATACCGAAAAGGAAGGGCCAGTTTTTGATTGTTTTGGCCAAAAAAAGCTATGGTGAAAAACAGAAATAAACCGCACAAATAGTAATTAATTTTCATAACTGAATTGTGTTTTGATATAAATTAGGCAGCGGTTATTGTACTAAAATTAAAAATTAGAGATTGAATTTACACCTTCAACTAGGTAAATTTAAATAAATTAAACTAATCCTCTCCATTTTAAAAATAAAAAGTGGCTGATCATCAAAGACCAGCCACTTTAAATAATTCGTTATTTGTAAAACTTTATTCCTTATTGAATACATTTCAACACCTAAAGCAGATCCTATTGGTAGTTGTTATTCCTAATTTTTTTTAAACTTAATTCCAGCTTCTTTCCAATGTTCCAATTCAATTTGGATTACTTTTCCGCCTGAAGTAAATGAAAGAACATATTCTGTATAGTCATCCCAGAAACGCACTTTGTACTTGTCGTCTGTGGAGTTAAATACCTGGAAACTCATGCTGCTCAACTGAGCTTTAATGGCGTCAAAAGTACAGTCGGAAATATCGCCTAATAAAGAACATTTTTGTTTTTTTTGCAACATCACCCTTTTAATAAAAATTACAAAACGGTACCAATATTTCATTTTAATAAAGACGTTAATTAGTTAGACAGCTAAATAAATTATAACCATTATTCCATTTGGATTTTTATTCTGTTGCATCCATATCAAAAGTAGGATATAACTTTTGAATCAATTTTTTTGCATCAAAATCTGGATGGCGTTTTTTAAATTTCAATAGCATTCGATAAAATTTTTCAATACTCTTTTTATCGTTATTTACGACGCAATTTTCTTTGCCTTTTGGAAAACTTCTATGCAGTCGTTTCATCTTTTGCTGTATTATTATATCTAACCCCTAAAAAAAGTAAAAATACCAACTAAATTATTGATTGTCAAATATAATAACCCACATAATGATGTGGATTTCTATTTGGCTTTAGTCGTGCGGTTATAAACCAAGAAAGCGGCTTGTTGAATGAACAAGTCGCTTTTCTAGTTAGGGCAATAAATATTCGTATGTGTTTATTCGCCTACAATAACAAAAGTACTTCTTCTGTTTTGTTGGTGTTCTTCTTCGGTACACGGCACCGCATCAGCACATGGGTTGACTAATTGACTCTCGCCATAGCCTTTGGCAGTTAATCGTTCTGGCGCAATACCTCGTTTGATTAAATAAGCCATGGTAGCATCTGCTCTTCTTTGTGAAAGTAGTTTGTTGTACTTTCTGTGTTGGCGACTATCTGTATGAGATCCTATCTCAATTTTGATATTCGGGTACTCTACTAGTGCTTCAACTATTTTTTCCAGAGGTTCGATCGCGTCTTTTCTAATGTTAGATTTGTCTAAATCAAAGTAGATTTGTGTAATTTCAAATACTTTGGCTAAATCCAACCCTGGCTTGATTTCATATACATCTTTCTTCAAGCGAATGTCCTTGCTAATATTCTCCCCATATAGTCTAGCAATAGCTTCTATACCTGCAGTCGAATAGTCTTCTTTTGACCCTTGAACAGTGTATACTGCATTAGAAGTCACATTCTCAAAAGCGAAATTTCCGTTCTCGTCGGCGAGTGTTCTTGCCACTTCATTATTGTCCTTGTCTAACAATACAAGTGCGGCAAATGCTACTGGATTCGAATTATTGAAGTCCATTGCACGTCCTTTGATCGTAGTTAAATATTCAAATACAAACGGAACTCCTGTGTTTTTAAAGCTGTATAAATCGTCGTCTCCTTTTCCCCCAGGGCGGTTACTGCTCAAGACTCCTTGATTGGTTGCTCTATCCCAATTCATTGCAAAATCATCATACGGACTGTTGATAGGTGTTCCTAGATGAACCGGAAGCGCATTAGGGGTGTTCAAGTCTACCGCATAAATATCATAACCTCCCATTCCTAGTCTGCCGTCTGAGGCAAATAGCAAGATGTTGTCTTGGGTAACAAAAGGATAACTCTCTCTGGCTTCGGTGTTGATCGTGCTGCCAAGATTCACCGGATTGCCAATGGTTCCATCAGGGTACAATTCGATTTTGTATAAGTCTGATTGACCATAGCTGCCTTTCGCATCTGAGGCAAAATACAAGGTCTTTTCGTCGGGAGATAACGCTGGATGTGCTACACGAATACTATCCAAAGCAAAAATTTCCAAAACGCCTTGGTCCTTCCATTTGCCATTTTCATTAATGGCTTTGTAGATCTTGTTTAGACCGTTAGTAAGTTTTCTTTTATTGTTGTCCCTTAACTCATTTTGAGTAAAGTACATTGTTGTACCGTCTTTGGTAAAAACAGGTGTGGCTTCGTGGTATACTGAGAAAACTTTCTTTGAGAATAATTTGGGTTCGCTATAGGTTTTACTAGTGTCATTGACTCTTACACTATAGTATAAGTTAGTAAAGTTTTGACCTGTCCTTTGATAAATTTGATTGGCAATAATTCTGGGCCTAGCACTTGCAAATAATAAAGTGTCTCCTTTGAAAGTACTACTAAAGTCAGAATACTTAGAGTTGATGTTCAAATTAGTAATGCTAAAGGAATCTGATCCCTTCTTGATACTGTTTTGGGCTCTTCGTGTTGGAGTTTGATTTCTAACTCTCAATTCTGTTGGTTTTTCCTTGGCATACTCTGCCATTACCTTTTGAGCTTGTTCTTGCATCCCTGCCGACTTAAGCGATTGGCTGTAGCGGTATAAAAAGGCTTCTGGAAAAGGAGCATTTAATGCATAGCGTTTTTCATACCATTTTTGGGCTTGGATGTAATTGGCATTGAAGTAATTGGCATCCCCTAGTTTTTCGTAGATTTCAGCGGTGCCTTTGCCTTTTTTAGCCAAATGCTCATAAATCTTAATGGCTGAGATGTACGATTCTTGCTTGAATTTAGCATCTGCTCTACGCAAGGGTTGTTGTGCCATTGCAATTATGGGAAATAACAATACTAGGATTAACTGTCTTTTCATGGTGTTTGGTGTTTTCAGTTTCATGGTGCTACGAATTAAAAGAAACGGGTAGTTTCTACTGTTTGACCATTTCTCAATAAATCAAATTGCAAGAATAACTCGTGTGAGCCTGAATTAAAATTGGATAATCTTGTAGTTTCTCTATCGTATCCGTACCCAATCGATAATCTATCATTTACTCTAAATCCTAATAGGGCTGATACTGCTGCGTCCCAACGGTAAGAAACTCCCATTGTGAAACGCTCATTGTACATGAAATTAGTCGTAAGATCTACTTGCAATGGTGCTCCTGCAACCACTTTAGTAACAAAAGCCGGTTTGAATTTTAGATTGTACGTTAGGTCGAAAACCTTTCCTCCAACAAAGTAAAAGTGTTGTTTTCTTTTGGTTTCTGAATAGGCTAATGCATCATAAAAGCGTGTTTCCAATAGTCTTGGCACTGATAATCCCAAATAACTCTTTTCTTTATAATAGTACAATCCGACACCAATATTAGGCGAGAACTGATTTTGCATGTTTTGCTGTAAAAAAGGATCCTCAGGATTAAAGTTCTTTAGTTTTTGATTGTCAATGTTGAATAATTCACCTCCCACTTTAACTCCAAAGGCCAAGCGGCTCTCATTGGCAAAAGCAATAGTATACGAAACATCTACCGCTGCAAAAGTGGTACTCGTTGGTCCTATCTCATCGCGTAAAAGATTAGCGCCTATTCCTAGATGGCTATTCTCAATAGGTTGGTGGTAGGCAAGGTTCATCGTTCTTGGCGCTCCTTCTAAGCCTATCCACTGCGCTCGGTACATGCTGAAAATAGATCCAAAATCCATCGATCCTGCATAAGCCGGATTAATCGCTGTTGGGTTAAACATATACTGGGTGTATTGGGGCTCTTGTTGGCCCCAAACACTTATACTTATCAATATTACTAAACTAAATAGTCTCTTCATCTTAACTCTTATTTTGTAATGTATAAATAACCCGAACGTTGTTTTTCTACTCCTTGCTTGTTTACATATCTCAAGATATAGAAATACGTGCCTTTTGGTAATTCTGCTGATTGTGAAATCGTTTTACGCCCTTCTGATATTCCTCTAAAGTACTTGTCGTCTTGACCATAACCCTCTACACTATATACTTCTACTCCCCAGCGGTTGTAAATATACAAAGTATTATCTGGGTAGTTCTCAATCCCTCGAATGATAAATGCATCATTTAAGTTATCGCCATTATTAGTTATAGAGTTGAATACTTCTAAATCATCCTCGCTCGCACTATGATTATTGAACTCTAAATAATCTGGCGTTCCGTTGTTGTCAATATCTGTGGGCTGAGTTGGATTAAGACCCAATTCTTGACCATTTGTTAATCCATCACCGTCACAATCTCCTGATAAGAAACTGGCTGAAAATGGTAACGTAACATGCGCTGGTACCGAATCACAAGCATTGTTCGGATCGGTGCCGTCAATTGCCTCTTGCGAATCTGTTACTCCGTCGCCGTCAGTGTCTGCTATAGGAATAGTGGGTAAATCTCTGTAATCCGGGATGCCATCTCCATCTGTGTCAATTGGACTATTTCCATTTGGTCCTTTCTCGATAGCATCCGAAATGCCATCATTGTCAGAATCTAAATCTCTGTAATCTGGCGTTCCGTCATTATCCGTATCCACTGGTGTCGCAGTTGATCCTTTTTCTACTGCATCTGGAAT
>JAGOAF010000030.1 GCA_017984035.1 Flavobacterium sp.
AAAGAATTAGCTTCATTAGGAGATATTTATGTTAACGATGCTTTTGGAACGGCGCATAGAGCGCACGCTTCAACGACCATCATTGCACAATTTTTCCCAACTGATAAATGTTTTGGAACGTTGCTTGCTAAAGAAATTGAAAGCTTAAATAAAGTATTAAAAAACAGTGTAAAACCAGTAACAGCTGTTCTTGGAGGTTCTAAAGTCTCTTCAAAAATTACGGTTATTGAAAACATTTTAGATAAAGTAGACCACATGATTATTGGGGGCGGAATGACATTTACTTTCGTTAAAGCCTTAGGTGGAAAAATTGGAGATTCTATTTGTGAAGATGACAAACAAGAATTAGCCTTAGAAATTTTGCGCTTAGCTAAAGAAAAAGGAGTTCAAATTCATATTCCAGTGGATGTGGTTGCAGGAGATAAATTTTCAAATGATGCCAATACACAAGTAGTTGATGTTAGAGCAATTCCAGACGGATGGGAAGGAATGGATGCAGGACCAAAATCGTTGGAGCAATTCAAAAAAGTAATTTTAGAGTCGAAAACAATTCTTTGGAATGGTCCTCTTGGTGTTTTTGAAATGCCAACTTTTGCAAAAGGAACGATTGCTTTAGGGGAGTTCATTGCTGAATCAACTGCTAACGGAGCTTTTTCACTTGTAGGTGGCGGAGATTCAGTAGCAGCCGTAAAACAATTTGGTTTTGAAGACAAAGTAAGTTATGTTTCAACTGGAGGAGGTGCCATGTTAGAAATGTTAGAAGGTAGAGTATTACCAGGAATTGCTGCTATTTTAGAATAAGCAATCTGAAATCATAATCAAGTTAAATCAACTTGAACCTATTTATAGAAAACCTTAGCGAAATATTTTTGAGCTGAGGTTTTCTTTTTTTAGCCTGAATTGAGGACTTTTTTTACAAAAACCCATCAAAAAATCTCCAAAACGACCTCAAAACTGATTTTTTAACAATATTTAAGTAATTTTTCAGTTTGAACCTAGTAAGTTTGTAAAAATGATTTTTATAATCGTTTGGAATTTTGCCCCTTGATTGCATAAATTATGAATATTAAAAACCTTATATACTCTTTTTTTCTGTTTGCCTCTTTCTCGCTTTTTTCGCAAGAAACAGTTGAAAAAACGGGCACTCCAAAACCGGAAATTAAACTAACCTACTTAGATTCTATCAAGAAAACCTTTGTCAAAGACGATTTGGCAGCTTGTGTAGACAGTTTGTGGTTAAAAGAGTTAACGAATTTAGACATTTACAATAACCTTACAGAAGACATTCAAACGATCAACATTGACGAAAAAGTGGACTACGAATTGTCTACGGAGTTGTTAAAAGCACGATTGCAAGAAATGGACGAAAAATCGCCATTTCACATTGAATACAACCAAGGTTTAGAAAACATAATCAAGTCTTTTTTGAAAAATCGTAAGCGTTCTTTTGAGCGTTTGATGGCGGTTTCAGAATATTACTTTCCTTTATTTGAAGAGGCATTTGACAAACAAAATGTGCCTCTTGAAATCAAGTATTTAGCCGTTGTGGAGTCGGCTTTAAATCCGAAAGCAGTTTCTAGAGTTGGCGCTACAGGTCTTTGGCAATTCATGTACCAAACGGGTAAACAATACGGTTTAAAAATCGATTCGTATGTAGATGAACGTAGCGATCCTTTAAAAGCTAGCGAGGCAGCTGCTCAATACATGAAAAACATGTACGCTATTTTTGGGGATTGGGATTTGGTTTTAGCATCTTATAATTCAGGACCAGGCAATGTGGCAAAAGCCATTCGTCGTTCTGGAGGACAACAAAACTATTGGAACATTCGCAAAAACTTACCTAAAGAAACCCAAGGCTATCTTCCTGCTTTTCTAGCAACAATGTACATTTATGAATACCATAAAGAACATGGAATTGTGCCAGAAAAAGCGCCAATAAAGCATTTTGCAACCGATACAGTAATGATTAAAAGACAAATGTCTTTCAAGCAAATATCTGAGTTGATTGATATTCCTGTAGCTCAACTGCAGGTATTAAACCCATCTTATCGATTAAATATCGTACCAGCCTACAAAGACCAAACTCATTTTTTGAGATTGCCGCAAGATAAAATGGCAGTATTTACCTCTAACGAATCTAAGATTTATGCTTATGTAGAAAAAGAGGCTAATTTGCGTGAAAAACCATTTCAAATAGTTCGACCTATTGTATCCCAGGACTCTGTAAACACATTTCAGAAATTGGCTCAGGCCAAAGTACGCTACTACCGCGTCAAGCGCAATGACAATTTAAGTACAATTGCTCAAAAATACGATGTGACGGTTGCCGACCTTAAAAGATGGAATAACATCAGAGGAAATAAAGTGGCTTATGGTAAAAACTTAAAAATCAATGGGCTTGAAGCCGATCAAAATCCGACGGCTATAGCTAAAGTTGAACTAGACAAAAAAGAAATCCAAAAAGACAGCGCAGCTGTGGCAACTGCCTCATTTTATGTTGTTCAAAAAGGGGATAATTTAAGTGCAATCGCTAAGAAATTTAATGTTACAGTAGCCGAAATCCAAGAATGGAATAAGCTCATCAATAACAATCTTCAGTTAGGCGCATCGCTACAAGTCGTTAAAAACCCAATTAATAAAGAAGCGATATCAGAATCTGTTGAAAGAAAAGACATTGCCTATAGCGTGCAAAAAGGGGATAATTTAGGCGGTATTGCTAAGAAATTTGGCGCTACAATTGAAGAGTTAAAACAATGGAATAACTTAAAAACTAATGCAATCGCTATCGGAAACAGCTTGATTGTGGCTAAAAACGAAATTGTGATTGACACCAATAAAGCAACTGTTGCAAGTTTTAAAAAGAAAGAACAATTTTCTAGCACCACCAATAAAGAAGCAGAATACTATGTAAAAAAAGGAGACTCTTTGTATAGTATTTCGAAAAAATACCCTGGCGTGACCATTTCTGATTTAAAGAAATGGAATAATATCAAAGACGATGAATTGAAACCCGGAATGAAATTAAAAATCAACGGTTAGTGCAATGAATCTATATCAATTTGGGTTTTATTTATAATTGTTTGTAATCATGAATAAAATCCATTTTTTATGCCTATTTGTTTCTCTTTTACTGTTTTCTTGTTTGAAAAAAGAAGTCGACTTCGCCCGAAAAACAACGGGTAAAATCAATACGATTTCAGTAGTTATTGATGATCAATTATGGAATGGGGAAATTGGCGATAGCATTCGAAATAAATTAGCTTCTCCTGTAATTGGACTCCCCGAGGAAGAACCACGCTTTACCATCAATCAATATCCAGTCAAATTATTAGATGGCTTCGCTACGAATAATCGTGCCATTATTATTATAAAAAAAGCCGCCCAAAAAAGCTTTGAAATCAAGAGGAATCAATACGCTTTTCCTCAAAATGTATTCCATATTTCTGGAAGAACCACCGAGGAGCTACAGCAATTATTAGAAGAACACATTCCCCGTATAATTCGTCTAATTGAAAAAGGAGAAATTACAGAAAGCCAACAAATTAATAAAAAGGCACTACGCCCAACTGCATTTTTCAACGAACAATTTCAGTTAACAATTCAAGTTCCTGTTGATTTTGAAATGGTGTTGCGCCAACCCAATTTTGTTTGGTTGAAGAAAAATATAATTAGCGGAAGCAGTAGCTTGTTAGTTTATCAAGTGCCATTGAATACTATTTCAAAGGTAAACGTTGCGGCATCTATTTTTAAAATGAGAGATTCAATCGGCAAGTTCATTAAGGGAACGGAACCAAAAACCCATATGATTAATGAGACAGGTTATACCCCCTATTTTTTTAAATCAAAGTTAGACGATAGACTTGCATATGAAACTAGAGGAACCTGGCGTCTACAGAATGATTATATGTCAGGCCCTTTTATTAATTATACTATTGTAGATTCAATTCATAATCGATTAATCGTATTAGAGGGTTTTTGTTATTCACCCTCTAAAGAAAAAAGAGACGTTATACATGAGTTAAATTCGATTATGCATTCGGTTCATTTACTTAAAAACAATACTTTTACCCCAATTAAAAAATAAAATTCATGGTATTAGAATGGACGATTAAGTCTTTTGAATCCCTTTCAGTATTCGAGCTGTATGATATTCTTCGTTTGCGAAGCGAAATTTTTGTAGTTGAGCAAAACTGTGTGTATTTGGATTTAGACGGCAAAGATCAAAAAGCGTTGCATCTTTTTGGAACCTTTGAAGGTAAAATTGTTGCACATGCACGACTTTTTAAGCCAGGAATTTCTTTTGTTCACGCTTCTATTGGTCGGGTTACCGTCGATGCGAAGCATAGAGAAAAAAAATGGGGACACGAATTAATGCGTCAGGCTATTGCCGGAATTGCGGATCATTATGGAGTAGTCGAGATTACGATTGGCGCCCAATTGTATTTGAAAAAATTCTACGAAAGTCACGGATTTGTCCAAACGAGCGAAATGTATTTGGAGGATGATATTCCGCATATTCAAATGGACAAAATAGGTTAACACTTTGTAATCACTAATTCCACTCTCCGGTCTAATTCGGGCTCCCTGCCAATAGGGAATGTATTGCCATACCCTTTAAAAGTCATTCGTGAAGGATTTATTTTTCGCATCACTAAATAGCGGTAGACTGCTTTGGCCCGATTGTAGGATAGTTTTCTTTCTTTGGTGTCTTTGTCAATCGCATCTGAAAAGTGTCTCGGAGTACAACAAACATGGCCTTGAATTTCAAATTCTACATACGGATTGTTTTTTAGAAAAAGGACAATCTTATCTAGTTTGTTTCGGGATTTTAAGTCCAAATAACTGCTACCTACGTTAAAGCGAACATGCTCTAAATAGATACGATCTCCCTTTTTGTGCTGCAAATGAAAATCAGTATACAAGCGCGGTATTCCCATGAATAACTTAGGTTTTGCCATTTGCTCTACTACGACTTCTACTCGGCGATTTTTTGAACGAGTTTGGTCTAAGTTTTGGACGGTGTCTTTATTGACTAAAACCCTTCCTTTCCCTTCTAAAGCAATAAGTTTCTTAGGATTTAACCCTGCGTTTAGTAAGATTTTTTCAATAGTTCGTACTCTTCGGTCAGATAAATTGAAATTATAACTAGCCGCACCCCGATCGTCACAATAACCAAAAACGCGCACGGACTGTATTTGGCTACTATCAATTTTTTGTATAAAATCAAATAGTAGGGTTTTTTGACTTTCTTTAAGATGGTCAAAATTCAAGTCAAAATACACATTTTGTGTAATTCTATCTTGTGCGGATCCGCATAGGAACAGTAGTAAAAACACTATTTTGAGTAGCTTTTTCATTACATTTTCAATAGTTTACTTTTTGTCTTCCTTTGAAACAGCACTTATTTGCGCTAAAAATTTTTCAAACAATTGAATGGTTTTGGTATTGATTTCTTCAAAAGACAATCGGTCTTTGCTTTGGTAAAAAAGCATTAACGCATACGGCTGGTGGAGATGGTCTTTAAGCAAGTGTTGATTGAGACGGTAAGTCTCACGTAAAACACGCTTAAAATAATTGCGATCAACGGCTTTTTTGAAGTATTTTTTTGAAACCGAAACCCCCACTTTTAAAAGCTGTTCGTCTCCCAAAGCACCCGAATGATAGACTAATCGCAAGGGGTATTTGGATACTGATTTCCCTTCGGAAAATAACAATCCGATAGTAATCTTGCTTTTTAGTTTTTCGTTTTTGGAATAATTGAAGTTCATTTCTGAGAAAAATACCACTAATTTTAGTTGTCAAAGGTACAATTAAACCCAATATCGGCGTTATTCTTTGGGATTTAAATAGCCCTAAAAATTTATTTCGTATTTTTGTGATTCATTTTTCATGCATGCAAAAACTAATTTCGTATCCTCTCTCCATTATTTACTATTTGTGTTTTGGACTTTTTTTGGTTGTTTTTCATCCGATTCAATGGGTATGTTTCAATGTTTTTGGTTATTATGCACATAAAAAAAGCGTAGATTATTTAAACTTTTTTTTAGTGCGTTGCACGAATCTTTTAGGAACGACTTATCAGTTTGAAAACACAGATATGATCCCTAAAAATGCACCTATAATTTTTGTAGCCAATCACCAAAGTTTGTATGATATTGTGGCTATTATTTGGTATTTGAGAGATTACCATTGCAAGTTTGTAAGCAAGAAAGAATTAGGTACCGGCATTCCAAGTGTTTCGTATAATTTGAACCATGGCGGTTCAGTCTTAATTGACCGAAAAGACCCGAAACAAGCCATACCATTAATCAAAGGATTATCTGAATATATTGAAAACAATACCCGTTCAGCAGTTATTTTCCCAGAAGGGACTCGTAGCAAAACCGGACAACCAAAATCGTTCGCACAAAGCGGATTAAAAATACTATGTAAGTACGCCCCAACGGCTTACGTGGTCCCAATTACCATCAACAATTCATGGAAGATGGTTCGATTTGGAGCTTTCCCAATGGGTTTAGGTAATCGCCTCAAATTCACAATTCACTCGCCTTTACAAGTGAGCGAGTATTCATTTGAAGAAATAATTGAAAAAGCGGAAAGCGCTATAGTACAAGGAATACAAATTTAATAATATATAAAAATGTCAATTAAAAACATTCGTTTAGAAGTGATGCAGTTTTTAGAAAAAAACGTGGACAGCTTCGTAGAACAGTACTTAATTCCAGTAGAAAATATTTGGCAACCCTCAGATTTTTTACCCGATTCGCAAAGTGAAAACTTTTTTGAAGAAGTAAAAGAACTTAGAGAAATAGCTAAAGATTTACCATATGATTTTTGGGTAGCGATGGTAGGAGATACCATTACCGAAGAGGCTTTGCCTACTTACGAATCTTGGTTAATGGAAGTTGAAGGAATCGATAATTTAGAAAGAAACGGTTGGTCAAGCTGGATTCGTCAATGGACCGGAGAAGAAAACCGTCACGGAGACATGTTAAACAAATATTTGTATTTGTCAGGTCGTGTAAATATGCGTGAGGTAGAAATTACAACGCAACATTTGATCAACGATGGCTTTGATATTGGTACCGGAAGAGACCCTTACAAGAACTTTGTGTATACTAGTTTTCAAGAGTTAGCTACTTATGTTTCACACAATAGAGTATCTCAAATTGCAAAAAAACACGGAGATAATAAATTGTCTAAAATGTGTAAAATGATTGCTGGAGATGAGATGCGTCACCACCATGCCTACAGCGAATTTGTGAATCGAATTTTCCAAGTAGATCCGAGTGAAATGATGTTAGCGTTTCAATACATGATGAAACAAAAAATCGTTATGCCGGCGCATTTCTTGAGAGAATCAGGACAACAAATTAGTTCTGCATTTGAAAATTTCTCTGATTCGGCACAACGAATAGGAGTGTATACCGCCAACGATTATGTAGAAATCATGCAGAAGTTAATTGACAAATGGCAAATTGATAAAATGGCCGGTTTGACTGACGAAGCTGAAAAAGCAAGGGATTATTTGATGAAATTGCCGGCTAGAATGGCTAAAATTTCAGAACGATTAGTAATTCCTCAAGAGTCATATATCTTTAAATGGGTAGAGCCTGCTACTTTGTAAAAATGTAGTATTTTTAAATAAAATTAAAAGCTGAATTATCGCAATTCAGCTTTTTTTATAAAACCGTTTTAAAATGAATACCTATAACTTGATAGATAAAACAATACTTTTTGTGAAAGCCACTTTAGCGCAAGCCGAAGGCGGACACGATTGGTTTCATATTGAACGCGTGTATAAAAATGCATTATTGATTGCTGCATCAGAAAACTGTGATTTGGAAATAGTGCAATTGGGCGCTTTACTTCACGACATCGCCGATAGTAAATTTCACGATGGCGATGAAACAATTGGCCCAAGAACCGCGCGCACTTTTTTAGAATCAGAAAAGGTGTTGCCTACAACAATTGATCACGTAATCGCAATTATAGAAAACATTTCGTTTAAGGGCGGTCGAGTGGAAAGAAAATTTTCATCTATTGAGTTAGATATTGTTCAAGATGCCGATCGTTTGGATGCCATTGGTGCCATTGGTATTGCTAGAACATTCAATTATGGGGGATTCAAGAACAGAACGCTATACAATCCTGAAATTGCTCCTAATTTGTCCATGTCCAAAGAAGAATATAAAAATAATGAGGCACCTACCATCAATCATTTTTATGAAAAATTATTGTTGTTGAAAGACAAAATGAACACCCTAACGGGAAAACAAATTGCCCAAGAACGCCACCGTTATATGGAAGGTTTTTTGGAACAATTTTATGCAGAATGGGAAGGGAGAAAATAAAATTTTAGTCGAGGGAAAGTTGTTTTTCTTGCATTGCTAAAACCACATCTGAAGCACTTTTAAAAGTGGGTGCTTGTTCTACAATACTACCGACTCTTTTTTTATTCAATTTAAATGTCAAATCGTTCTCTGTAGTAAACAATAAAGCGGTCAAAAACGGATTATTCATATAGGAAGAAAGCACAAAAAAAGCTTCTTCTAAGCTGTGAAAACTTTCCACTTCCTCCGTTTTGTAACGTGCAATAAGTGAAATACGTACTTGATCATCCTCCAAAACGGGACGCATATATATGTTTTTTAATTCGGTATCACCAATGGTTTTTGCCAAGGTTAATTTAGCAAAAGTATAGTGCGTCATACTTTCTTTTACACTCTCCCAAAAAAGGGCAAACTCTGTTTGAAAAGCCATTTGCTTAATTTAAATTGTTGAATTATTTTCCGCTAAAATTAGCTTTTCTTTTTTCTAAAAATGCAGTTGTTCCTTCTTTGAAATCAACAGTACCAAACAATCTACCAAAAGCATTGATTTCTGTTGCATACCCATTTTTTGTTTTGTCAAAACTCGAATTCACAGCACCGATGGCTTCACTAATGGCAACAGGAGCATTTTTAATGATTTTTTGAGCTAATCCTTGGCAAAACTCAATGAGTTCGGCTTGAGGCACGACGTAGTTCACCAAACCGTATTCTTTGGCTTCATGAGCAGTTATCATGGAAGCGGTTAAAATCATTTCCATTGCCCGACCTTTTCCCACCAATTGAGGTAAACGTTGTGTACCACCATAGCCTGGAATCAATCCTAAAGTTACTTCTGGCAATCCCATTTTAGCATTGTCAGACGCGACTCTAAAATGACACGCCATGGCTAATTCCAGTCCGCCTCCTAAGGCAAATCCATTAACAGCAGCAATAACTGGTTTTTTTAAATTTTCAATATGGTCAAATACTTTTTGGTGTCCCTCTGCGGCGAGTTGCGTTCCTTCTTGAGGAGAAAAATCAGCAAATTCAGCAATATCGGCACCCGCTACAAATGCTTTTTCGCCACTTCCAGTCAATATAATTACCTGAACCGCTTCATTGTTTTCTAAATCGGTAAATGCAGCGTGTAATTCAGCAAGCGTATTTTTATTTAATGCATTCAATTTCGCAGGGCGATTCAAAGTAACCAATGCTATTTTGTTTTCTATTGCAACCAAAAGATTTTCGTAGTTCATGGAGGTATATTTTAAGAATTTAAAATGGGCAAACTCACAGTAAAAGTGGTGCCTTGACCATATTGTGTTTCAAATGTAATGCTTCCCTTGTAATTTTCGATAATATTTTTAATGATACTTAAGCCCAATCCCATTCCGCTATTTTTGGTGGTGAATTTAGGTTCGAAAATTCGATCTTGATCGTTTTCTTTTATACCAATTCCGTTGTCTTTTACCGTGATTACAACCGTTTTTATGTTTTGTTCCACCCGTACCACAATGGATTTATTTTCTTTTTGATCTGGAATGGCTTGAATGGCATTTTTGACCAAATTGGTAATGATTCGAATGAGTTGAGTACGGTCAATTTTGGCTATAATTTCTTCCGATTTTTTTTCAAAAACCAAATAGTCTTCGTTGAAAATATCCAAAGCCAATTCGACTACTTCGACCACATTGAGCAGTTCGTTTTGTTGTGCCGGCATCGAAGCAAAGTTCGAAAAAGCAGATGCGACTGCACTCATGGTATCAATTTGCTGAATTAAAGTCTCTGAGTAATCCTTCATCCTTTGTTGGATATCGGGGTCATTGGGGTCAAATTTTCGTTGGAAACTTTGCACAGTCAATCGCATTGGCGTTAGCGGATTTTTAATCTCGTGTGCGACTTGTTTCGCCATTTCGCGCCACGCTTCCTCACGTTCGCTTTGGGCTAATTTCACAGCACTGATTTCCAATTCGTCTACCATCGCATTATAGGACTTGATTAACAAATTAATTTCTTTACTGCTAGCTTCCACCCCAATTTTTTCGTTCTTCTGATTCAAACTGGTTTCACTCAATCTATCAGAAATTGTTTTTAATGACTTGGTGATATAGGTTGAAAGGAAATAGGCTAGGCCAAAGGCAACTAATAGCATAAATGAATACACTTGGGCCAAACGAATCAGAAAACCGTTCAATTCTTTTTCATAGAATCCATTGTCTTCCACATAGGGTAAATTCAAAATCCCTAGGGGTTTGAATTTGTCGTCTTTGATTTGGCTATACGAAGAACGATTTTTCACACCGTTAATGGTTTTGATGTCTACAAAACGTTTTTCTATAGAAGAACGCACTAATTTTAGAATGTACTTCGGAATCGGTGGCGCAACTTTGTCTACCGAAAAAGATTCTTTGGAAGATTTTAGTAGGTTTCCTTCTTGACTGTAAATATTGATTTCTATGGCGTGAATTTGTGCCAATTCGTGAATTTTATCTCTGAAAATCAAAGGTAAATTTTGCGTTGTTAACGGATAGGAGGTATTCGAAAGCACATAATCAATATGCTCTTTCACTTCATTTTCTTTTCGTTCTAAACGTTCTTGATGGTATACCCTCGCTTCGTTTTTAAACTGAATAATTGAAATTGAAGCCAAAATGATTGAAGCCATAATAATCAATACGATCATCGACAGGAAAATCCTAGTTCGAAGAGAAAGCATTGCTATTTTAAAGCTTTTAGCCATAGAGAGTGAGTGGTGATTTGAAAAAGTAATAATAGCGACCAGCTAATTACTAATCACTATTTACGTATTACTTCTTTTCTCTTAATCGTTTGTAAAATTTAAATCCAAGCATGATGAGAATGGAAAATAAAAAAATACCAATTACGCCATAAATCCAATTCACTGCATTTTTTAAAATTACCAAGAATACAACTGCAAATAAAATTAAAGTGGCTCCTTCATTCCAAATACGCATAAAATTCCCACTATGTTTTACCTCGTTATTTTGTAATTGTTTGAAAATTTGGTGGCATTTTAAATGGTACACATACAACAAGAACACAAACCCTAATTTCACATGCATCCACGGCATTTGCAACCAAGCATTACCCAATTCGGTAAAAAACAACATCCAAAAAGCAAAAAAACTAGCTAAAATAGCTGAAGGCCAAGTGATGATGTACCACAAACGGTAACTCATAATCTTGAATTGCTCCTGCAAAATTTCTTTTTCTGGAGAGGGTTTTTCTGAAGCTTCAATTTGGTACACAAATAGGCGGACGATATAAAACAATCCGGCAAACCAAGTGATGACAAATATTAAGTGCAAGGATTTTAGGTAGTCGTACATGGGCTCAACTATTTGTTGTTTTTAAATTCTTCAATCCATTTTGCCACCACGCCACACCATTCGTCCTCGTCGTTCATACATGGAATAGCCATAAATTCTTCACCACCGTGATGTAAAAATTGTTCGTTAGCCTCCATCGCAATTTCTTCCAATGTTTCCAAACAATCGGCTACAAAAGCTGGAGTTACTACAGCTAATTTCTTTATTCCTTTTTCAGGCATTTTATTCACCTCGACATCGGTATAAGGTGTTAACCATTTGTCACCTGCTAAACGAGATTGGAAAGTTTGGCTGTATTTCCCTTCGGGAATACCTAATAATTTGACTACTTGTTTTGTGGTTTCGTAACATTGGTGACGGTAACAAAACTCGTGCGCCGGTGAAGGCGTGTTACAACAAGATCCATCAATTTTACAATGTGATTTGGTAATATCGGTTTTGCGGATGTGACGTTTTGGAATTCCATGATACGAAAACAACAAATGATCGTAATCAAAACCTTCTAAGTGTTTTTTGATCGAATTAGATAAAGCTTCAATATATCCAGGTTTGTTGTAAAAAGCCGGAACGGTTGTAAATTTCATATCAGGAAAATGCTTGGCGCGAAGTTCTTCTGCCAACACTAAAATCGTAGTGGTAGATGCCATAGCATGTTGTGGATACAAAGGAAAAAGTAGTACTTCAGTCACGCCTTTATCGTGTAATTCTTGTAGTCCTTTTAAAATAGTCATAGTACCATAACGCATGGATAATGCCACTGGAATATCCACCAAAGTTTTCACTTTTTCGTGCATTTTTTTAGAAATCACGATCAAAGGAGAACCTTCGCTAGTCCAAATTCTAGCATAGGCCTCGGCTGATTTTTTAGGTCTTGTTTGTAAAATGATTCCACGAACTAACAAGGCACGCAATAAAAACGGAACGTCAATTACATATTTGTCCATTAAAAATTCGTCTAAATACGGTTTTACGTCTTTAGCAGTTGGGCTTTCTGGGGAACCAAGATTAACTAATAATACTCCTTTCATTTTTTTATAAATTGGTGTTGATTGACATTAAATATTTCTTTGGGGTAGTGGCAAATTTTTTCTTGAAAGCCGCAATAAAATGACTTCCGGTGCTATAGCCAATTTTTAATCCTACTTCATTGACATTATAGGAGCCGCTATCCAATAATTTTCTAGCATAGTCCATTTTATAATCAAAAAGAAAACCATAAACGGTATCGCCATAAATTTGTTTGAAACCCATTTTTAATTTTTTCAAATTGAGCCCTACTTGATCAGCTAATTCTTGTAATCCTGGCGGTTCAGCCATGTTGGCAATGATAATTTCTTTTGCCTTTTTGATTTTAAATACATTGTCTTCGTCAATTAAAAACGGACACTGCTCCGCATTTGGGTCTTCACTTTTATTAAAATACAAACTCAATAATTCGTAGCCTTTGCCTTTGTAATATAAGTTTTTGATAGACGGATGTAAGTTATAATGAAATAGCTGACTTAAAACAATCGCCATAGACGGACTGATATTTCCTTCGTTATAATATTTTTTGTCTTTATTGTCAGGACTTAAAAATGTGATATAGTTGGCCTCGGTAGAAAATAAAGCATGAAATTTTTTAATGGAAATAATTACCGAAATCACCCAAGAGTTGGGTGCCAATTCTAAATTCAAAGGCAATTCTTTTTGAGGATTATACAGGAGAAGTGATTTCTCTTCCTTTAATTCCAAAGCATAATTGCCTTGATTGAAAATAAATTTTGCGTTTCCTTTAATACCAAAATGAAACTGAATCAGCCCACTACCCACCTCACGTTGTGCATGAAACGGTTCGGCGCTATCATTTTGAAAGCGGATGAGCGTAAAGTCGTCCTCAATTTTTATAACTTCTTGTGAACCCATAGCGATATTTTTATAGCAGCTAAAACATATCAAAATTCGATATTTTGACATAAAACCAGTCCGAAATCGAATTTAAATAGACTTGATTGTAGTACAAAAATAGATTTTTTTACTATAAAAGTACTATTTCATTTCAAAAAAACATTTAGCGACACATTTAGCCCTTATAGCGTTACTTTTATCAAACCCTTAACGATATTTTTGTTCCACTTTTTAGAAAAGTATACTTTATGGAGAACCATCATACATCAAAACCTCATTCATTTTATGCCGTTGGCCTGAGCTATAAAAAAGCTGATGCCGAGATAAGAGGAAAATTTAGTTTGGATGCAGTTGCTAAAATGCGCCTGTTGGAGCAAGCAAAAAACGAAGGAATTGAAAGTTTGATCGTAACCTCTACTTGTAACAGAACCGAAATTTACGGATTTGCTGAACATCCTTTTCAATTGATAAAATTGATTTGTGAAAATAGTCAAGGGTCCGTTGAAGCGTTTCAAAAATATGGTTTTGTTTACAAAAATAAAGAAGCGGTTGGCCACCTTTTTAGAGTAGGCACCGGTTTAGACAGCCAGATCTTAGGCGACTTCGAAATCATTTCTCAAATCAAAACCAGTTTTTTTCAAGCCAAATCGGTGAATTTAGTGAATGCTTTTCAAGAGCGTTTAATTAATGCGGTGATTCAAGCCAGTAAAAAAATAAAAACAGATACCGAGATTTCATCGGGAGCTACTTCGGTTTCTTTTGCATCAGTGCAGTACATTCTGAATAATGTAGAGGAGATTGGTGACAAAAATATTTTGCTTTTCGGCACCGGTAAAATCGGAAGAAATACCTGTGAAAATTTAGTCAAACATTCTAAACACGAACAAATTACCTTAATTAACCGTACCAAAGACAAAGCCGAAAAATTGGCACAAAAACTAGATGTGGTGGTTAAGGATTATGCCGACTTGCAATTGGAAATCCAAAAAGCAGATGTGTTAGTAGTGGCAACGGGAGCTCAGAATCCAACGGTGGACAAAACCATTTTGAATTTGAAGAAACCCTTGTTGATTTTGGATTTATCCATCCCAAAAAATGTGAATGAAAATGTAGAAGATGTTGAAGGCGTTACTTTGGTTCACATGGATTATTTATCCCAAATTACCGATGAGACTTTAGAAAACAGAAAGAAACATATTCCTGCTGCTGAAGCTATTATCGAAGAAATCAAAGAGGAGTTTTTGACCTGGTCCAAAGGGCGAAAATTTGCTCCAACAATTCATGCATTAAAAGAAAAATTGCATTCGATTAAAGACGGCGAGTTGAATTTTCAACGAAAAAAACTAGTCGATTTTAACGAAGAACAAGCTGAAATCATCAGCAATAGAATCATTCAAAAAATCACCAATCATTTTGCCAATCACTTGAAAGATGAAGAAACGATGGTAGATGAAAGTATCGAGTGGATTGAGAAAGTGTTTAATATTGGCGAAACGACAAAATAATGAGTAAGACCATACGCATAGGAACTCGTGATAGCGAATTGGCACTTTGGCAAGCCCATACCGTTCAGAAAAAACTGAATGATTTAGGCTACACCACTGAAATTGTGGCCGTAAAATCACAAGGAGATATTATTCTTGACAAACCCTTGTATGAACTTGGCATCACAGGAATTTTTACCAAAACCTTGGATATTGCGATGATCAATGGTCAGGTAGATATTGCGGTGCATTCCATGAAAGATGTCCCTACAGCATTACCACAAGGGATTGTTCAGGCGGCTGTTTTGGAGCGCGCGAACACCTTGGATATTTTGGTTCACAAAGGTAATTTGGATTTTCTTACTACAACTGGAATTATTGCCACTGGAAGTTTGCGTCGTCAAGCCCAATGGTGGCATCAATACCCGAATCATCAAGTTGTTGATTTGCGTGGCAATGTAAATACCCGCATGCAAAAATTATCTGAAAGTGATTGGAACGGAGCCGTTTTTGCCGCTGCAGGTTTGGAACGAATCAATTTGAAACCAGACAATTACATCAATTTAGATTGGATGATTCCAGCTCCAGCACAAGGCGCTATGTTGGTTGTTGCGATGGCAAATGACGAATTTACCAAAGACGCTGTAAGTCAGCTGAACGATATTGAAACAGAGATTTGCACCTATATTGAAAGACAGTTTTTAAAGACTTTAGAGGGTGGTTGCACAGCACCTATTGGCGCATTGGCGCAATACGACGAAGAAAAAGACACAATCGAATTTAAAGGCGTTTTGTTCTCGATAGATGGAAAACAAAAAATAGAAATCGAAAAGTCAGTCGATATATCCGAATGGAAAAAATTAGGATTCCATTCTGCTCAAGAAATTTTGAATAATGGTGGGGCTTCATTAATGGCGCAAATCAAAGCAACTTTAAAAAAATAATGGCAACTCCAACCCGCATTTTATCGACAAAAGTACTCTTGAGTCATCAAAAACAAGTCTTGACAGATGTTGGTTTAGAAGTGTTGGAATCTAATTTTATTGAAGTGGCAACCAAGAACTTCGAGCTAAAAGGAATCAAAGACAATTTGATTTTTACGAGTCAGAATGCGGTGCGCAGTTTTTTAAGTCATCCTCAATATGAGGAATTAAAATCGGAACTTCAACAGAAAAAAGTCTTTTGCGTAGGCGTAAAAAGTAAAACAATTTTAACCGATGCCGGTTTTGAAGTCATTGCCTATGCTGATTATGCGGAAGATTTAGCTGAGATTATCAGTTTGATTTATGCCAATGCAAGCTATACTTTTTTTAGTGGTAATTTGAGAAAAGAGACGTTGCCTTTGGCATTAGAAGAAGCCGGAATCGAGTTCAATGAAATTGAAGTGTATGAAACGACATTGAACCCACATAAAATAACGAAAGCCGTAGATGCGATTTTGTTTTTTAGTCCATCCGGAGTTGCTAGTTATTTGAAAGACAATAAAATCAAAAAAGAATTGTGCTTTTGCATTGGCGAAACAACCGCCGAAGCCTTGGAAAAAGCCACTAAAAATATCATTGTTGCGCCACAACCTTCTATAGAAGAGTTACTCGCGGATGTGATCGAAGAATACAATTAATTTCAAAACCCTTTCAGGTTTAATATAAAGAACAAATGATTAAAAACGACCTTTTTTTAAGAGCTTTAAATAACGAAAAAGTAGAACGCCCACCCGTTTGGATGATGCGACAAGCTGGAAGATACTTGCCAGAATTTAGAGCATTACGTGATAAATATGATTTTTTCACCCGTTGCGAAACCCCTGAATTAGCAGCTGAAATCACGGTGCAACCCATTCGTATTGTGCAACCCGATGCAGCAATTTTGTTTTCTGATATTTTGGTCGTACCAAGAGCTATGGGAATTCATGTCGAATTGAAAGACAATTTAGGTCCGATAATCCCGAATCCAATTCGCACCATGGAACAAGTGAATCAAGTCTTTGTTCCAGATGTCAATGAAACCTTAGGGTATGTTTTTGACGCCATCAAATTGACCAAAGAAATGTTGAACGATGAGGTGCCATTAATTGGTTTTGCAGGTTCACCATGGACGATTTTTTGTTATGCCGTAGAAGGAAAAGGTTCTAAAAGTTTTGATACAGCCAAAGGATTTTGTTTTTCTAATCCAGTAGCAGCGCACACCTTATTGCAAAAAATTACCGATA
>JAGOAF010000031.1 GCA_017984035.1 Flavobacterium sp.
ATTGTCAATGGTCAATGGTTAATTATAGAGTGTTTACATTGTTCAAGTCAGCAAATGCTTGCTCTAATCTTGTGTTGAATGTAACTTCACTTTCGCGAATCCATTTTCTTGGATCGTAGTATTTTTTATTTGGAACATCAGCACCTTCTGGGTTACCAATTTGCGTTTTCAAATAGTCAATGTTTTTAACCATGTAATCACGAATTCCTTCAGTGTATGCAAATTGTAAATCAGTATCGATGTTCATCTTAACTACACCATATCCGATAGACTCTCTAATTTCTTCTAAAGTTGAACCAGATCCACCATGGAAAACAAAATCTACTGGATTTGCTCCTGTGTTGTATTTATTTTGAACGAAATCTTGAGAATTTTTCAAGATTTTTGGAGTTAATTTTACATTCCCTGGTTTGTAAACTCCGTGTACGTTTCCAAAAGCAGCTGCAATAGTAAATTTAGGACTTACTTTTGATAATTCTTCGTAAGCGTATGCTACTTCTTCTGGTTGAGTATATAATTTAGAGCTGTCAACATCAGAGTTGTCAACACCGTCTTCTTCACCACCAGTAATTCCTAATTCGATTTCTAATGTCATACCCATTTTACTCATACGAGCTAGGTATTCTTTACAGATTTCGATATTCTCCTCAATTGGCTCTTCTGACAAGTCAATCATATGAGAAGAAAATAAAGGTTTACCTGTAGCGGCAAAGTGTTTTTCAGAGGCGTCTAATAAACCGTCAATCCAAGGTAATAATTTTTTTGCACAGTGATCTGTGTGTAAAATTACAGTTGCTCCGTAAGCTTCTGCCAATGTATGAATATGAAGGGCTCCTGCAATTCCACCAGCGATTGCTGCTTTTTCACTTGCATTTGATAATCCTTTACCAGCATTAAATTGTGCGCCCCCATTAGAAAATTGAATAATAACAGGCGCATTTAATTTCGCTGCTGTTTCAATAACTCCATTGATTGTGCTTGATCCAGTTACGTTAACTGCAGGAAGTGCAAAACCTTTTTCTTTTGCATAATTAAAGATCTCTTGTACTTGATCTCCAGTAGCAACTCCTGGTTTGATGTTGTGTGACATTGTAATTGTTTTTAGTTGTTTTTAGTTTGAGTTCGCAAAAATAAGAATTAATTAGTATTAGAACGGATAATTTATTCCAAAATTTAATACGGACTGCCCGAAATTACAATCTTTAAACCATCTTCGGTCTTTATCTTGTGCTGGATTATAGGTTTTAAAACCTAAGTCAAAACGCACCACAAAAAAGTTCAAATCATAACGAAGTCCAAATCCAGTTCCAAGTGCAATGTTTTCTAAATCTTTTAGGCCATTGAATGTAGCTTTAGGATCTTCAGTATTGTCAAGTACATTCCAAATATTTCCTGCATCAGCAAAAAGTGCCCCTTTTAAACTACCTAAAATTTTAAATCGAAATTCTCCACTTAAAGTTAATTTCATATTAGCTTCATTAAAATCATTAGTGCCTCCGGTGCTTCCTGGGCCCAAACGATAGGGGTCCCAGCCTCTATTGTCATTAGAACCTCCAGAATAGTAACTTCTTGAAAAAGGAATATTATCTGAATTACCAAAAGGAATGGCGATTCCAAAAAAACTTCGAATAGCGATTACTTTTTCTCTTGATAGGTCCCAATATTTTACAAAATCAAATTCTGTTTTCAGGTATTCAGAATATTCTAAATTGAATATTTCATAGCGATCAGAAGTGTTTTTACCCAAATTTGTCGCGTTGGCAAACAAGCTAAGAATAGATCCGGCAGATTCAATTTTAGTTTTAAAAAGATAGAAATTACTATCGGCTAAGTCTTTTTTTGTAGTAGTCGAATAGCTAAAATTGGTAGCTAGAATAAAATCATTTTCGGTAAGTCTAAATTGTCGTTCTGCAATACTTTTTACGGTTGCATAATCAGTTGCTTCAGCTGGAACTGTCGCGGTTAAAATACTATTTATAAATTGATTTGTTCCTTCTTCAATGGTTAAATTACCTTCAGTATCATAAAAATTAGCCCCGATTTGATATGCAGGATTTTTAGCTAATGAATTTAGTGCATCATAGGAAGAGGTGTAGACGTTGTAGTAATTTTTTGGATTTAAATTCCGAACAAATTGTACATTAAACAAGTCAAATCGTGCCGTTTTGTTTGTTTTTGGGGTCCAATTGTAATTGACTGATCCCGTAAAATTTTCTTTGTCTAAACCAATATTTTTTTGTGTTGAATAGCCAGTTGTAATCAAAGTAGACGGGATCATACTTTTCGGTATAATTTTCTCAGTGCCAAAAGGCATTACAATTCTTGGAAAATTTAGTTTCAGATCAACTCCTAGTTCGGAAGCATTAAAAAATACATCATTTGGATTTGCAAAATCTTTAGAAGAACCAACATTAGCTCTGCCCGAAAATTCTAAAGTTTCAGCTCCATTAAAAACGTTTCTAATAGAAATAGATGGACTAAATCCAATACCAATATTTTGAATGTTAGAGTGGGTTATATCTATTGACTGCCCAAAGTTATATTTCTTTTTTGGAGTAAGATAAATTTTAGCAATAAGGGATTGTGCTGTACTATCTCTTTTGTCTTGCTCGTAGATGATGGAAGGATAGTTAAAGATTTTCAAATTACTTAAATACCTACTAGTTAAATTCGTTTTTGTATCTGAAAAATTACCTCCTTTTGTAATAAAAACGGCATTTGTAATAGCAAAAGGTTTGTATTTGAGTTTGTTTCTACTTACTAATTTAAAATTTTTAAATTCGGTACTGTCAGTTAGTGTTGCTTTGGCATCGGCAGCATTGTAATCTGTAAAAATTACCACATCACTTATTTTATATAATTTGAAAGGCGCTGTTACTGTTGCATCCTGACTTTGGTAACTAAAATCACCTATTTTTAAACGAACACTAGCTTTGTTTTTTTTCTGAATTGTATCAATATCAAAAGTTACATTAGTGGGTTGAAAATCATAGGCGCCACTATTTCTAAATAATGTAGCAATTCTGTTTTTTTCATTTTCAAAATCTTCTGTTCTATATTGATTTCCAACTTTGATATAGGAATTGGCTTCCGATGTTTTATATAACGAATCTAAAACAACCGTTTTGATTTCAGTTGCAATAGAATCAATAGTATAAGCAGTACCTGGTTCGATATAATAATTTACGCGTCCTTTTTTATGGCTTATGGTATCAAAAACAGACCTAGTCTTTACATCAAAATAGCCTTTATTAAAATAAAAATACTTTAAACGTAAAACGGACTTGTCCGTTTTAATAGGGTCATATACTACTGGAGGTTCGCCAATTTTTTTAAATAATTTATGGATTCCATGAAACCACAACGGGCTGTCTAATTGGTCTTCTTGTTTGACAGATAGCCACTTTGACATGCGCTTATATTTTTCCGGATTAGCCGTTAACTTTGACTGATACGTAGAGTCTGAAACAGGGATTGCCCAATTATTGAAGGTTAAAAATAGCGGGATGCCGGCTATTTTACTGTTTGGTTTTTGATACAGCTGATTAAAAGTGCTTTCGTCTGAAATCACTTTGTTATTTTCGAATATTTCATTTGTAGTCAATAAAAATTTACCTTCCGGAACTCTTTTTACAGCGTTACAAGCGGAAATAAATATTGCAATTAGAATAAATGCTGTTACTTTTGTGAAAATATGTTTCAACTGTTCTAAAATTTTAATTCAAAAGTACATTTTTTTATGGTTAGTAAAAACCAAATAAAGCTTATATCCAGTTTGCATCAAAAAAAACAGCGTCAATTGCATCAATTGTTTATTGCTGAGGGAATCAAAGGAATTCAAGAATTGCTTGATGCGCATTTTGAATTGGATCATTTATATACTACCGAATCAGATTTTGAAAAAGTTGCTCCTGCAAAGAAGACTTTGGTTACAACTGCTGATTTAAAAAAAATCAGTGCTTTAGCAACACCAAATACCTGTTTGGCAGTATTTAAAATACCTGCTGAAAAAAAAATTAACACATCAGGATTAATCGTTGCCCTAGATGCTATTCGCGATCCGGGTAATTTAGGGACAATTTTGAGGTTATGTGATTGGTTTGGAATCCAACAATTAATTTGCTCCAGAGAAACCGTTGATTTATATAACCCTAAAGTGGTTCAAGCTACAATGGGATCTATTGCTAGGGTAAATGTGAGTTATGTTGATTTGAACGACTTTATTACCAATAGTAAATTGCCTGTTTTTGGAACATTTATGGAAGGCGAGATCATTTATACCGCTAATTTGCCTCAAGAAGGAATTATAGTTATGGGAAATGAAGCCAATGGAATCTCTATGGAATTACAGGGTATCATTAAAAACAGATTGACAATTCCTCGTTTTGGATCACTTCAAAAAACAGAGAGTTTAAATGTTGCTGCCGCAACAGCAATTGTTTTAAGTGAATTTAAAAGAGCTACACTATAGTAAAATATTAGTGAAAAGTAAAGTTAATGAATAATCCACGGGTTTTCATCGATTCCACACTTCCAGTCCACGGGCTGGGTCCATTTGTAACTTGGTCTCTAATTAATTCATCTTTGAGTCCAAAAACACCTCTTACAGATGGAGAGAATATAAAGTATTCTGAAAAAACATCAATACCAAATCCCAATTCATAGTTAGGGCTCCATGCTTTTACTCTAAATCGTTGTTCAAAATTATCGTCTGGAGATTTTGCATTACTTGATAAATTCAAGGTAGTGGAAAAGCCTCCAAGCAAGTATGGGCGAATATTCCCGGTTCTCAAAGCAGAAAATTTTAACAATAATGGAAGATGAATGTAAGTACTATTTACTTCTCTAATTTTATCAGAAGGTTTTACAGCCAATGGATAATCTGCAAAAAGGTTTTCGGAATAACTTAAAATTCTTTTGGTATAGTATAATCCAGGTTCAAATCGTAGGTTAATATACTCCTGCAATCGAAGATCAGCCACTAGACCAACATTAAAACCGGTTGTTTTTTTAACTTGAATATCATCTACAGTTGTAGAATAATCAAACTTAAAATCATATGAGTTCAGGCCTAAAAAAAAACCAAAATATACGGGTTGTTGTTGCCAAGTTTCTAGATGCCTAACTGGATTTTTGCTAAAAATACTCTCTCTGAATTGAGCTTGTATACCCATTGAGTATACTAGTAGTAATAAAGAGATAAGCTGTTTCATATTATTTTTTTGATGCCGAGTAAATGGTAGCAACCCCAAAAGTTTGCGGTAAAGCTACAACATCTATAAACCCAATTTCGCGTAAAATATTGTTTAACTTTTCGCCAAAAGGGAAAGCGGCTGCTGATTCTGATAAATAACCATAGGCAACATTGTCCTTGGAAAATAATTTTCCAATTAGTGGTAGGATGTATTTGCTATACAATTGATAGCCTTGTTTATATGGTGTTTTTTCTGGTACAGAAGTCTCTAGAATTACAAATCTACCGTTAGGTTTCAATACGCGTAAAATTTCAGTCAATCCTTTTTCTAAATTTTCAAAATTACGGACTCCAAAAGCTACAGTTATTGCGTCAAAATAACCATCTTCAAAAGGCATGTTTTCAGAATCTCCAAGAACCATTTCGATCGTTTTGGTTAAGTTTTTAGCTGCAATTTTTTGGACACCCACTTCTAACATACCAGCTGAAATGTCGAGTCCAATGATTTTTTCGGCTTTAGTTTGTGCCATCAAAATAGCCAAATCGCCAGTTCCAGTGGCTATATCTAATATAGTTGTAGGATTAGATTCTTCAATTAATTTCAATACCTTTTTACGCCATTTCACATCTATTCCAAAAGAAATCACACGGTTAAGATTGTCGTAATTTCCTGAAATAGTGTCAAACATTTGAGCCACTTGCTCTTTTTTACTTAATGAAGAATCTTTGTATGGGGTGATTTTATTAGCCATTGTATTAGTTTGTGCAAATATAAGTAAACTCTTGGAACTAAAATGTTGTGGGAAGGCTCAATCTATATACACGTTGAAAAACTTTAAAAATCACTAAAAGTGGGTATTGTAGCGCGTTGATTAATTAACCAATTTTACCTCAAGAAATTATATTTTTTTTTCAATGTATAATTGGGAGTTAATGAATGAAAATCAATTAGTTGGTTTTGCGCATCCAATTATATTTCGTCTTTTGGTCTTGTTTTATAACTTTTATGAGTTATTTAATAAAGCGCAAAACACGTTCTTAAGAATTAATTTGTTTTTGGAAACTTTAAATTTATTCGTTTGTACTGCCTTCGTGGTATTTGGTAGTGCAATAAAAAGGCAAAAAGACATTTCATTCTCCCAATGCATTGAAATACTTCCTTATTTTTTTAAATAAGTTTCATAAGTGTAATCGTAAAGATGTTTTTCGTCTTTAGAGTTATATTCAGATCGCACCAACTTCCATTCATTTTTGTTGATTTCAGGAAAAAAAGCATCAGCATCAAATTGACCATGAACTTTCGTGATTTCAATTTTATCCGAAAAAACGAGCGACTGTTTGTAAATTTCGCCACCCCCAATAACAAAAACCACTTCGTTTTGAGGACATATTTTTATTGCCTCTTCAATACTATGGGCTACTATACAACCTTCAGGTTGGTAATCCAATTGTCTTGTAATTACAACATGTGTTCTATTGGGTAATGGTTTTGGAAAACTTTCAAATGTTTTTCGTCCCATAATAATGTAATGACCTGAAGTTAATTCTTTGAATCTTTTAAAATCATTGGGTAAATGCCAAACCAATTCATTGTCTTTTCCTAAGGCATTGTTTTCGGCAACAGCAGCAATCATTACAATCATAAATGGAGTCTTAAAGTATTTTTGATGGTGAAATTTTATACCGCAACACTTCCTCTAATAAGCGGGTGAGGATCATAACCTTCTAATGTAAAATCATCAAAATCAAAATCAAATATGTTTTTGATAGCTGGATTTAAAATCATTTTTGGCAATGGTCTGGTTTCTCTTGAGAGTTGCAATTCTATTTGTTCAAAATGATTGTTATAAATATGGGCATCACCAAAAGTATGGATAAACTCTCCAACGCCTAAATCACATACTTGTGCAATCATCATAGTGAGTAACGCATAGGAAGCAATATTAAATGGAACCCCTAAAAATATATCGGCTGAACGTTGGTATAGCTGGCACGATAATTTTCCATCAGCCACATAAAACTGGAAAAATGCGTGACATGGAGGTAATGCCGCTTTATTGTTTGCAACATTATCTTCAAAAGATTTTTTAGTATCAGGAAGCACAGATGGATTCCAAGCAGAGACTAACATACGTCGACTATTTGGATTGGTTTTTAATTCGGTAATTAAATCCGAAATTTGGTCGATTTCTTCGCTATTCCAATTGCGCCATTGGTGACCATAAACAGGTCCAAGATTACCTTTAGCATCTGCCCATTCGTCCCAAATTTTAACCCCATTTTCTTGTAAATATTTGATATTGGTATCTCCTTTTAAAAACCAAAGCAATTCATAAATAATGGACTTAAGATGCAGTTTTTTTGTAGTAACCATTGGAAAACCTTCGTTTAAATCAAAACGCATTTGATATCCAAATACACTTTTAGTGCCTGTTCCTGTTCGGTCGCCTTTTTGGCAACCATTTTCCATTACATGTTGCACTAAATCTAAATATTGTTTCATATTGCTTTTTTCTTAATAATGTAAAGTAATGAGTTTGTATTATTGATTTTTATATACCACCCCATTCTTCATAACAAATTGAACTTGTTCTAATGTTTTAATATTGGTTAACGGATTTTCATCAACTGCAATTATATCAGCAAAAAATGCAGGTTTGATTTGCCCAATTTCATTGGCTACACCCAAAAGCATAGCGTTTGTTAAGGTAGCTGATTGAATAGCGGCTAAAGCGGGCATTCCAGCTTCGACCATATAACCAAATTCTTTACCATTTTTTCCATGATCGTATACTCCGGCATCCGTTCCAAATGCAATTTTGACTCCTTTTTTGTAGGCCTTCGCAAAAGTAGATTGTATTTGAGGACCTACTTCTTTCGCTTTTGGCACAATGATTTCGGGATAAAAGCCTTCCACTTCTGCCTTCAAAGCAACTTCTTTTCCAGCAGTGATTGTTGGCACCAAATAAGCATCGTATTTTTTCATTAATTCCATAGTTTCTTCGCTCATAAAAGTACCGTGTTCTATAGTTTTAATTCCTCCTAATATAGCTCTTTGCATACCTTCATCACCATGAGCATGAGCGGCAGTTAGCATGTTATAATCTTTTGCAGTTGTAGTTATGGCTTTAATTTCTTCAATTGAAAACTGAGGATTTTTTCCACTTTTGGCAACACTTAATACGCCTCCGGTTGCTGTAATTTTTATCACATCTGCCCCCTCTTTGTATCTTTCTCGGACTGCTTTTACTCCATCTTCAGGCGAATTTACAACACCTTCATGAGGTCCTGGATCACCCATTAATTTTCGGCTATTTCCGTTAGTTGGGTCAGCATGTCCTCCGGTAGAAGCAATTGATTTTCCTGCAGTATATACACGCGGTCCTTTGGCAATTCCTTTATTGATGGCGTTTCGTAAAGATATATTAACCCCCGTTCCTCCTAAATCACGAACAGTTGTAAATCCAGCTAGCAATGTTGTTTCAGCAAAACGAGCCGCTTCAAAGGCAACGTCTGCTTCATTATTGGTGAATTTTGAAGCATAACTTTTTGGGTTTTGTTCAGTTTCAAGATGGACGTGTAAATCAATTAATCCAGGCAAGATAAACTTGTTTTTTAGATCTACTTCAATATCATTTGCATTGGATTTTGATATAAATCCATCGCTTATTTTTGTTATCTTGTTTTTAGAAACAATGATGGTTGCATTTTTAATTTCTTTGCCGGATTGTACATCTAGAATACTACCACATTGCAAATAATAGTCTTGAGAAAATCCAATCAAAGATTGAAATACAATAGAAAGTGTGATAATTATTTTTTTGATTTTCATAGGAGAATGGTTTTTTAAATTATCGTTTTGAAATTTCATCTCTAATTTTGGCAGCTTTTTCATAGTCTTCATTTGCTACAGCCTCTGCCAGTAATTCATTTAATTCTTGAATGCTTTTTGCAGTGTAAGTTGATCCAGTTGAATTACTTTCTATTTCTTGACTAAAAGGTTCTGGATTCGAAAGAATAGAATCAAGTTCATTTTCGTCTTTGTTTAAATCGTTGGTATTGTTTAAGAAAATTCCAGCTTTGTCTAATATGTTTTTATAAGTAAATATTGGCGAATTAAATCGTAAAGCCAAAGCGATGGCATCTGAAGTTCGCGCATCAATGATCTCTTCAATTTTATCTCTTTCGCATATAATACTAGAATAAAAAACACCGTCCACTAGTTTGTGAATAATTACCTGTTTAACAGTAATATCAAATCGCTCTGCAAAATTTTTAAATAAATCGTGTGTAAGAGGGCGGGGAGGTTTAATTTCTTTTTCTAATGCAATGGCTATTGATTGTGCTTCAAATGCTCCAATAACAATAGGTAATTTTTTATCGCCATCTACCTCGTTTAAAATCAAAGCATATGCTCCGTTTTGGGTTTGGCTATATGAAATTCCTTTAATTGATAATTTTACTAAACTCATTGAATTGATATAAAATAATTGGAGTAGGTTATAAAAAAACTGCCTTAACGCAAAGATATAAATATCCTTGTTTTAAGGCAGTTTTTTATAAATTAATTTAAAACTACTGTTGTGCTTTGAATGCTTTTAATTTTTCTATTAGTTGTGGTACCACTTCAAATGCATCTCCAACCACACCATAATCAGCTACTTTGAAAAAAGGTGCTTCTGGATCGCTGTTGATTACCACTTTAACTTTAGACGAATTTACTCCTGCAATATGTTGTATCGCTCCTGAAACTCCAATCGCGATATATAAATTAGTAGCTACTGGTTTTCCGGTTTGTCCCACGTGTTCTCCGTGAGGTCTCCAGCCTAAATCGGAAACCGGTTTTGAACAAGCGGTAGCTGCACCAAGTACGCTAGCTAATTCTTCAATCATTCCCCAATTTTCAGGACCTTTTAAACCACGTCCGCCAGAAACAACTATATCAGCATCTGCAATAGCAACTTTTCCCGAACTTTTTTCTGTAGCGGTTACTTTTACATTAAAATCGGCAGCGTCCATCGTTGGATTAAAATCTTCTTCGGTTATTGCACTTGTACTTTCTGCAATTCCGTAGGAGTTTTTGGCTAATCCAATTACTTTTACATCGGTCGAAATTTCAGTAATATTGAATGCTTTGTTTGAAAAAGCAGTTCGTTTCACTTGGAATGGACTAGTACTTACAGGAAGACCTACCACATTAGAAGCAAATCCAGCGTTTAATCCAACAGCTACCAAACCAGACAAATACATACTGTCTGTAGTAGAGGAAAGAACGACTACTTTCGCGCCTTCTTGTAATGCTGCTTGTTTGATTATATCGGAATAGGCTTTAGCTGAAAATCCTGCTAAAGCATCATTGTTTACTTTTAAGACTTTATCTACTCCGTATTTGCCTAATTCAGAAACATCAGCAGCGTTGATGGTTACCGCGGTTACTGAAGTTCCGAGACTTTCGGCTATTTTTTTTGCATAAGAAGCCAATTCATAGGCTACTTTTTTAAATTTTCCTTCTGCTGATTCAGCGTATATTAATATAGACATGATTTTAAGTTTAAGTGGTTGAAATGGTTATAAGTTTAAGTGCTTGTTAAATAACGGAACACTACTAACTGATTACTAAATTACTTTCGCTTCGTTGTGTAATAATTGAATTAACTCATCTAAATTGTCAGCAGCAACCAATTTTACAGCAGACTTAGCAGCTGGTTTTTCAAATTGTATTGCTTTTGTGTTTACATTGGCAGCAATTGGTTCTACCACGCTAATTACTTTAGTACGAGCTGTCATAATCCCTCTCATGTTAGGAATACGAAGGTCTTTTTCTTCCACTAATCCTTTTTGGCTACCAATAACTAAAGGTAAAGAAGCGTTTAATGTTTCTTTACCACCGTCTATTTCACGAATTGCAGAAGCATTTGTACCATCTATAGTCAATCCTGCACATGAAGTAACAAAATTGTAGCCTAAAATTCCTGCCACCATTCCTGGAACCATACCTCCATTATAATCTAATGATTCTTTGCCTGCAATGATTAAGTCATAACCTCCTGATTTGATCACCTCGGCTAATTGTTGCGCTACATAATACCCATCTGTTGGATTAGCATTGATACGAATGGCTTCATTGGCACCGATTGCAAGTGCTTTTCGTAAAGTAGGTTCGGTTTCTGGGCCACCTACATTGACAACAGTTACTGTTGCCCCTTGTTGTTCTTGAAACCAAATAGCTCTGGTTAATCCAAATTCGTCATTAGGGTTGATTACATATTGAACGCCATTGGTATCAAACTCAGAGTCGTTATTTATAAAGTTAATTTTAGAGGTAGTATCAGGTACATGGCTGATGCAGACTATTATTTTCATAACGGTATTTTTTACAATTTGTTTAAATGCTTCACAAACTTAAAATAATAATTTGGAATATTTACTATGCACGCATAATATTTTTAATGGTTTTGTGTTTTTTTAGCCCGGATAGCAGCGGCATCCTTCCTGTGGCTACTTCAGCCAGAGGAAGATATAGCGAATAGCCGGAAAAAGCTCCTAATTATTTTAGTAGATTTTATGCTTTTAAGTAAGATAAAATAATTATTTTTGCGTTTCGAAAAATACACATACAACATACAACTATGAGAACGATACAATTTAGAGAGGCCATTTGCGAAGCGATGAGTGAAGAAATGCGTCGCGATGAATCCATTTATTTAATGGGTGAAGAGGTTGCTGAATATAATGGTGCTTATAAAGCTTCTAAAGGAATGCTTGCCGAGTTTGGTGAGAAAAGAGTAATTGACACACCAATTGCAGAACTTGGTTTTACTGGAATTGCAGTAGGTTCAGCCATGAATGGATGTCGTCCAATTGTAGAATACATGACGTTCAATTTCTGTTTGGTAGGAATTGATCAAATTATAAATAATGCTGCTAAAATGCGTCAAATGACAGGAGGTCAATTCAATGTGCCAATTGTTTTTAGAGGACCAACTGCTTCTGCAGGACAATTAGGAGCAACTCACTCACAGGCTTTAGAAAACTGGTTTGCTAACACACCAGGTCTTAAAGTAGTAGTTCCCTCTACACCTTATGACGCTAAAGGTTTGTTGAAAGCTGCCATTCGTGATAACGATCCTGTTATATTCATGGAATCAGAGCAAATGTATGGTGATAAAGGAGAAGTGCCTGATGGAGAATATACAATTCCACTAGGGGTTGCTGATATTAAACGTGAAGGTACTGATGTAACGATCGTGTCTTTTGGTAAAATTATCAAAGAAGCGATTATTGCTGCAGATGAATTAGCTAAAGAAGGTATCTCTTGTGAAATTATCGATTTGAGAACAGTGCGTCCAATGGATTACGATGCAATTTTAACTTCGGTTAGAAAAACGAATAGATTGGTAGTATTAGAAGAAGCTTGGCCTTTTGCAAGTGTAGCTTCAGAAATCACTTATATTGTTCAAGAGCGTGCGTTTGATTATTTAGATGCGCCAATCCAACGTATAACTACTGCAGATACTCCTGCGCCATACTCTCCAGTTTTATTGAAAGAATGGTTGCCTAATTCTGAAGACGTTATTAAGGCAGTAAAAAAAGTATTGAATAAATAATTCAAAATGTTAATTGTTTAAACGCAATTAAGATAATGATTACCTTTGAATCTTCATCAAATACCCTTTGATGAAGATTTTTTTTAGCTTATGAAACCAAAATTTCCCAATCTTATTGTTTTCTTTTTTCTGATGGTTTTTCAGCTCTTTTTGGGACAAACCAAAGTGAGTGGTATCGTTGTCGATAAAACCAATCAACCCATCCCATTTGCAACAGTACTCTTTAAAAAATCGAACATTGGTGTTGTGGCCAATGAAGACGGCCGTTTTTATATTGAATCACCTCAAAAGCATACCGTTTTAGTGGTGTCTTCTGCAGGCTTTTCTGAAAGAGAAATTTATTTAGAAGAGGCTGTTGTATATAATTTCAAGGTAAAATTAAACGAAGCAGAATCCTTAAATGAGGTAGTTGTTTTTACGGGTAAAACTTCAAAAAAAAACAATCCAGCATTAGAAATTCTCAGAAAAATTTGGGAACGAAAACGTAAAAACGGCTTGTATCAATTTGACCAATACCAAATGGAAAAATACGAAAAGGTCGAATTTGATATGAATACCATCGATAGCGCTTTTATGAAAAACAAAGTGTTCAAAGGCATGGAGTTTGTTTTCCAACATGTCGATACTTCTAAAGTGACAGGAAAAACCTATTTACCAATTTTTATTAATGAGTCCTTATCTGATGTTTATGGTGACAACCGCCAAAAAAAGGTAAAAGAAAAACTGAAAGCGAATAAAACATCTGGCTTTGAAGGGAACCAACAAATTTTGTCTTTCCTAAAAGATTTGTATAGCGATTATTCCATTTACAACAATCACTTGACCTTTTTTGATAAGAGTTTTACGAGTCCCTTGTCTAGAACTGGGGTCGACGTCTATAATTATGTATTAAGAGACAGTGCCTATATTGACAACAAAAAATGCTACAACATTTTGTTTTATCCAAGACGAAAAAACGAGCTGACGTTTAAAGGCGATTTTTGGGTAAACGACACCACATTTGCCATTAAGAAAATCAATATGGCGGTAACCAAAAGCGCCAACATCAACTGGATTAAAGATATTTACATTGAGCAAGAATTTGAAGTAATGAATGATTCTGTTTTCTTGTTGACTCGAGATTATATGATGTCGGACTTTGCCTTAAATAAAAAAGAAGACTCTAAAGGCATTTATGGAAAACGTACGACTTTGTATCGCAACCATGAATTCAATAAAGTCAAACCACTTGCTTTTTATAAAGAAGAAGTCAATTTTATAGACAATGAAGTGTATAAAAAATCGGATGAGTACTGGCAAGAAAACCGTTTTGAAAAATTAAACAAAGATGAGGCCGGAGTATACAAAATGTTGGATACACTACAAACGGTGAAGAAATTCAAACAGATGTACAATTTGGTTTCCATTTTGGGCAGTGGATATGTGGAGTTTAAGAATTTTGATTACGGACCCATTTTTTCTTCTTTTGGATTTAATGAAGTAGAAGGTATTCGGATACGTGTAGGTGGCCGTACCTATTTTGGTCCTAATGATCCTTGGCGAATTCAAGTTTTTACTGCCTACGGATCTGACGATCATAAATTTAAGTATGGTTTGTCAGGAAAATGGATGGTGGATAAGAAAAACAGAATCATTATTTCGGGAGGCAATCGCCGCGATATTGAGCAAATTGGCGCAAGCTTGACTACAACTAATGATGTGATGGGACGAAGTTTTGCTTCCTCTGCTTTGTTTACAACAGGGAGTAATGGTAAATTAACCAATATTAATTTGTCGAACCTAGCTGTTGAGATTGAACCCGTCAAAAACTTAATTTTCCAATTAGGAATTTCGCATCGAACTTTGGTGTCGGCATCGCCAACATTTAGTTTGGACTATTTTACAGACGCATCAAGAACCACTACTCAAAGTGAGGTAAAGCAATCGGAAGCGAATATTCAAATTGAGTTCATGCCTAATCGAAAAACCATCGGTTATGGAGTTGAAAGAGACGTGGTAGACAATCCGTATAGTCGCTTTTTTATCAATTATAGTCATGGGTTTAAAGGGGTTTTAAACAGTGATTTTAAATACGAAAAATTGCAGTTGTATTACAAACAACCTATTATTATTGGTCCGCTCGGGCGAACTAATATTACCATGGAATTAGGGAAAACTTTTGGAACAATTCCGTTAGGGTTGATGAGTGTGATTCCGGGTAACCAAACCTATTTTACTATCGAAAATACGTTTAGCAATTTGAATTTTTATGAATTGATTAGTGATCAATACGCTACATTAAAATGGGATCATAATTTTAATGGGCGTATTTTTTCACGCATTCCATTTATGCGAAAATTAAATTGGCGCGAAATTATTGGTATTAGAGGAGTGTATGGTAGCGTGTCCATTGCCAACAGAGCAATCAATGCTTCAGGTCTAGCCTATAATGCTCCTGAAAATGGATACTGGGAATACAGCGCCGGCATTGGGAATATTTTTAAAGTATTTCGTATCGATTTTTCATGGAGAGGCAATTACCTGAACACTCCTGATGCAACAAAGTTTGCTGTTAAAGGGGCTTTTGGGTTTCATTTTTAAGACGGTTTATGTTTGTATAAATTGATATGTAAAAATGATGGATGAAGCACTAGTTGTATTGACACAAAAAGATGATGTTTTAAAAGGCATAATTTCTGAATTTGGACTTCCCGTAATTCAAAAAAGAGAGGAAGGATTTGCCTCCATGTGTCATATTATTTTGGAACAACAGGTTTCTATTGCCTCTGCCAAAGCAGCTTACGAAAAATTGGTTCGTTTGGTTGGAGTAGTAGTTCCATCTACTATATATAATGCTGCCGACCAAGACTTAAAAGCCTGCGGAATCTCCCGACAAAAAATCATCTATTTAAAGGACTTGGCCCAAAGGGTTATAAGTCAGGAGTTGAATTTCTCTTCACTTCCAATGAAAACAGAACAGCAGATCCGAAATGAATTAATTCAAATAAAAGGCGTTGGAAATTGGAGTATAGACGTTTATTTAATGTTTTGTATGCAATCCCAAGATATAATTCCTCTTGGCGACATCGCTATTAAAAACACATTAATTGAGTTGTATCATTGTCAATCCGAAGAGGAAATGAATACTGTTTCTTCCAATTGGAAACCGTTTAGAACGCTTGCCTCCTTTATCATTTGGCATTATTACCTCAAAAAACGAGGTAAAATTTAATTATAAGCACTTTTGAGATAAAAAAAATATTTTTTATCTCTTAGAATTATTGTCAAAAGACTATGTTTCCTTACTTTTGCACCAAATTAAAAATAAGAAAAATACAATAAATACAATGACTGCAGACAAATTAAAAACATTCGATGTATTAATCGAAATACCAAGAGGAAGTAGAAACAAATACGAATACGATTTCAAAATTAGAAGAATGCGTTTTGACAGAATGTTATTCTCTTCTATGATGTACCCAGCTGATTATGGTTTTATTCCTGAAACTTTAGCATTAGATGGTGACCCATTAGACGTTTTGGTATTAATCAACGAGCCTACTTTTCCTGGTTGTGTAATGGAAGTAAAACCAATTGGTGTTTTTCACATGGCAGATGATAAAGGACCAGACGAGAAAGTAATTTGCGTTCCTGTTTCTGATCCAATTTGGAATTCATTAAATGATTTAAGTGATGTAAATCCGCATTTAATTAAAGAAATTGAGCATTTTTTCCAAGTATACAAAGATTTAGAAAACAAACAAGTAGATGTAGAAGGTTGGGGAGATGTGAACGAAGCGTATGCTATTATTAAAGAGTGTACAGAACGTTTTGAAGCAATTGAAAACAAACCAAAAAACTTATTTAGTATCAAATAATTTTTTTAGTAATTCTTATAAAAAAAGCAATATTCTGTAAAGAGTATTGCTTTTTTGTTTAAATTCGTTCGTTATCAATGAATTATTAATTAAAACCAAAATTATTTTTTATGAATGCATT
>JAGOAF010000006.1 GCA_017984035.1 Flavobacterium sp.
AGTTCTTCAAGCAACAATTGTGCAATGGTTAATTTTTCTGCAGCAGAAAACGATACTCCCGATGTTTGTTCTCCATCGCGAAGTGTCGTGTCCATTATTTCAATTTTTCTTTTTCCCATCATCAATTTGATTCTAAAAGCACTTTGATTTCGAAATTTTGAAATCAAATGAGTTTATTTGTATAAAACGGTAAAAGCAGTTACCCGGTCAAACTGTAAATTTGACAATTGGTAACTGCATTTGTACTGTTTGGTTTTAGTAAGGCAATTGGTTAGCAAAACCAACAATCTCTTCCTTCATGTTTTGTAAGTAATCAATATCATCAAAACCGTTGATCATATTGTTCTTTTTGTATCCGTTGATAGCAAAAGACTCGCTTTGACCTGTAGCCAATAACGTGATGGTTTGTGCTGGTAAATTGATTTCCAATTCGGTATTTGGATCTGCTTCAATAGCGTTGAAAATAGTATCAGCAAATTCTGGACTTACTTGAACAGGAAGGACTCCAATGTTCAAACAATTTCCTTTGAAAATATCTGCAAAGAAACTAGACACTACCGCTCTGAATCCGTAATCGTAAACTGCCCAAGCTGCGTGCTCTCTAGAAGAACCTGAACCAAAGTTCTTTCCTCCTACAAGAATTTTCCCGCTATACGTTGAATTGTTTAAAACGAAATCTGCTTTTGGAGTATCGTCTCCATTGTATCTCCAGTCTCTGAAAAGATTGTCACCAAAACCTTCACGTTTGGTCGCTTTCAAGAAACGTGCTGGTATAATTTGATCGGTATCTACGTTTTCTATAGGTAGTGGCACCGCACTACTTCTAAGAACATTAAATTTATCGTATGCCATTTTTCTTTGTTTTTTTTGGCAGTCTACCTTGGGCCTTGAGCTTTGGGCTAAAACTGCACTAAATTTATTGATTTAATTTTAGTCTTAATTGATAAATCTGTTTTCTGATTTGAATGACTTTTGTTTCTAAAATCGTATGGATTTCAGAGTTTAGATATTTCAAATCAAAAGTGAGTAATAATAAATATTCTACTTCTGAACAAGAGGCAATTGCGATATTCAAATATCTTGCAAATTCTTTTTCGGAATTAGAACCACAACCTTCGGCAAAATTCGTTGGAATAGAAGAAACCGCTCTTCTCAATTGACTTGTTAATCCAAATAATTCTTCTTTCGGAAACTCTTTTGTTACTTGATAAATCTCAAGTACAAACAAATGACTTTCTTGCCAAGCGTTATATTTTCTAAAATCTCTCATCTTTTTTTATGCTTTGGCTAATTACCAAGGCTCATAGCTAATAGCCGAAAGCTCAAGGCTTTTTAAAACAAATCTCTAGGATCAGTCAATTTACCTGTAACTGCAGCTGCAGCAGCCATAATTGGACTTGCCAATAAAGTTCTTGAACCAGGGCCTTGACGACCTTCAAAGTTTCTGTTTGAGGTACTAACTGCATATTTTCCCGCAGGGACTTTGTCATCATTCATAGCTAAACAAGCCGAACATCCTGGTTGACGCAATACAAATCCTGCTTCAGTAAGAATATCTAGCAATCCTTCCTCTTTAATTTGTGCTTCCACAACATGAGAGCCTGGAACCAACCAAGCGGTAACATTGTCTGCTTTTTTTCTTCCTTTTACAATTTCTGTAAAGGCTCTAAAATCTTCAATACGTCCATTAGTACAACTTCCTAAGAAAACATAGTCAATTGGTTTGCCAATCATTACATCATTTTCTTCGAAGCCCATATAGGCTAATGATTTTTTATAGGTTTCTTCGCCACCTTCTACTTGGTTGGCATTTGGGATATGTTTAGAAATACCAATTCCCATTCCAGGATTAGTACCATAGGTAATCATGGGTTCAATATCCGAAGCTTTGATGTTTAATTCAGCATCAAATTCTGCATCAGCATCCGTTTTTAAAGTTTTCCAATAGGCAACTGCTTTGTCCCAAGCGGCACCTTTTGGCGCGTGTAATCTTCCTTCTAAGAAATCAAAAGTAGTCTGGTCCGGAGCAATCATACCCCCTCGAGCACCCATTTCGATACTTAGGTTACACACAGTCATACGTCCTTCCATCGTCATGTTTTCAAAAACATCACCGGCATATTCGACAAAATATCCTGTACCACCTGAAGTAGTTAATTGGGCAATAATATAAAGTGCTACGTCTTTTGGACCTACTCCTTTGCTTAATTGACCGTTTACGTTGATGCGCATTTTTTTAGGTTTTGGCTGCATAATACATTGTGTAGACAATACCATTTCTACTTCAGAAGTTCCGATACCAAAAGCAATAGCTCCAAAAGCACCGTGTGTAGAAGTGTGTGAATCTCCACAAACAATAGTTGCACCCGGAAGCGTAATTCCATTTTCTGGACCTACCACGTGAACAATTCCATTTTTTTGGTGACCTAATCCCCAGTGAGAAATACCATATTCATTTGCATTATCTTCAAGTGCTTTCAATTGATTGGCTGAAAGTGGGTCTGCAACGGGTAAGTGTTGGTTTATGGTTGGTGTGTTGTGATCGGCAGTAGCAAAAGTACGCTCTGGATATAAAACCGAAATACCTCGTGTTTTTAAACCTAAAAAGGCAACAGGACTAGTAACTTCATGGATGAAGTGGCGGTCAATAAAAAACACGTCTGGTCCATCTTCAATCTTACGCACTACGTGCGAATCCCATACTTTGTCAAATAATGTTTTACTCATTGTAACTATTTTTTAAATGTATTTCTGTGTTTTCACTATCGGGTTTTGGAACCCAATTGTAAGAATTGATGCAAAAATAAAAAAAGAATTAAAGTCCCCTTGATACAATACGTACTATATACGATACCCAAAATGGCTTAATCAATACGATTAGTAGTACAATAAATTCCGTTTTGAATGTATTTAACTATTGCTATGTCATTTGAGATTATTTAAAACTTCTTTTTATTGGGTTTTTCTCTATTTTTAGAATATGCAAATTTAGGCTTGTTTTGGCCTAAATTGACGATTTTTTGATGAAAAAATGTAACAAATGAAGGTAAAATAGTCATAATTTGGAAATTTTTGAAAAATTTGATTTTTTGATTTGAATCATTTTTATGCCTTTTTGAGCTTTAATTTTGAAAAATAAAACAGTACTAATTCTCCCTTTTTTTTAAGTTCATTTTACGACATCCAAAAAAATAAAACACTATTTTTTTGTTAATAACTTCCCGATTTTTTTAGCCTAAAAAAAACTAAATTTGAAACTCATTTTTTTTGAGTTTTTCTAATTATAAAATGTTTGCAACCAGTTAAATAAACAACTGAAATCAATCCGATTTTAGTTCCCGACCATAACCGGCGGGCTGGGATGAAGCTTTATGTACTTAATATTCGATACCGAAACCACAGGTTTACCAAAGCGTTGGGATGCGCCCATCACCGATACTAACAACTGGCCACGTTGTATTCAAATTGCTTGGCAGTTGCACGATGATATGGGAAAACTCATCGAGCATCAAGACTATTTGGTTAAACCAGAAGGGTTTAATATTCCGTATGATGCGGAAAGAATTCACGGTATTTCTACAGAATTAGCAGAGGCGGAGGGGATTTCTTTGGCAGAAGTGTTAGAAAAATTCAATATTGCTTTGGCCAAAGCCCAATTTATTGTGGGTCAAAATTTAGGTTTTGATGTTAATATTATGGGATGCGAATTCCACCGGATGGGAGTAGCATCTCCAATGGCAACGCTACCTGTATTAGATACTTGTACTGAGGTAACGGCGTCACTTTTGCAATTACCAGGAGGACGTGGTGGGAAATTCAAATTGCCTACTTTGACTGAATTACACAGCTATCTTTTTAATCGACCTTTCGCAGAAGCGCACAACGCAACTGCCGATGTGGAAGCTACAACACGTTGTTTTTTAGAATTAATTCGTCGAGAAGTATTTACAAAGGAAGAATTAGATGTGCCTGCTTCTTATTTCCAAGATTTTCAAAATAGAAACCCAAGAGCTATTGAATTAATTGGTCTAAAACATATTAACTTAAAAGAAGCCTCAGATCGAATTCGTCAGCAGTTTGGGGAGAAACAAACAGAAACGGTTTCTAAAGCCACCCTTTCGGAGAATAAAAAAGTACTGATAGATGCTGATTTTGTTCATCTTCATAATCATACGCAGTTCTCCGTTTTGCAATCTACGATTAGTATTGCAGCCTTGGTAAAAGCGGCAGCGCAACAAAAAATGCCTGCAGTGGCAATGACAGATCATGCCAATTTAATGGGGGCATTTCATTTTGTTCGTGATATTTTAGCACACAATAAATCGGTTGCAGCCAAGAATAAGACGGCAATCGAGAATGGAGAGGAACCCACTGAAGTGGCAATGAAACCAATTGTAGGATGTGAGTTTTTTGTTTGCGAAGACCACAAAGATAAATCTCGAAAAGATAACGGTTACCAAATTGTCCTTTTGGCAAAGACTAAAAAAGGATACCATAATTTGGCCAAAATGTCTTCGATTGCCTACACCGAAGGTTTTTATTATGTACCCAGAATTGACAAAAAAGTCATACAAGAATACAAAGAAGATATTATCGTTTTGTCTGGAAATCTCTACGGAGAAATTCCTAACAAGGTTTTGAATTTGGGTGAAAATCAAGCTGAAGAAGCATTGCTTTGGTGGAAAAACGAATTCCAAAACGATTTTTATATTGAGGTCATGCGCCACAATCAAGAAGATGAAAATCGTGTCAATTCGGCATTAGTAACTTTAGCTAGAAAGCACGATGTGAAGTTGATTGCGACCAATAATATTTTTTATGTTGATAAAGAAAATGCCAATGCCCATGATATTTTATTGTGTGTTCGCGATGGCGAAAAACAGACTACACCGATAGGTCGCGGTCGCGGTTATCGTTATGGTTTGCCTAATCAGGAATATTATTTCAAGTCGGGTGAGGAGATGAAACAACTCTTTAACGACTTGCCTGAAGCGATTTCAAATATTTCCGAAATTGTAGATAAAATTGAAATTTACGATTTAGCAAGAGATGTTCTATTGCCAAAGTTTGAAATCCCAATTGAATTTTTAGTCCCTGAAGATGAAACAGATGGAGGAAAGCGAGGGGAGAATAAATACTTGCGTCACCTCACTTTTGAAGGAGCAAAGAAAAGATATCCAGAAATCACCACCGAAATTCAAGAGCGATTGGATTTTGAGTTGATGACAATTGAAAATTCGGGTTATCCAGGATACTTTTTGATTGTACAAGATTTCATCGCCGAAGCCAGAAATATGGGTGTATCTGTAGGTCCAGGAAGGGGTTCTGCAGCGGGTTCAGTAGTGGCCTATTGTTTGAAAATCACCAATATTGATCCGCTAAAATACAATCTACTTTTTGAGCGTTTCTTAAATCCAGATCGTGTGTCATTACCCGATATTGATATTGATTTTGATGATGAAGGGCGAAGCAGTGTTATGGATTATGTGATTCGAAAATACGGTTCCAAGCAAGTGGCACAAATTATTACCTATGGTAAAATGGCAACCAAATCAGCCATTCGTGACACGGCGCGTGTGTTGGATTTGCCTTTGTTTGAGGCCGATAAAATCGCAAAGTTAATTCCAGGAATGATGCCGTCGAAATGGAATTTGGCTCGTTTTCTAAACGAAGACGACGCTTTAATTAAAAAAACGGTTCGTCCAGAAGAATACGATAAAATCAAAGAATTAATTGGCTTGGCTGCTGGGAGTGATTTAGGTGGTGAAACGATTCAACAAGCTAAAGTTTTAGAAGGTAACTTGCGAAATACAGGAATTCACGCTTGTGGTGTGATTATTACGCCAGATGACATAACGAATTTTGTGCCGGTTGCAACAGCCAAAGATTCGGATTTGTATGTGACCCAATTTGACAACTCGGTAGTAGAAAGTGCCGGTTTGTTAAAGATGGATTTCTTGGGGTTGAAAACCCTAACTTTGATAAAAGACACCGTTAAATTAGTGAAATACCGATCTGGAATTGATTTAAACCCAGATGAATTTCCAATTGACGATTTAAAAACATACGAATTATTTCAAAGGGGAGAGACAGTAGGAATTTTTCAATATGAGAGTCCGGGAATGCAAAAATACATGAAGGAATTAAAACCAACGGTTTTTCCAGATTTGATTGCTATGAATGCCTTGTATCGTCCAGGACCAATTGCCTACATCCCAAGTTTTATTAAGCGTAAAAATGGTGAAGAACCAATTGTATATGACTTAGATGATTGCGAAGAGTTATTGAAAGATACCTACGGAATTACGGTTTACCAGGAGCAGGTTATGCTTTTGTCACAAAAATTAGCTGATTTTTCTAAGGGTGATGCTGATGTTTTGCGTAAAGCAATGGGGAAAAAGATGATTGATGTCTTAGCTAAAATGGAGCCCAAATTCATTGAGCAAGCTATGGCAAAAGGACACGCCAAAGACAAATTAGAGAAAATTTGGAACGACTGGAAAGCCTTTGCAGAATATGCGTTTAATAAATCGCACTCTACTTGTTATGCTTGGATTGCCTATCAAACGGCTTATTTGAAAGCCAATTATCCTGCCGAATATATGGCGGCGGTACTTTCAAATAATATGAGTGATATTAAGCAAGTGTCATTCTTTATGGAAGAATGTAAGCGAATGGGCTTGCAGGTTTTAGGTCCAGATGTCAATGAGTCATTTTATAAATTTACTGTAAACGATGATTATGCCGTTCGTTTCGGAATGGGAGCGATAAAAGGAGTAGGGTCAGGGGCTGTAGCCACTATTGTAGAAAACAGAAAAGACGGAAAATACAAATCAATTTTTGATTTGACAAAACGCATTGATTTGCGTGCCGCGAATAAAAAAGCATTAGAAAATTTAGCCTTAGCTGGCGGATTTGATTCGTTTGAAGGCACTACTCGAGCACAATATTTCCATGATGATGGCGATGGTATTACGTTCTATGAAAAAGCCATGCGTTACGGCGCCAAGTTTCAAGAAAACGAAAATTCATCGCAAGTGAGTTTGTTTGGAGAAAGCAGCGATGTTCAAATTGCCGAACCGGTAGTTCCCCCTTGTGAGGATTGGAGTACCATGGAAAAATTAGCCAAGGAAAAAGAAGTGGTTGGAATTTATATTTCGGGGCATCCGTTGGATGATTTTAAGTTTGAGATGAAATACTTCTGCAATGCCAAATTGGAGGCTCTGAAACATTTGGAACACTACGTAGGTAAGACGCTTTCTTTTGGCGGAATAATCAATAACGTACAACATAGAGTTGCTAAAAATGGTAAAGGTTGGGCTTCCTTTTTTCTAGAAGGATATGATGAAAGTTATGAGTTTAGAATCTTTGGAGAAGAGTATTTGAAATTCCGTCACTTTTTGATTCAAAACAACTTCACCTACATGCGCGTTTTGGTTAAAGAAGGTTGGGCTGACAAAGAAACGGGTAAAAAAGGAGAGCCTCGATTACAGTTTACATTGATCCAATATTTACAGGATGTGTTACCGTCATTTGCTAAAAAGCTAGTTTTGTTGTTGAATATTAATGATATTCAAGCCGATTTTATCCAGCAGTTGAACCAACTTTTTCAAGATAACAAAGGCGATAATACGGTCGCTTTCGAAATAATGGAATTGGAAAAAATTACTAAAATTGTCGAAACTACCTCTGAAGTGACTGAAGCTGAAGAAGAATTATTTGTAGAAGAAACTGATGCTGAGGATGTCGATGTCCCTTTGATAGAAACTCAAAAAATGACAACAACTACCGAAGTGGAAGAAATTAATGTCGTAACCAAATTAAGTATGCCAAGTCGCAAGTTAAAAGTCAAAATATCCAACGAGCTCTTATTGGAATTAGAGAAAAGACAGATTAACTTTAAGTTGAATTAATTGCTACATAATAAAAGGCAATACTTTCATAATCAAAACTAATTTTGCAGTGATGTAAAAACGGTTTTTAATTTATAAATTTGCATCACAATAATAAACAAACAAAATTAAGATATTATGGCATTAGCAATAACAGACGCTACTTTTGATGAAGTAGTTTTGAAATCGGACAAACCAGTATTAGTAGATTTTTGGGCAGCTTGGTGTGGACCATGTAGAATGGTTGGACCAATCGTTGATGAATTAAGTAATGAATACGAAGGTAAAGTAGTGGTTGGGAAAGTGGACGTAGATGCCAACCAAGAGTTTGCTGCAAAATATGGCGTTAGAAACATACCTACAGTATTGATTTTCAAAAATGGAGAAGTGGTAGGAAAACAAGTTGGTGTAGCTCCAAAACAAACCTATGCAGATAGTTTAGATGCATTGTTGTAATTAAGGGATTGCATGTTATTACAAAAAAGGATTGGCGAAAGTCAATCCTTTTTTTATCAGTATTTATTGTGCAGTGTGTGTAGTACAGGAAAAAATTGAAACCTATCGATTCTATAACAGGTCTTATAGGCTGCTTTTAATTATGGCTGCAGTTCAAAATGGATATGGAAATCTTGAGCTAACTACTACTCAAAATACAATTCAATATCTCCTAATTGCGGTTGGTGAAAATTTCAAAAAAAATCCTTTTCGCCTATTTGGTTGAAAAACAAAACCTTGGTCGATTACTTAACTGATTATTTAATTTTTTTTATAAAAATACTTGCGTAAACGGAAATCTGTTGTATATTTGCAACCGCAATTAAGCAGAGGTTTGGTAGTTCAGTTGGTTAGAATACATGCCTGTCACGCATGGGGTCGCGGGTTCGAGTCCCGTCCAGACCGCTAAATTGGGAAAAGCACTTCGTAATGAAGTGCTTTTTTGCCCAAAAACAGTATCTAAGGCTAGTTGTGTTGTTTGGTCGGCCTTGTAAGCTGACCGGGTTTAGTAGTTAGACCAATGAAAAGCTTTCCAGAAATTCTGATTTTCAGAACTAAGGATAGCTTTTTTGATTTACACAAGTACTAAATCGTTATAGTAGTGTTTTTTTATCCCAGACGTACCTACAAAATCCTTTCTTTTTTGTTTCCTTTTTTTCTATTTCCTTTCTTCCTTTAAGATTTGTTGCTTTATCGCGCTTCTCAAATAAAAATAATTGTATTTTTATCCCATATTAGTACTATTCAAATACAAAAAATTGAAGCATTATTTTCTTATAGTAGTTTTTCTATTGTTTAATTCTTGTCAGTATTTTGGAAAGCAAGTGCCTTCTGAACAGGAATTGTTAGCAAAGGAATTAAATGAAATCAACTGGAAAGAAGTTGATGAATTTCCTTCGCTTGCTGATTGTGAAAAAATAGAAGATAAAACCCAACGTCAGCAATGTTTTTTTGAAATTTTAACCCAGTTAATTCAAGAAAAATTGAGTGTGGATACCTTATCGGTTCTGTATCCAGAATTAGACACTATTGAAGTTAAAGTAACAGTTTTTCCTAATTCAACTTTGCAATTTGAGCCCCAATTTCCAAAAGATTCGGTAGCTTATGATACGATTAAAATAGATAGTATTTTAAAAGCTCGATTGGTCGATTTTCCAAAAGTAAATCCAGCAATCAAAAGAGGCATTCCTGTAAAAACACAATTTGTTCTTCCTGTTATTCTAAAAGTAGAGTAATTGCTACCTTTAAACAAACCTCCATTGGCAAACGAACGCATCATATTAGGAATTGACCCAGGAACCACCATTATGGGATTTGGATTGATTAAAGTAGTCCATAAAAAAATGGAATTTTTGCAATTGAACGAATTGCAATTGTCCAAATACGACAATCATTATCAAAAGTTAAAAATCATTTTTGAACGTACTATCGAATTAATCGAAACACATCATCCAGATGAAATAGCGATTGAAGCGCCTTTTTTTGGAAAAAACGTTCAATCGATGTTGAAATTAGGTCGGGCGCAAGGAGTGGCGATGGCTGCAGGACTTTCGCGCGGAATTCCAATTACAGAATACGAGCCCAAAAAAATAAAAATGGCCATTACAGGAAATGGAAATGCCAGTAAAGAGCAGGTGGCCAAAATGCTCCAACAATTATTAGGACTTAAAACTTTACCCAAAAATTTAGACTCAACCGATGGATTAGCTGCAGCTGTTTGTCACTTTTTTAATTCTGGTCGTGTGGAAATTGGAAAAAGCTATTCGGGTTGGGATGCTTTTGTAAAGCAAAACGAAGAACGAATTCGATAATTTGAAAATGTATCAATGAGAAAATTAATTTCTTGTTTGACACATCATTTTTAAATTAAATAATTTTCAAATTAAAATGTCAGGAATTTATATTCATATACCTTTTTGTAAGCAAGCTTGTCATTACTGTGACTTTCATTTTTCAACTTCGATGAAGAAGAAAGAGGAAATGGTTTTGGCATTGGCCAAAGAGTTACAATTACGAAAAAATGAATTGCAACAAGAAACGGAATTGGATGTAATTGATACCATTTATTTTGGTGGGGGAACGCCGTCAGTTTTAAGGGTGGACGAAATCCGATTTTTGATTGATACGGTTCGTCAATATTATTCTGTAGCCACTCATCCTGAAATTACTTTAGAAGCCAACCCTGATGACTTATCTGAAGAAAATCTTAAGGCATTTGCTGAAATTGGTATTAACCGACTTTCAATTGGGATTCAGTCTTTTTTTGAAGATGATTTACAGTTGATGAACCGCGCACATAATTCGGTAGAAGCCGAAAAATGTCTTGAACTAGCCACTCGATATTTTGAAAATATTTCCTTGGATTTAATATACGGAATCCCTGGGATGACAAACGAAAAATGGTTGCATAATATAGAAACGGCACTGTCATTTGGCATACCTCATATTTCCAGTTATGCGTTGACAGTTGAGCCTAAAACGGCCTTACATAAATTGATTCAAACCGGCAAAGTTGCTTCGCCTAATGATGAGGTAGCCCATGCCCATTTTTTGATTTTGGTCGAAACGCTTGAAGCTAACGGATTTGTACACTATGAATTGTCTAATTTTGGAAAAGAAAATTATTTTTCCCGAAATAACTCGGCTTATTGGTTGGGCAAAAAATACCTTGGAATTGGCCCTTCGGCACATAGTTATGATGGCGATTCTAGAAGCTGGAATATTGCAAATAATGCATTGTATTTAAAAGCGCTTCAGAATGGTGAATTGCCTAAAGAGGTCGAAAAGTTAACAACTAAAGACCGTTATAATGAATATGTCATGACTGGCTTGCGAACGATTTGGGGCGTTTCTTTAGTCCGAATTGAACAAGAATTTGGTCTTGAGTATTTGAACTACTTAAAACAACAATCGCATAAATTTGTTGTTGATGGTTTGCTTTCAATTACCGACGATATAATCAAACCAACGTTAAAAGGAAAATTTTTGACCGATGGAATAGCAAGTGATTTGTTTTACCTAAATTTGGAATAAACTAACATAACAATATGGAGCCTTTGTGGTTAACACTATGCTAGCAAAAATTAAGAATAGATCGATAGATTTATCAAAACCCATTGATATTTCGATTCCAATAACGAATGACGAGCACAATCCTATTGCATGGTACCAAAACGCACCAGAAATCAAACCGGTGGTTATGGGAGATTGGATTGGAAAAGTTTCAGAAGGGAAATCCTCAACCAACTTCAACAATCTATTGTTTAATCCGCATGCACATGGAACACATACAGAGTGTTTGGGGCATATTACTAAAGAGTTCTATAGCATCAACCAGAGTTTGAAGGAGTTTTTCTTTTGGGCTACTTTGATTTCGGTTCAACCCGAAAATGTAGGAGAGGACGAAGTGATTTCAAAAGCGCAGATTGAAAAGGCATTGAAATCGTTTCAACATTTAGAAATGAAACCAGAAGCAATTGTGATTCGCACCTTGCCGAATGAGACTTCCAAAAAATCGTTCAAGTATTCCAATACCAATCCGCCGTACATGTCAGAAGCAGCCGCTTTGTTTCTTCGCGAATGCGGCATCCAACATTTGTTGATAGATTTACCCAGTGTTGATAAAGAAAAAGATGACGGAAAATTATTGGCACACAAAGCCTTTTGGAATGTTACTGATGTAAACCAATTGAACGAAGATGCAAGATTATCTTGTACCATTACCGAGATGATTTTTGTGCCGAATGAAGTTGCTGATGGCATTTATTTGCTGAATTTACAAATCGCTTCGTTTGAAAATGATGCGAGTCCAAGTAAACCTATTTTGTATTCAATACAGTAATATAACGAGATAAAGTAAGTGTATGAATCTGGATTTTTTTTATGAATATTGTCTTTCTAAAAAGGGAGTTACAGAACATTTTCCGTTCAATGAAGATGCTTTGGTATTAAAAGTTGGCGGTAAAATGTTTTTGTTGAGTTCCCTAAGTTCATGGGAAAATGAATGCCCAAAAGTCAGTTTGAAATGTAATCCTGAAAGAGCACAAGAATTGCGTGCAGATTATGATGGAGTTCAACCGGGCTACCACATGAGTAAAGTACATTGGAACACTATTTCCATAAATGAGGATGTATCCGATGCCTTGGTTAAAGAGTTAATCGATCATTCCTATGATTTAGTATTTACTAGTTTGTCCAATAAATTAAAAGATGAAATCCTGATAGTAGACAATTAGGTAGTATATTTACTATTACTAAAATAATTCCCAAATAAAGCGATTATGAATGAGCAACTTAAAAAGTTTTTAAACGAAGAGCAAGACCCTAAAGCCATTGAAAAAATCATGTCAAAATTGAGTGATTTGTTGATGAAAAACGAAGAAATTGGCTATATAGCGGTGCAGAAAAAACCAGCTATTACTGTTTTACCAGATAGTATTGTGGTGACTAATAAACGAATCATTATTTGCCAACCCAAAAATTTAGGGCTTTCGATGAATTTTACTGATTATTCTTGGGACGAAATTGAAAGTACTTTTGTGAAAGAAGGCATTTTGGGTTCTGATTTTTCATTCGTTACCAAAACAGCTATTTCGGTGACAATAGAATACATTCCAAAAGTACAAGCGAGAAAGATGTATGCTTTTGCTAAAGAACAAATCGATCTGTTAAAAGGAGGTTCAGCTGCTTTAACTAAATCGTCAATAGAAGAAGTCGATGCGGAAGAAGTTAGTTCATTCGCAGAGATTATGCCTAATCATGTTTCTTCCTTTTCTGAATTCAGTTCTATGGACGCAGAAAAACCACTCAACGAATTGTCCTCAGACGAACTTTTTGAGAAGTTACAGAACTATAAAAAGCTACTCGATAACGGATTGATATTACAAGGTGAATACGATGCCTTGAAAAAGGAAATCCTGAATTATATGTAATAAAAAAGCGGTCTCATTTGAAACCGCTTTTTTTATTTTCTTGTTTTTAAGATCGAATAACCGAGCATTCCCCATGCGAGTATCAGTAATAATCCGCCAATTGGTGTTAAGAATCCAATAGGTTTAAAATTGATGCCTGTAATTCCCGTCGTGGACAACAGATAAATTGATCCTGAAAAATATAGAATTCCAAAAACATTTAATCGGTATATTGTTTTTTTAGTTTTCTCTAGAATATCATTTTGAGTGGCTAGAAAGAACAAAAAGAACGCTTGGTACATTTGGTAACGCACCCCAGTTTCAAAACTAATTAATTGCTCTAGAGTCAATACTTTTTTTAGAGCATGTGCCCCAAATGCGCCTAAAATAATGGCAATCATTCCTAAGAAGGCAGCTGTGGCAGTGATTTTTTTATTCATTGTGGATACTTTATTTACTTAGTTCTACAAAATATTTGTAAAATAACGGAATGGTTTCAATTCCTTTCAAGTAGTTAAAAATACCGAAATGCTCGTTTGGTGAGTGAATCGCATCACTGTCCAATCCAAATCCCATAAGGATGGTTTTGCTTTTTAATTCTTTTTCAAACAATGCTACAATTGGAATACTTCCGCCTGAGCGCACAGGAATTGCAGGAACACCAAAAGTTTCGGTATAAGCTTTATTAGCAGCTTGGTAGCCAATGCTGTCTATTGGGGTTACATAGCCTTGTCCACCATGATGAGGGGTTACTTTTACGGTAACTCCAGCTGGTGCAATACTTAGGAAATGCTTGGTAAACAATTCCGTGATTTGTTCCCAATCTTGATTTGGAACCAAACGCATCGAAATTTTGGCGAATGCCTTACTCGCAATAACTGTTTTTGCTCCTTCACCTGTATATCCTCCCCAAATTCCGTTCACGTCTAGTGTCGGACGAATCGAATTTCTTTCGTTAGTTACATATCCCGTTTCGCCATAAACGGCATCAATGTGCAAAGCTTTTTTATAGTCTTCTAAACTAAAGGGCGCTTTGGCCATTTCGGCTCTTTCAGCAGCAGAAAGTTCTTCAACATTGTCATAAAATCCAGGAATGGTAATATGATTGTTTTCGTCATGCAAAGAAGCAATCATTTTAGACAATACATTGATTGGATTAGCAACGGCTCCACCATACAATCCAGAGTGTAAATCGCGATTAGGCCCTGTAACTTCGACTTCTACATAACTCAAGCCCCTGAGTCCTGTCGTAATAGACGGTTGTTGATTAGAAATCATTCCTGTATCTGAAATTAGAATCACATCATTTTTTAGTTTTTCTTGGTTGCGTTCTACAAACCAACTTAAACTTTTGGAACCAATTTCTTCTTCGCCCTCAATCATGAATTTCACATTGCAAGGCAAACAATTAGTGCTAACCATATATTCAAATGCTTTGACATGCATGTACATTTGGCCTTTGTCATCGCAAGCGCCACGAGCAAAAATAGCTCCTTCCGGATGAATTTCGGTTGTTTTAATGACAGGTTCAAAGGGAGGCGAAGTCCATAATTCCATAGGATCTGGTGGTTGTACATCATAATGTCCGTATACCAAGACAGTGGGTAAATTAGGATCGATTATTTTTTCGCCATAGACAATTGGATAGCCTGGCGTGTCGCAAATTTCTACAAGATCACAACCTGCTTTTTCTAAACTTGCTTTAACGGCATCGGCGGTATCGAAAACATCTTGAGCATAAGCGGTGTCTGCACTTACAGATGGAATTTTTAATAATTCAATTAATTCATTGATGAAACGTTCTTTATTTTGCTGAACGTAAGAGGCTATATTTTCCATAATTGAGTTTCAAATTATACTTTCAAAAGTACAAAAAAGGAGTGAAATATTTTTTGTTTAATTTGCTTTGAAAATTAGAACTTATGTGTATATTTGCACCCAATTCACGCGGATATGGTGAAATTGGTAGACATGCCAGACTTAGGATCTGGTGCCGCAAGGCGTGTAGGTTCGAGTCCTATTATCCGCACTGAAAACCTTAGAAATGGATTACATTTTTAAGGTTTTTTCATTTATATACTTTCTTTATCCTAAATTTACTTTTTAAAAATCTATCACATGATACAAAAAACTTTATTTGTTTGTTTGGCTATTGGAAGTATGTTAACGACAAATGCGCAAGAAGTAACAACTATGAATCCATTTTTTCAGGCGTACAACACGCCATTTAATGTCCCCCCTTTTGATCAAATTAAAAACGAACATTTCAAACCAGCCATTTTGGAAGGGATTAAAAGAAATGCTGCCGAGATTGATGCGATTGCTAATAATACAGCTGAGCCTACATTTGAGAATACAATTTTGGCAATGGAAAATGCGGGAGAATTGTTGTCTAATGTAAACACCGTTTTCTCTAATTTGAATTCGGCTCACACCAATAAAGAAATTCAAACTATTGCCAAAGAGGTTTCTCCAAATTTATCATCCCACCGCGATAACATTTATTTGAATGAGAAATTATTTGTTAGAGTTAAAGCGCTTTGGGACAAAAAAGAAACCTTAGGATTGAACCTAGAACAAGCTAGAATTTTAGACAATGCTTACAAAGATTTTGTTCGTTCTGGTGCTAATTTGTCTCCTTCAGAAAAAGAAACACTTCGAAAAATTAATGGAGATTTGTCTTTATTGAGTTTGAAATACGGTCAAAACATTTTGGCAGAGACCAATAAATACCAATTGGTAATTACGAATCAAAAAGAGTTAGCAGGACTTCCTCAAAGTATTATTGATGCGGCTGCGGCCGATGCTAAAGCAAAAGGAAAATCAGGAAGCTGGGTGTTTACATTATCCAATTCTAGCGTGATGCCCTTCTTGCAATACAGTGCCAATAGAAAACTACGTCAAGAGATTTGGAACGCCTATCAAACGCGCGCTAATCACGATGATGAAACGGATAATAAAGCCAATGCGGTTCAGTTAGCCAATCTTCGTGGGCAAAAAGCACGTTTGTTAGGATATGCGTCTCACTCCAATTATGTTTTGGAAGAATCGATGGCAAAAACACCAGAGAATGTCAATAAATTATTGAATGATTTATGGAAACCTGCTTTAGAAAAAGCCAAAGTGGAGGCAGCCGACATTCAAAAAATGATGACCAAAGACGGAATTAAAGAGGTAGTACAACCTTATGACTGGCGCTATTATACAGAGAAAATTAGAAAGGATCGATTTGATTTAGACGAGCAAGAATTGAGCCCGTATTTCAGTTTAGAAAATGTGCGAAATGGCGCTTTCCAAGTCGCTCAAAAATTATACGGCTTGCAGTTTAAAGAATTAAAAGACATTCCAAAATACCACGAGGCAGTTACTGCTTTTGAAGTTCTTGAATCAGACGGAACACATGTTGGGGTACTTTATACTGATTTCCACCCACGTGAGTCCAAAAGAGGAGGTGCATGGATGACCTCGTACAGAGCTCAAAAAACCGAAAACGGTGTGCGCAGAGCTCCAGTGGTATCTATTGTGTGTAATTTTACTAAACCAACAGAAAACAAACCAGCCTTATTAACTTTTGACGAAGTGAGTACGCTTTTTCATGAATTTGGGCATTCTTTACACGGTTTGTTATCCAATGTTATCTACAAAAGTTTAGCAGGAACAAGTGTGCCAAGGGATTTTGTGGAATTGCCTTCTCAAATTATGGAAAACTGGGCAGCAGAGCCTGAAGTGCTTAAGCTATTTGCGAAACATTATCAAACCGGCGCTGTGATTCCCGATGCTTTGATTGCTAAATTGAAAAAATCAGGAACTTTTGATCAAGGTTTTGGAACTACTGAATATTTAGCCGCTTCATTATTGGATTTGGCGTACCATTCGCAAACTAAGGATATCACCATTGACGCTAATACTTTCGAAAAACAAGCGATGAGTAAAATAGGTTTAATTGAATCTATTATACCAAGATATAGAAGTACCTACTTTAGTCATATATTTTCGGGAGGGTATTCTTCAGGATATTATAGCTACATCTGGTCCGGAGTTTTAGATACCGATGCTTTCGAAGCATTTAAAATTACTACCCTTTTTAATCCAGAAAAAGCCAAATCTTTCCGTAAAAATGTATTAGAAAAAGGAGGTACTGAAGACCCAATGGTATTGTACAAACGTTTTCGTGGTGCGGAACCAAGTATTGAGCCCTTACTACGAAAAAGAGGATTGGACAAGAAAGAAGAAACTCCTGTTAAAAAGTTTAAAGGATAATCATAGTTTATTAAACAAAAAACCTGCAAATTACTTTGCAGGTTTTTTTATGAATTGAATTTGAAAAAATTATACGTTTTTCAAATTGATAATTTCTTGTTCTGTAAGCATTCTCCAATTGCCTCGCGGTAAATTCTTTTTAGTTAAACCTGCAAATGCAACGCGGTCAATTCGCAATACATTATAATCGAAGTTTTCAAAGATAGAACGTACCACTTTTACATTGGAAGAACGTAATTTAAGTCCGATTTCACTCTTAGGTTCGTTATCGATATAACTTACTTCTTCTACAAATACGCGGTGACCATCTAATACCAATCCTTTGCTAATTTTTTCCAAATCTTCGTATTTCAAATTTTTATCTAAGGAAACTTGGTAAATTTTGGATGATTTTTGATTAGGCAAGGTAAATTTTCTAATCATATCCGTGTCATTGGTAAACAATAACAATCCGGTTGTATTTTTATCCATTCGGCCTACGGCACCAATTTTGGAAGTTGTAGCTCCACGAACCAATTCCAAAACATTACGAAATTCTTGACCTTCGTCTAGTGCTGTCGTAAAGTTTTTTGGTTTGTTCAAAAGGATGTATTCTTTTTTCTCTGGTGTTAATTGTACTCCGTCAAAATTAACGGTATCGGTAATTTTTACTAAATACCCCATTTCAGTTACAGGAACTCCATTTACTTTTACATTTCCTGATTGGATGTAAATATCAGCATCGCGACGAGAGCATACCCCTGAGTTTGCGATGTATTTATTCAAACGTATTTCGTCAGCCGCCTTAGCTCTTTTAGGAGCTTGATTCGGTTTTTTAGCTACTTTACTAGCTTCAACTTCGGCAACTTTTGTGTTGATTTTAGCCTTTTTTGGACCCTGCGCACGCTTTTGCATCGCTGGCTTTGGCTTATTTGAATTTGGTCTAGAACTATTGGTTCTTCCACCACCTCTATTAGTATTCATGATAATTGGTAATTTTAATGCTGCATTCGGACGAAATTGTCCTTCAGCCTGCAAAGATAGTATTTATATCCTTGAGAAACGATTTTAGAATCAAAGAGTTGAAAAGCGGTAGCTGTTAGATAATGTGTAACAACCGTTTTCCATGCCACAAAACGGATGGATTGATTAACACGACGCAAAAGACACCGGCTACGATGAGGAACTTTAAAACATTATGCAATCGAAGAAATTGTTCTTTTTGGGTAGCTTTTTGTAAAGCCAAAACAAAGATAACGAGAACAATTAGACAACCGTAAAAGTAAGTGTCCATATAGCCTACATCATAAATTTCAATTAAAATATATACAGGAAGAACTGTAGTAATAATTAATACCGAAATTATATTTTTCGAAAATTTTTCACCGTAAACAATGGGAATGGTTTTGTAATTATTGGCTAGATCGCCTTTAAGGTTCTCTAAATCTTTGATCATTTCTCGAATGAGTAATAACAAAAACAAAAAGCTTGCATGTGCAAAAATGACAGCTAATTGGCTACTGTAATTTTCGATTTCTTCAAATGGAATTTGGTTATAATAATACAACAGGATGGCGAAAAATGGTAAAACCGCTAAAAAGGCCGACATTAAATTCCCGATAAAAGGTTGTTTTTTGATTTTATGGGAATAGAACCAAATCAGGAAAATGTACATTGAAAAAAATAGAAAGGCACGCCAGGAAACAAATAACGCCATTAATGCAACTATAAAGTTGAGCGTAAAATAGACATTCAATTTGGTTTTTTGACTCACCAACCGATCGAGCATGGATTTATTTGGGCGATTGATCAAATCTTTTTTACTGTCATAAAAATTATTAATGATATAACCCGAAGCAATAGTCAAAGCCGAGGCAAAAACTAAAATAAATAAATTAAAGTCGAGTAGTATGTTTAGCGCTCTTTGCTCAGGTGCCAAGATAAAAATGGCTGATAAGTATTGCGCTAGAATAATAATGGGAATGTTGTAGCCTCTTACCACAGAAAACAAGCTGATAATTTTCTTAATCACCAATTTGTTCGCTTTGCTTAGCATTATAGGGTTGTTAAATGATTGTAATTAAAATTGGTACACCACTTCTAATTTGTAGTCTTTCAAAGAAGCCTTGGCGCGTTCTAAATCTTCTGTAAATCCTAGGATATAGCCACCGCCACCTGAACCACACAATTTTAAATAGTAGTCATTGGTGTCAATTCCTTTTTGCCAAATCGCATGAAATTCTTCTGGGATCATCGGTTTGAAATGACTCAAAACTACTTTTGATAGTTTTTTAGTATTGGCAAACAATGATTTCATATCGCCACCTAAGAAATTCTCTACACAGGAATCAGTATATTTTACAAACTGTGTTTTAAGCATGTTTCGGAAACCTTGATCTTTTAAGTTTTCCATGAAAATATTTACCATTGGCGCAGTTTCACCTACAATTCCAGAGTCGATTAAGAAAACAGCTCCTTTGCCATCTAGACTTTGTGTTGGAATGCCCGTAGCTTCAATATTGTCTTTGGAGTTAATTAGAATAGGAATGCTTAAATAACTGTTTAAAGGATCCAAACCGGAACTTTTTCCATGAAAGAAACTTTCCATTTGAGAAAAAATAGTTTTCAATTCTAACAATTTCTCACGAGTTAGGTTTTCTAAAACGGTGATTTTATTTTGGGCATATTTGTCGTAAATCGCAGCAACTAAAGCACCGCTACTTCCCACACCATAACCTTGAGGAATGCTGGAGTCAAAGTACATTCCATTTTCAACGTCTTGCTCTAAAGTAACTAAATCAAATTGTACTAGACTAGGCTGTTCAACAGCTAAATTTTTCAAATGTGCCACAAAACGTTTCAAATGTCCATTAGAAGAAATAGCTTCTTCCGAAGGATTTTGGTCTGTTTTTAAAGCTCCATTGTAAAAATTATATGGGATAGAAAGTCCTTTGGAGTCTTGGATAATTCCGTATTCACCAAAGAGTAATATTTTTGAATAAAATAAAGGTCCTTTCATAGTGCTGATTAATCAATTAATTGACTTCCAATTCCGATTTCATCACAAATATACTGACCATTTTGACAATAGCCAACTAATTCGTCCTGAATAAATTGCAATACTTTTTCTTTTACTTGATTTGGATAAAGAATGTGAACATTGGCCCCGGCGTCTAAAGTAAAACAAACGGGAGTTTTGGTCTCATTTCTAAACTGCCAAATGCGATTGATAATTTCTAGCGTGTTGGGTTTCATTAGGATGAAATATGGCATTGAAGTCATCATCATAGCGTGTAGTGTCAAGGCTTCGTTTTCAACAACTGCAATGAACTGCTCTAAATTCCCTGATTCAAAAACAGCAATCAGTTGGTCTAAATTTTCATGAGCTTGAGCAAATCTTCTTTCTGCATATGGGTGATTGTGCATTAAATCGTGACCCAATGTGCTGGACACTTGTTTTTCGCCCTTATCTACTAAAAGTATCGTGTCTTGATAATTCTTGAAATTATCATGAATTGCGTGTGGGAATTCTACTCCAAATAAATCAGAACTTCCAGGAATATTGGCTTGGTTTCCCCAAACAACTACTTGTCCTTTTACACTTCTACAAGCGCTACCTGATCCTAAACGGGCTAAAAAAGAGGCTTTTTGGTAAAAATAATCTTCGGTCATTGCAGGATTCAATTCCTTTTCCAAACTCATTAAGTTCATTGCCAATGCTGCCATTCCGGATGCCGAAGAGGCAATTCCAGAACTGTGTGGAAACGTATTTTGAGTATCTATTGTAAAATGATAATCTTTTAAAAAAGGCAAATAGGGCTGAATTCGCTCTAAAAATTTCCGAATTTTTGGTTTAAAATCTTCTTTTGGTTTTCCCTCAAAAAGCAAATCAAAAGAAAAACCTGGATTTACATTTTGTTTTTTGACGAAAGCCAATTGGGTAATCGTTTTACAATTATTCAAGGTAAAACTGACCGAAGGATTTGCAGGAATTTGATTTTCTTTTTTCCCCCAATACTTTACTAACGCAATATTACTTGGCGCCGACCATTGAAAAACACCTTGGTCTATAGAATGGGTATAGGGAGCTGGAATAAAATCGTTTGCTGTAACCATGATTGAAAATTTTAGCAAAGATACTTTTTTTGCTGAATTGGTTTTGGGTTTATTTTGGCAATTGAAAAGAAAGTTTTGACTAAATTTGATTCAAATTATACAAAATGAACAAAATCTCTCGTATTGCAATTGGCGTTATTATTTGTTTGGCTGTTGGGTATCTTTCTGGAATGGTTACACGTACATCGATAACGACTTGGTATGCTACTTTGGTGAAACCTAGTTTTAATCCGCCCAATTGGATTTTCGCACCGGTTTGGACTTCGTTGTATGTAATGATGGGTATTGCTGCAGGACTAATTTGGAATCAAATTCCATCTCAAAAAGAGGCTGTTACTAAAGCCTTACAATTTTTTGCCATTCAATTAGTTTTGAACGCTCTTTGGTCGTATTTGTTTTTTGGAATGCACAATTTAATGTTGGCCACTATAGAAGTTGTTTTGCTATGGCTTATGATTTTTGAAACCTATTCTCAATTTGCTAAAATCAACAAAACGGCTAGTTATTTAATGCTGCCGTATTTGGCTTGGGTGAGTTTCGCTTCGGTATTGACAGCTAGTATTTGGTGGTTGAATAATTAACACGTACCCATTTGAATAAAATAAATTTATAAGATTTGATTGGAACCCATTCGTAAAAGGCGCAACATAAAACTATTCTAATTCACATTTAAAGGAAAGATCATTATAGTATCTATACAAATTCCATTTTTATGAGCTGGTTGCCATCTTGGCATTTTTTGAAAAACTTTTTTTGCTTCCTTTTCTAATTTTTCATCATTTACTTCAATAAGTTTCATAAAATTTCCAACACCATTTGAATCAATTTTGAATTGAATTTTTAACATGCCATGAAAATTTCCAAGAGTGAGATTTTTTGCCATAAATACATAAAATTTCTCTATTCCTCCTTCGTATAAAGGATCTAATTCTGAAAATGAATAAAAATAGTCTAAAATGCTTTCTTCAATTTCATTTCCGTCAATTGAAACTAAAGTCCTACTATCATCTTCATTTAATAAGAATTTAGCTTTAGTTGTAACAGAGTCTTTTATAATGAGAAATTCATTTAAGTCATTATTGTAAGACGCAACTATTCTATTGTCTTTGTAGTATTTAGTTTCAGTCACATATTCTCCATCTAAAAACTCCATTACTATCTCGATATCCTTATCTTTACTCTTTAATTTCCAGACACCTGTTTTTTGGTTTTCTTTGTTAATTTGATTAAATTTTACGTTTTGACCATTCATTACTAATGAAAGGAAAACTAATAGTGTTAAGATGATTCTATTCATATAATTATTTTGTAATTGATTCAGAGACAATAAACCCAGATGTCCAGGCATTTTGGAAGTTGAATCCTCCTGTTATGGCATCAATATTGACAATTTCACCTGCAAAATACAGACTGGGGTGCAATTTGCTTTCCATAGTTTTGAAATTGATTTCTTTTAAATCTATTCCGCCTGCGGTAACAAATTCGTCTTTAAAAGTGCTTTTGCCGTTGACTTGAAAAATGCCTTTGGTGAGTTGACTCGCTAAGTTGTGCAATTGAATTTTGGATAAATCAGCCCATTTGGTTTCTGCACCAATTCCTGAAGCGAGAACCAAACTTTCCCACAACCTATTTTGTATTTCCAATGGCGATTTTTTGGCTACTGTTTTTTTAGCGTGCTCTTGTTTGAGTTCTTTCAAAAGCGTTTCTGCTTCTTCAGTTTCGATATCGTTAAGCCAATTAACTTCTATGGCAAATTGGTAGTTTTTATCGTTTAAAATACGGGCGCCCCAAGCCGATAATTTTAAAATGGCAGGGCCACTCATTCCCCAATGGGTAATTAATAAAGGACCGGTTGACTCCAGTTTACTGCCCATTACTTTGACACTCACTTGGGTTGCAATACCAGGTAATTCCTTGATTCGGGAATCTTTGATGTTAAAGGTAAATAGGGAAGGTACAGGTGTAATTATAACATGCCCGAAAGTATGTAACAAATCCCAAATTTTCGGATTACTTCCGGTGGCCAAAATCAATTTTTCGGCTATATAATTTCCGGTTTGCGTTTCGATTTTCCAACAATTGTCTTTTTTAAAAATGGATTGTACACTTTGTCCCGTTAAGATGGTAATGCCTAATTGATGACTAGCTGTTAAAAAACAATCAATGATGGTTTGAGAAGAATTGGAAACGGGAAATAGGCGACCATCTTCTTCAATTTTAAGTTCGACACCATGTTTATCAAACCATTCGATGGTATCACCTGCGCCAAATTGATGAAATGGACCTCGCAGTTCTTTTTCGCCTCTGGGGTAAAATTTTACCAATTCATTAGGTTCAAAACAAGCATGGGTCACATTACAACGACCTCCACCTGAAATGCGAACTTTGGAAAGTACTTCTTTTCCGCGTTCTAAAATCGCCACTTTGAGTTTGGGATTGCGTTCCACAATATTGATAGCTGAAAAAAATCCAGCAGCGCCACCTCCCACAACAATTATGTCAAAGTCTTGATTCATTTTTTGTTTTTGAACGACAAAGTTAAGAATAAAAAAACGCCTTTATTACTAAAGGCGTTGCTATAATTTATGTGGGTTTTATTTTTTTAATTCTAAAAGAACCAAATCATATTCTGAATCAACAGTCACTTTTCCATTCGTAACAACTGCCTCTTTTCCAGAATAGGCATCGATTACGGTTGCTCCATTTTGGAAGATAGTTCCGGTTGAAATCGTTTTTTTGCCTTTGGTTAGATCCAATCCCACAACTACTTGATCGCTATAATTTTCTTTAGAATATGTACGACTAAACACATAAGGACTAGCTGAAATTTTTTGATGAACACCAGCTCCTACTGCAGGGTGGTTTTTTCTAAACTGACCTAATTTTTGCCAGTGCGCCAAGGTTTTTTGAGTAGTTGGATTGTTTTTGATATCCTCCCAATTCATGAATGAACGCAAAGTAGCATCGCCTTTTGTCCCTTCTATTACTAAATTACGTCCTGACTCGTCTCCGTAATACACTTGAGCCGTTCCAGGAGTTAGCAATAATTTTGTAGCACTTTCAAAAGTTTTTTCTCTTTTACCGTCAAAAGGAGTAGAGTCGTCGTGAGACGAAACATAATTCAATACGCCAAATCCTTTTAAGTCATTTTGTAATGTATTGGAGTAGTAGGAGAACAAACTTTCGTAGTCTTTTTTGGCTTCATTTTTAAATTCAAAATTGATTAAGCTGTTGAATCCATTGGCAAAATAGTTCACTTTTTTATCGCCAAAATCATAATACAAACCTCCACTTATGTTATAACCCGATACTTCACCTGTGGTGTAAAAAGCAGTGTTGTCTAATACTTTTCCAGGATTGTTTTGTTTCCAAGAGGTAAAGGCATAATCGCACTGTTTTTTGAATTCGCCCCAAACACCTTCTTCAAGATGTTTTGTAGTATCAGCGCGGTATCCATCAATTCCGTATTCCGTGATGTAATCTGTCAGCCATTTGATGATGTAATATTTAGGTGCTCTAGGGTAGCCAGTACGTGCAAAGAAGGCGTCTAATTCTTTTACTTCTTGTTCATAGCGACCTTCTTTTTTCCATTTTTCGACTAAAGCTGTGGGCAATTCTACATTTTGTTCGCTCTCCGTTAGAATGTCTGGAAGATTCGCAACTAAGGTACAAGCAGTGGTGTTTTTATAATTTTTGTAATCGCAAGCAGGAGAAGTTCGCACCCAATTTTCTGGCCAAAGGGCATCTTGTGGTGTAACAGGCCCCGTGTGATTTATTACTCCGTCAAATACAATTCTAATTCCGTGTTGGTGTGCTTTTTCAACCATATTTTTTACCTCTTCAGCAGTCCCGAAATTAGGGTCTAAAGCCGTCCAGTCTTTTGCCCAATACCCATGAAAACCGTAGCTGAATCCTGTTCCTTCATCTGTTCCATCGTGAATCTGTTCGACTAAAGGAGTCATCCAAATAGCATTAATTCCCAATTGGTCAAAATAACCTTCTTCGATTTTCTGGGTAATTCCTTTCACATCGCCACCCATAAAACCACGCAATTTACCGGTTTCTTTATTTCGGTTGTAATTGATGTCGTTGCTAGAATCTCCGTTGTTAAAACGGTCGGTCAATAAGAAATAAAGATTGGCTCCTTCCCAAACAAATGGAGTAGCACTTGTTACTTTTTTAGTTTGCGCTTGAGTTGCATTTGGCAAAATGAATGCCGTCAAAAGGGCAACTAATAGAATGTTTTTTTTCATAGTGTTCATTATTTAAGTTCCAATATCAAAGCTGATTTTGCTTCAATATTAATGTTGTTTTTAGTGTTTATTGTTTGGCCAGTAATCACATCCTTTCCTGTTGTATAGTGTTGTATGTTTTCCTTAAAACGAGAAACGTTTACCTCTTGCTTTTCATCTGAATTGTTGATCATCACCATAACACTTTCAGTATCATTGTATCTAAAATATGTGTAAACATTGTTTTCAGGAACATAATGTGTAGTTTTTCCTGTATGAATTACTGATTTTCCTTTTCTCCAGTTGAATAATTGCGCTGTAAAATCAAAGTATTGCTGTTGTTCTTTGGTTCTGCCTGACGCAGAAAAAGCATCGTTGGCATCACCTTTCCACCCGCCAGGAAAATCGTGACGGATATCGCCATCTCCCACATTTTTATCGCCTTTCATTCCAATTTCTGAACCATAATACAACTGTGGAATACCACGAATGGTAGCTACCAAACTCATAGCCATTTGGTATTTTTTGAAATCGCCTTGATAGATTTGGTTAAAACGATTTGTGTCATGATTTTCGGCAAATACTAAAAGATTATTGGTATTTGGATATAGGAAATCATTGGTAAAATTTTCATATACTTTAATTATTCCTTTGTCCCAATTGGCTTTACTTTCGTTTAAAACTCCGCCGTTAATAGCATCATGTAAGGTAAAATCCATCACCGAAGGCAGGTTGGAATTGTAGCTTTGGATCGCTCCAATTTTACTGTCTTTCTGCCAATATGCCATCTGCGCTTGGTCGTGCATCCACACTTCTCCCACAATATTAAAATGTGGGTATTCGTCGGTAATGGCTTTGGTCCAAGTTGCGATGCCTTTCTTATCGCAATACGAATAGGTGTCGACTCTAAAGCCGTCTAAGTCGGCATATTCAATCCACCAAATGGCATTTTGAATTAGGTAATTTAATACTAATGGATTCGACTGATTTAAATCGGGCATGGATTTGACAAACCATCCGTCCATGCACATGGCAGCATCAGTTTGGGATGCATTGGGATCAAATTGAGATGTCATTCTATAATTGGTTTGCGCAAAACCTGGAAATTGATGAATCCAATCGTAAGTTGGTAAATCATTCATCATCCAGTGTTTGTATCCCCAATGATTCGTTACATAATCCATAATATTTTTCATGCCGCGTTGGTGCAATTCGGCACTCAATCGAACATAATCTTCATTGGTACCATAACGAGAATCGATTTTGTACACATCGGATTGACCGTAAGTATGATACGAACCTCTTTCGTCATTGTCCTCGCAAAGTGGAGTAGGCCAAATGGCAGTAGCGCCCAAAGACTTGATGTAATCTAAATGGTTAATGATACCTTCGATATCTCCGCCGTGACGGCCGTCTTTGTTAGCACGATTGGCTTTTTCAATCGTTTCTTTGGTGCTGTCATTATTCGGATTGCCATTAGCAAAACGATCGGGCATCAATAAATAAACCATGTCTGAGCTGTCAAATCCCTTGCGAAAGCGCGAATTTTCTCTTCTTGATTTCAGGCTATAGGGTTTGGTAAAGGCCACCTTTTTATTTTTGGAAAACGAAAAAATAAGTTCTTGTGCTGCTAGATTTTTGGTGTCAATCGTTACAAAAAGATAGTTGGGATTTTCTGTTTTTTGTATCGTTTTAATCACGACTCCTTTGGAAACCGTTACCTCGTTTTGAGCAATATTTTTCCCGTAGAACATAATCTGTATCTCCGATAAATTCATGTCGGCATACCAAAACGGCGGTTCCACTCGATCGATTTGAGCAAATGCAAAACTTGTAGTAAGTAATAAAAAGAGTAATTTTTTCATTTCAATCAGTTGGGATTACTTTGCTATCTAAACTATAATTGAGCTATTTGCTTCAACTACCACTTTTTTTCCGTTAACGACAACTGTAATTGCTGTGTTACCTTCTAAAGCAATTTGAGTCGCTTTTTGATCAACAGTTACTTTTACAATTTGGTTTCTGAAATTTATTTTAAATGAATAACCTTCCCATTCTTTTGGAATTTTTGGAGCAAAATGTAAGGTATTATCTTTAACACGCATACCGCCAAAACCTTCTACAATACTCATCCAAGTTCCCGCCATTGAAGTAATGTGACATCCTTCTTCTACTTCTTTATTGTAATCGTCTAAGTCCAAACGGGAAGTTCTTAAATAGAAAGTATAGGCCATTTCCATTTTATCCAAAACGGCTGCTTGAATAGAGTGTACACATGGCGAAAGTGAACTTTCATGCACCGTAAACGACTCGTAAAATTCGAAATTATTTTTCAATTGTTCTTTAGAGAAATGATCTTCAAAGAAATAGAAACATTGCAATACATCGGCTTGTTTGATGTACGGCGAACGTAAAATTCGATCCCAAGACCATTTTTGGTTGATTGGTCGTTGACTTCTATCTAAATCGGCTACGCGAACCAATTCTTTATCCAAGAAACCGTCTTGTTGTAAGTACACTCCCAATTCTTCTGATTGGGGGAAGTACATATTGTCGGCTACTTTTTTCCATTCTTGCAACTCAGCATTCGATAAATTTACTTTTTCGATAACGCGTTTATGATCAGATGGGTATTCTAATGATACTTTCTGAATTTGTTCAGCAGCATAATCGATACACCATTTAGCAATATAATTGGTGTAGAAGTTATTGTTGACATTGTTTTCGTATTCATTAGGCCCGGTTACCCCTAAAATCACATATTGATTTTGGTTAGTAGAGAAAGTAGCTCTTTGGTGCCAAAAACGTGCGATACCAATTAGTACTTCCAGACCTTTTTCAGGAATATAACTGTAATCTCCTGTAAAACGGTAATAGTTAAAAATAGCAAAGGCAATAGCACCATTTCTATGGATTTCTTCAAAAGTGATTTCCCATTCATTATGGCATTCTTCTCCGTTCATGGTTACCATTGGATACAAAGCGGCACCATTTGTAAAGCCTAATTTTTCTGCATTTTCAATGGCTTTGTCCAATTGGTTGTAGCGATACGTCAATAAATTACGAGCCACTTCTTGGTCTTTGGTCGCCATGTAGAAAGGAATACAATAAGCTTCGGTATCCCAATAAGTTGAACCACCGTATTTTTCTCCAGTAAATCCTTTTGGACCAATATTCAAACGAGAATCTTTTCCTAAATAGGTTTGGTTCAATTGGAAAATATTAAAACGGATTCCTTGTTGTGCTTTTACATCGCCTTCGATAGTGATGTCTGACATTTCCCAGATTTTTGCCCAAGCTGTTTTTTGCACTTCTAAAAGGGCATCATATCCTTTGGCTAAAGCCAATTTAATTGCATTTTCAGCTGCAGATTGTGTGTTAGCATGATTCATAGAAACGGTGTAGCCACCAATTTTCTGAATCGCTGAAGTTTGCCCTTGTGCAATTACGGTTTCGTAACTGTGTTGGATTTTTTCGTTAGATGCATCAATGGCAATGGGTGAAATGTTTTCGTTTTTTCCATTGGCCCAAATGCTATTGTGCATGAAAGTAGTCACTTTGAAATGCGTCTTGAACGTTTGGGCTGTAACAAAAGCTTCATTATTTCCTTTTTTTACTTCTAATGGTTCCCAAAATTTTTCTTCCCAGTTCGCATCTTCGTTCGTTACTCCGGCATCGATATAGGGTTTGTAAACAATTTTAGCATCTTTATTTAAAGGAGAAATTTCGTAATTGATGATACCTACTTCGTCTAAATCAATTGATAAGAAACGTTTTACATTGACTGCGATTTCGGTTCCGTTTTGCAAAGTGGCTTCGAAAGAACGTTGGTACCAACCTTCTTTCATATTCAATTCACGACGGAATTTTCGAACCGAAGCACAACTGTGTAAGTCTAAATTTTCACCATTGATTTCAATGTCTATTCCAATCCAATTGGGTGCATTCAATACTTTGGCAAAATATTCTGGATAGCCATTTTTCCACCAGCCTACTTTGGTTTTGTCAGGGTAATAGATTCCGGCAATATAAGACCCTTGAAAGGTTTCGCCAGAATAGGTTTCTTCAAAATTGGCACGTTGCCCCATGGCACCGTTCCCAATACTAAAAAGACTTTCGGATGATTTTATTCGTTCTACATCAAATCCTTCTTCAATAATCGACCAGTTGTCTGGTTTAATATAATCTTGGTTCATTTTGTTAATTTGAAAATTTGAAAATTTGAAAAGGGATCAATAGGTCCCAATTGTCATTTTTAATTATTTATAAGTGAATTTAAAAAGGCTTCATCTATACAAGTGAAGTCTTGAAAATTGTATTTTACTTCATTTAGAATGCTTGCTTCTCCAATACCGATACTAGTCATGGAAGCACTATTTGCGGCTTGAATTCCGGCAACCGAATCCTCAAAAACAATCGAGTTTTCGTTGCTAATACCTAATTTTTTTGCTGCTTGAAGAAAAACTTCAGGATCTGGTTTGGCATTGCTCACATCATTCCCATCAACTATCGCATCAAAATAGGAAAGAATTCCTGTTTTTTCTAAAATTGGTCTGGCGTTTTTACTGGCCGATCCTAAGGCGATGGGTTGATGATTGGCTTTCAAAAATTCCAACACTTTCATTACACCTGGAAGAATTTCGCTTTGATCCATATCTACTAAATAGGACAAATACTCTTCGTTTTTTTGGATTAGCCATTGGTCTTTTTGTGCTTGTGACGCTTCGACTTCACCTAAACTTAATATAATATCGAGTGAGCGTACGCGGCTAACTCCTTTTAATAATTCGTTGTGTTCGTGTGTAAATTCGATACCTAATTCGGTTGCAATTTTTTTCCATGCCAAATAATGGTATTTAGCCGTATCTACAATTACCCCATCCAGGTCGAATATGAATGCTTTTTTTGTCATTATTTATTTTTTTACTACGTCATCGACATCTTTAACTCGAGTCACCAATAGTGCAGCAATGATGAAACTCACCCCACTAGTTACAATGGCATAAATAGCGTTGTCTTGATAAACATATTTAACTAAAGGTCCGCCAATTAAGGCGTTTACGATCTGTGGTAAAACCACAAAAAAGTTGAATATTCCCATATATACTCCCATTTTGAAAGGAGAAATAGAACCAGCTAGAATAGCAAATGGCATAGATAAAATACTCGCCCAAGCAATTCCTACCGCAATCATAGATAAGATTAGATAGTTCTCATTTGGCATAAAATAAATGGATATTAATCCTAAACCACCAATTACTAATGAAGTGGCATGTGTTGCTTTTCTTCCGATTTGTTTGGCAATATAAGGCAAAGCAAATGCATAAATAGCAGATACTAAGTTGTATACTCCAAATAACACCCCGACCCAGTCTCCTGCATTTTGATAGGCATCACTTGAATTATCATTGATGGGTAATCCATAAATATGATGGGCAATAGCCGGTGTGGTAAAAACCCACATGCCAAACAATCCGAACCATGAAAAGAATTGTACAAATGCCAATTGTCTCATTGTGGATGGCATTTGTTTAAAATCGTCGATAACATCAAAAAGGCTAGATTCTTTTTCTGAAATAGGTTTTTCATCTGAGAATTGAGCCAGTTCTTCAGGGGAATATTCTTTCGTACTGAAAATAGAAATCAATACCGAACCTACTAATACGATGGCACCAATAATAAAGGATAAAATTAAGTTGTAAGGTACTCCGCCTTCTTCATTTTTATTGGAAATTCCAAACCAATTGGTTAACACATAGGGTAGCCAAGATCCAATAACTGCTCCAAATCCAATTAAGGCCGTTTGCACACTGAACCCTGCGGTTCTTTGATCTGTTCTTAAATTATCACCAACCAATGCTCTGAAAGGTTCCATGGCGATATTAAATGAGGCGTCCATAATCATTAACATTCCAGCTCCTACCCATAACGCAGGGAGTAGCGCAATGAAAATTTCGGCTTGCGGCATTAAAATTAATCCAATAGAAGCTAGTATAGCACCGGCAAAGAAAAATGGTTTTCTTCTGCCAAATCGCCCCCATGTTTTATCGCTATAGTAACCGATTATTGGCTGAACAATTAATCCCATCAAAGGAGCAATTATCCAAAACCAGGAAAGTTCATGCACATCGGCACCAAAAATTTGAAGAATTCGACTGGCATTTGCATTTTGCAAAGCAAAACCCATTTGTATCCCTAAAAAACCAAAACTCATTGTCCAGATTTCAGCGGTACTTAATTTACGCTTTTCCATAATTTTTATTTTTATTGAGGGGTTAATTTAAAGCTAAAAAAACCTCCATTAAGTCGTAAAAGTAAAAATATATTTGCAACAAAAAAGAGTCAAATTAAATTTTGGAAAAATAAATACAACTACAAGGTTGTAGTTGTAATAGAAGTAACATTTTTAATTTAAATTGTAGATTCGCGTTCAATTAAATGGGTGGCAATTACTTCTGTTCTGTAGTTTTCTTCGCCTTCTTCCTCCTCTTCAGATTCTAATCGGTTGATTAAAATTTTGGCCGCTTTAGCGCCCATTTTTTTTCCTCTCTGGGATACAGTGGTTATGGTTGGGGTAGAATATTTTGAAATAATTCCGTCTGTAAATGCGATTACTGCAAGGTCGATTGGAACATTCAATCCCATTGAATTTGCTGTTTTTATTATGGTTACTGCAAATAGTTCGTTGACTGCAAAAACGGCATCTATCGCTTTGTCTTTCAAAAAGGTACTAATTATAAGTTCACTATTTGCGATGTCTTCGATTTTAAGAATTAAATTTTCATCAAATGCAATGTGGTTGTCTAGCAATGCTTTAGTATAACCATCTGTTCGAAGTTTACCTACACTTACGTAATCCATTGTGGTAACTAGAGCGATTTTTTTTCTTCCTTTATCAATTAAACTTTGAACGGCATCATAAGCTGCTGCTTTATCATCAATAATTACTTTATCACACAAAACTTCATCTGTGACTCTATCAAACATAACTACGGGCATCCCTTGATTGATCACTTCGGTGATGTGATTAAAATCGCCTTTAAATTGAGTTTCTTTGGATAAAGCCATTATAAATCCATCAATACTTCCTTTGGCAAGCATTTCCATGTTCAACACTTCTTTGTCGAAGGATTCATCAGATAGACAAATAATTACATTGTATCCATTTTCATTAGCTACATGTTCTATTCCATTAATAACGGTAGAGAAAAAATGATGTACAATTTCAGGAATGATTATGCCAATAGTTTTTGTTTTTCTATTTTTTAAACTTAAAGCAATATTATTGGGAGTATAATGGTACAGTTTGGCATATGCTTGCACTTTTTGTCTAGTTTCCTCCCCGATATCTGAGCTATTTCGGATAGATTTTGAAACCGTTGAAATAGATACATTGAGGTCTTTTGCAATCTGTTTTAAGGTTAATTTTTTCTTCATAGTAATTAAAAAACGGAAGTTGTAATCGAGTATAAAGGTAATTTTAATTTTTACAATTAATGCATTCGGCTGGATTTATGCAAAAAGGCTACCTCTCGAAAGAAGTAGCCTTTTTTAACTACAATTAACACATAAACTAAAAACTAAATTTTCCCATCTTTAATTTCATCCACAATTTCTGGATTTAATAAAGTGGTAATATCTCCAAAATTAGAGAAGTCGCCTTCTGCAATTTTACGCAAGATTCTACGCATGATTTTTCCAGATCTTGTTTTTGGTAAACCAGATACAAATTGGATTTTATCCAATTTGGCAATAGGTCCAATATGGTCTGAAATATGTTGGTTAATCTCTTTACTTAAGTTGTCTCTATCACGATTTTCTCCCGATTCTTTTAAGATGACAAATCCGTATAACGCATTTCCTTTAATGTCGTGTGGGAAGCCTACGATTGCAGATTCTGCTACTGCAGGATGCTCGTTGATCGCATCTTCAATTGGTGCTGTTCCTAGATTATGCCCAGAAACAATAACTACGTCATCTACACGACCTGTAATTCTATAGTACCCAACTTCGTCACGCAATGCGCCATCGCCTGTGAAATATTTCCCTGGGAAAGCACTAAAATAGGTTTCTTTATAGCGTTGGTGATCGCCCCAAATGGTTCTTGCAATACTTGGCCAAGGATATTTGATACACAAACTTCCAGTCACCTGATTGCCTTCAATTTCGTTACGTTTGTCATCCATCAATACAGGTTGAATTCCTGGCAATGGAAGTGAAGCATAGGTTGGTTTTGTTGGTGTTACAAATGCTAAAGGTGAAATCATGATTCCCCCAGTTTCTGTTTGCCACCAGGTATCTACCACAGGACATTTTTTACCTCCAACGTGGTCATTGTACCAGTGCCAAGCTTCTTCGTTGATTGGCTCACCAACCGATCCAATTACTTTTAAAGATTGTAAAGGATATTTTTGAACGTATTCAATGCTTTCTTTTGCCAAAGCACGAATGGCTGTTGGTGCAGTATAGAATTGTGTAACTTGGTGTTTTTCAATTACTTCCCAGAAACGACTAAAATCAGGATACGAAGGGACTCCTTCAAAAATAACAGTAGTTGCTCCATTTAATAAAGGTCCGTACAGAATGTACGAGTGACCTGTAATCCAACCAATATCAGCAGTACACCAGAAAACATCATTTTCTTCGTAGCTAAATACATTTTTGAAGGTGTAGGCAGTATATACCATATAACCTGCGGTAGTATGCACCATACCTTTTGGTTTACCTGTAGAACCTGAAGTATAAAGAATAAATAAAGGATCTTCAGCATCCATGATTTCAGCAACGTTGGTGTTCATTGCATCATCTAAAAGCGGTTGTAACCATTGGTCACGTCCTGCCTTCATATTAACATTAGTTTTGGTTCTTTTAGCAACCAAAACTTTTTCAACTGTTGGACATTTTTCTAGAGCTTCGTCCACAATGCCTTTTAAGTCAATGGCTTTATTACCGCGGTAACTTCCGTCTGAAGTAATTACCATTTTACATTCACAATCATTAATTCTTGACGCTACTGCCGAAGCAGAAAAACCTGCAAAAACAACCGAGTGAATGGCACCAATTCTAGCACAAGCCAATAGTGAAACGGCTAATTCTGGAATCATTGGTAGATAAATACAGACTCGATCGCCTTTTTTGACGCCTTGGTCACGCAAAACGTTGGCCATTTTTGATACACGTTCGTATAATTCGTTATACGTAATATGTAGCGCTGCTTCTGATGGATCATTCGGTTCAAAAATGATTGCCGTTTTTTCTCCTCTTTTAGCCAAATGTCGGTCGATGCAGTTTTTTGTAATATTGACTTTGGCATTGGTAAACCATTTAATTTCGGCTTCAGCCATATTGAAATCAATTACATTGTCCCATTCTTGGTACCAGGTAAAGTTTTCAGAGGCAATTCGGTCCCAGAATTTTTTTGGTTCACGAATTGATTTCTTGTAATGTTTGAAATATTCTTCTAAATTTTCAATTTTATAATAACTCATGGTATTCTATTTTATATGTTCTAATTCTGTTTTTTTTATTTGCTGTAACTTCCAATTTTGTATTTTTTCAACACCTCGATGATTTCACCAACAATCGCTTCGTCATCGATAGTAGAAGGAATTTGAAAGTCCTCCCCATCAGTAATGCTTCGCATTAACTTGCGTAGAATTTTTCCGGAGCGGGTTTTTGGTAAGCGATTTACAATTACTACATTTCGCAAGGAAGCAACGGCACCAATTTGTTGGCGCACTAGTTTTACAATTTCTTGTTCCAATTGAAAATGTTCAATTTCTTCTCCGTGTTTGATTACCACCAGAGCTAAAGGAGTTTGCCCTTTTAATTCGTCATGGATTCCAATAACGGCACATTCTGCCACTGACGAATGAGATGCTACAATTTCTTCCATTTCAGCTGTCGAAAGACGGTGACCTGCCACGTTGATTACGTCATCAACACGCCCGGTTATAAAAATATAATCATCATCATCTTTGAATCCGCCATCTCCTGAAAAATAGTATCCAGGGAATTTTTCTAAATAACCCGCCTTAAATCTCGGGTTGTCTTTCCACAAATCCAATAATGTTCCAGGAGGCAATGGTAATTTAATTACCACGTAGCCTTCTTCATTGGGACCAACTTCAGTTCCGTTTTCACTAAAAATACGGATGTCGAATCCTGGAACTGCTTTTCCAACAGATCCTGGTTTGATTGGTAAATATTCAATTCCCATCATATTGGCAACGATAGGCCAACCCGTTTCCGTTTGCCACCAATGGTCAATTGCTGGAACAGGAATATGTTCTTGGTACCATTCGAGTGTGGCTACATCGCAACGCTCTCCTGCTAAAAATTGAATTTTCAACGAACTCAAATCGTATTTTTTGATAAATTCTCCGTTTGGATCTTCTTTTTTGATCGCGCGAATCGCGGTTGGAGCCGTAAACATTACGCTTACTCTATGTTCTTCAATCATTCGCCAGAAGGTACTTGCATCTGGTGTTTTGATTGGTTTTCCCTCAAAAATTATGGTTGTATTACGGTTAATTAGTGGGCCATACACAATATAACTGTGTCCTACAACCCAACCTACATCAGAAGCGGCCCAAAATACTTCCCCAGGTTTAGCGTTGTATACGTTTTGCATGGAATATTTCAAAGCTGCAGCATAACCGCCAGAATCACGAACGATCCCTTTTGGTTTGCCAGTGGTTCCAGAAGTATATAAAACATACAAAGGATGAGTGGAATTCAATGGCACACAATCGGCCTCTTCAGAGCCATACACCAAAGCATCGTAATCGACATCGTATTTTTTGAATGGAACTTTGGCTCCTAACTTTCTGTTGAGAATGATTACTTTTTTTGGTTTGTGCTCGGCCAATTGAATTGCTTCGTCAACTAAAGGTTTATAGGCAATCAATCGGTCAATCTCAATTCCCGAAGAAGCAGTAATAATGGCTCTTGGTTTGCAATCGTCAATTCGAATCGCTAATTCGTGAGGGGCAAACCCTCCAAAAACTACTGAATGCGTTACGCCAATTCGTGCACAAGCTAACATGGCAAAGGCAGCTTGCGGAATCATCGGCATATAAATAACGGCGGTATCGCCCTTTTTTAAGCCCAAAGATTGCATACCTCCGGCGAGTTTAGCCACTTCAGTTTTTACTTCAGAGAATGTGTATTTTTTAATGCTTTGCGTAACTGGCGAATCATAAATGACTGCTACTTGGTCGCCAAAACCATCTTCAATGTGTTTGTCTAATGCTAAATAGCATACGTTTAATTCTCCATCTTTATACCAAAGCGGATACCCATTTTCATCCGAAGATAAAATGGTTTCAGGTTTGGTATACCAACTTATAGCGTCGGCTTGATCTTTCCAAAATGCTTCTGGATTTTCAGTACTTGCGGTATAGGTATCTTTGTAATTCATGGTGATTATTTTGTAAATAAAAGGGGACTAATTTTCGATCAATTCGTGTACTTGTTCAACTAATTTTTTAGCAGAAAAAGGCTTGACGACATATAAATTAGCTCCTAAATTCATTCCTTTTTCAATATCACTTTCTTTGTTTTTTGCTGAAAGAAAAATCACTTTGCAATGCGCTAAACGTTCGTCTTTTTTAATTTCTTCTATGGTGGCATAGCCATCAACCATTGGCATCATGACATCAAGAATGATAACATCTGGCAATTGTTTTTCTAAAATCTCCAATGCTTCTTGTCCATCACGTGCAATGAATACCTCAAAATTGTTTTTTTTGAAAGTGTATTCTAATGCCATTACGATGTTTGGCTCATCATCTACTATTAGTATCTTTTTCATCTTCTTAGTTGTTTTCGGTTGTGTTGTAGTTGGGTAATGTGAAGACAAAAGTGGCTCCTTCTTTAACATTGTTCTCGGCCCAGATGGCGCCTTTGTGATGTTCAATAATTTGTTTGCATATGGCTAATCCAAGTCCGCTACCAATTGGTTTTTTGACATTTTGATTTCTCGATTGATAGAATTTATCAAAGATGGCTTCAAAATCTTCGCTCTTGATTCCTTTGCCATTATTATGAATGGTGACGGCAACATTGGATTCGTTTTCTGTAATGTGGATGCTAATTAAGCCGTCAGTTGTAGCTGAAAATTTGATTGCATTGGACAACAAATTGTGAATCACTTGAATGATACGTTCTTCATCATAAAATGCTCTAATTTCTTTTCCGGCATCTTCAAAAACCACTTGTATTTTTTTATTTACGATCAATTGTTTTACAGATTCTAAAGTTTTCTCTACCGTTAAAGCAATATTATTTCTAGAGAGATAGATTTTTTGTTTCCCGGTTTCAAATTTTTCTAAATCCAAAATTTTATCGATCAAACGATTCAAACGATCCGATTCTGAGATGATATTTTGCAAGAATTGTTTGCGCACTTCAAAAGGTACTTCTTCGTCGTCATGTAAAATTTCACTCGCGGCTCTAATGGCCGTGATTGGTGTACGCAACTCATGCGTGACCGTATCTAAAAATTCGTCTTTCTGAATGTCTTTTTTAACCAGCTCTTCATTTGCCACTTTTAATTGCTCTGATATTTTTTGCAATTCGTTTGAAGTATCTGTCAACTTTTTGTTGATGATAATATTTTCTTTGGATTCTTCTAGAATTCGCAATACTTCGGGCAAACTAATTTCGTCTTCTTTGACAACACTGGCGATTAATATTTTGGCTGAAGCCGTACCAATATGGCCAGTCAATAAGTTTTCAGCAAATTTGATAAAACGCGCATCGGCAGTTGTTACATTCTTATCAATATTGTATTTTAAATTAAAAATGGATAACGCACGTTTAGTTCTTTCTTCTCCAAGAAAACGTTGTAAAACTTTTTCAATATCAGACACATAGGCAGTTCCTTTCCATACAAATGCATCTTCGTGATTGGTAATGTATTTGTCAATATCTACGAACATTTCGGCATAATTACGCTCTCTGTAGTTTCCTCTAAAACTTACAGAAACAGCTGCAAAACTGATGGTATTAAAAAACAAACTCCAAAATAGAGCGTGTGGGATAGGGTCTAAATAATCTAATCCGAAAAGTTGAAATGGCTTAAGCAATTCGATTCCCCAGGGACCTTCTTTAAAGAATAAACTAGTTGAATTGGTAATGCCCAGTGCATACGGAGCTAATAAAGTATAACAACAAATTAAAAAACCTATAATAATACCTGTAATTGCTCCTTTGTTAGAACCTCTTCTCCAGAATAGCGCCCCAAAAAAAGCGGGAGCAAGTTGTGCAATCACCACAAAAGAAACGAGTCCAATAGATACAAGAGAGTAATCTAATATGAAGATTTTGTAAATCGCATAGGATACAATAATTAGCAAAAAGATACCAATCTTTCTACTTCTTACGATTCGGTTATTGTTTTTTTCTTGTGATTTGTTTCGTAATCGGCCTACAAAACCATATGGAATTAATAGGTTGTTACTCAGCATGGTAGCTAGAGCAATTGAAGAAACAATAATCATTGAAATGGCTGCTGAAAATCCCCCAAGAAAAACTAATACAGTTAGTGTATTGTTATTAAAAAATTGCGGAATTAATAAAGAATAGGTATCGGAATTGAATCCTTTTCCTTCAAATAAAATATTGCCTCCCCAAGCGATTGGAAAAACAAAAATATTAAACAACAACAAGTACAATGGAAACAACCACATGGCTGTTCTAAGGTGTGTTTCTTTGTTGTTTTCTACAATTGCAGTATGGAATTGTCTTGGCAAAAGAAAAATCGCAAACATGGATAGGATACATAGAAAAAACCAATTGATCGCACCAGTTAAACCTCCGATGGAGTTTTTTTCAGCAAATTTTTCTAAACTAGAAGCTTTTGTATAAATGTCATCAAATCCATCAAATACAAAGTAAGTAACATAGATGCCAATAATTAAAAAGAATACCAATTTAAGAACCGATTCCAAGGCTACAGCGGTTACAATACCGCGTCTTTTTTCAGAGGCATCAACATAACGTGTTCCGTAGTAGGATGCAAATAGTGCTAAGGCAATACAAGCATAGGTGGTGGTGTCATAAAAAATGTTGGAACTAGATTCGGTTTTGGTAACAATATGGAAAGTGTCCGAAATGGACTTGAGTTGCAAAGCAATATAAGGCACAATGCCAAAGATACACACAATGGTAACTAAGGCGCCTAAGAATCTATCATTGCCGTATCTCAACGAAATGAAATCAGCAATACTAGAAATTTTATTTACTCTTGAAATTCGAATGATTTTTTTCAAAATAATGATCCAAGTAGGGATAATAATGATGGGTCCTAAATAAATAGGCAAATAACTTAATCCAGAATTGGCTGCAACGCCAATACTTCCGTAATACGTCCAAGCGGTGCAATACACTGCTAGTGAAAGAGAATAGATGTAAGGGTTATTAGTCCATCTGGAATGACCTCTTTTTTCTGCCCAATAGGCAATGTAAAAAAGGATTAGCATGTACAATACTAAAATAAATAAAAGACCTACACTACTCATAATATCTCTTAATGATTAAGTAGGTGGTACCAATAGAAAATAACCAAGCCGAAAAGATATAGATATATACAATTGGAAAACCTAAAAAAGGTTCTGAACTATTAAACAATAACAATAGCGGCATGTTCAAAGCTAATACCATTAGCATTGAAAGAATAACCAGCTTTTGTTCGTGTCTCTTTTTCATAAATTGTGCTATAAACTATATTCGAATTTGATCGAAGTAATATACGAATTGTTATGAGGAATTCGTTGTTTTAAAAACATACAAACGCTGCCAATAATTGACAGCGATTGCATATATTTAACTAGTAAAATGAATTATTTATCGCTAAATTCTCCTGTAAGTGAGTAGTATCCAAAGATACCTAAACCACCCACGATAATTGGTGCAAGAATAAAGGTATAAATGATTGCAGGAATCATATCTTCTGGTTTTCCTGACTCAAATTTTGGAATAGCTTGGTTAATCAAAAGATAATACCCAGCTGCAAGACCTAAACCGATCCACACAATCCCTAATAATTTTTTTATTGCGTTCATAATGATGTTTTTTTAAAATTTAAATTAAGCTAATTAGTGTTTGTGAGAGGTACTTTTACCGTCTACATAAATAGCTCCGATAATGAAACAGATGGCTCCAATAATGATTGGGTACCAAAGTCCTTGTAAATACGGCTCAGCTACTGCAACTGCTTGACCAGCTTCTGTCGCTGCATCGTTTGCTTTGGTTGCTGCTGCTACTAACGATGTTGCTACAGCAGGAAGCAATCCTCCAAAAATTCCGTTACCAATATGGTAAGGTAAAGACATGGAAGTATAACGAATTTTTGCAGGGAACAACTCTACTAAGAAAGCCGCTGTTGGTCCATAAACTACAGTTACTAAGAAGATTTGAATGAAAACTAACCAAACCAAAGTCCATTTGTCTGATTCATTTACCACCATTGTTTTCTTAACTTCTACTTTTGGTTTTCCATCATCACCAATTTTAGCTACACCATTTTCTAAAGTTACAGTTTTAACTTCTTTCCAAGTCGCTCCATCTGTAAATTCTTTGGTTGTAGTGTAAACAGAATCTAATGCTTTCGCTTTGTTTTCTTTTGTCTCAGCAAGAACTACTGTTTTAGCTTCGATTTCAGTTTTGTTTTTGATACTAGCTGTTTCATACATCGCTCTATAAATAGGTCTGTAAGCTACAACGGCAATCAAAATACCAGCAAGCATTAACCATTTTCTACCAATTTTATCAGAAATCCATCCGAAGAATACGAAGAAAGGTGTCGCCATTAAAATAGCATACATCATAATGTCTCCTACTTGATCAGAAAGACCCATTACTTTTTCAATAAAACTCATCGCGTAAAATTGACCAGTGTACCAAACTACACCTTGACCCATTACGATTCCAAATAAAGCTAATAATACAAATTTGAAATTCAATTTGTTACCAAAACTTTCTTTCAATGGGTTTTTAGAAGTTTTTCCTTCTGCTTTTACTTTTGCAAATTCAGGAGACTCGCTCATGTTTTTACGGATTAAGTAAGAAACCAAGATCATCAAGATAGATACCCAAAACGGAACTCTCCATCCCCAATCTTCAAATGCTTCTTTAGACATAGCACTTTTTGTAGCCATGATAACCATAAGAGAAACAAATAAACCAATTGTAGCAGTAGTTTGAATCCATGAAGTCCAGTATCCTCTTTGACCTGGTCCGGCATGTTCGGCTACATAAGTTGCAGCACCACCGTATTCCCCGCCAAGAGCAAGACCTTGAAGTAAACGTAAAATTAATACTAATGTTGGTGCCAAGAAACCAATGGTTTCATAACTTGGAATACATCCTATTAAGAAAGTAGCTCCACCCATCAATACTAATGTAACCATGAACGTATATTTACGTCCAATTAAATCGCCTAGACGGCCAAAGAATAAAGCTCCAAAAGGACGCACAACAAAACCTGCAGCAAATGTTGCCAAAGTAGATAAGAAGGCAGCAGTTGGGTTGTCTGAAGGGAAAAATTTAGTTGAAATAATAGTAGCTAAACTACCAAAGATGTAAAAATCATACCATTCGATCATGGTACCTACTGAAGACGCTCCAATTACGGTCCATAAGGAGCTTTTTTTGTTTTCATTCATAATGTAATTGTTTTTGGTTTGGTTAATTATTAGTTATTAAAATGTGTATACACAAGATACCATAGTTCTAAAGTTGCTTACATTAGTTAAAGCGCCTGTTGTTTTACCATATGCATCTGAAGCTCCCCAATCAGCTGAAGTTAATTCCAATTCTGGAGAAATTCTAAATTTGTTTTTCTTAAAGTCAATACGTCCAGATAGTCTCCAAACATTGTCCACCATTCTAGCTCCACCAACTCCAATTCCTCTTCCATAAGCAACAGTTCCTGCTTTGTCAGCACCATTGTTTTGAGATCTTCCGAAGAAAAGTCCAGGCGCTACTGATTTTCCATTACTTGCAATGTCTATCCAAAACGCAGAGGTTTTAGTTGCTTCATACGATTCAATACCATTTGCAGTAGCTCCAACGTATCCTCCAAGCATTACCATATTGAATAAGTTACCACCTGAAATACCGTAGGCCTTAATAGTGATATTATCATTAGCATATTTTCCGTATCCAAAAACAGAAGTGCTGTTTGCTTTTTCGGTAGTGTTTTTCTTTGCAGTTCCAGTTAAGCCGTTATCGGTTCTAGGTTGTAACGATTTAACTTCTACCCCAGCACCCATAAATACAGTTTTGCTTTTGTATTGTAATTGGGTATTGATTGATGGAATAGCTGAATTTATCGAAGCTGAATTTTGTGTTCCAGGTCCTGAAGTAGTAAACTCACGTTCTTTATAAGCTGTAAAGCTAATCGATAGATCTTTGCTTAAGTTTTGTTTTAATTTAACCTGAGAGGCCCATCCAAATGGATTGAACATAATTCCGGTACTAAAATTAGCTACCCCTGGGAATACTTCTGGAATAAAAGTTGGGTACCAAGTTTGTCCCATTGTTAAGGAAGTTTTTTTCCAATCTAATTGTGCGTAGGCATGACGCAAACGCAACATTCCAATTGATGAACCTTCAAAGTTTCCGAAGAAATCACCTTCAAGGGTACCGCTTACTTTAGCGCCCCACACATCTGGTCCTTTCATTTTAACTCCTAAACGTGAAACAACAGATAAAAAGTTAGATTGTCCAACAGCGTTAGCATCTTTTCCGTCACCTGCATTTATTGATTTATCTAAAGGGTATAAATTCAAATGGTCTTCTCTTACTTGAGCTGATTTACGGGTATCCCACATGTAATCAGTTCTTACAAATCCGTACCAAGAGATACTGTAGTCATTTGCTACAGGCGCAGGTGCGGCTGGTGTTTGTGAATATCCTTTAAAAGAAGCTACAGCAGCTAAAAGGAGTAAATAACGTTTTTTCATAATAATTTTTTGGTTTGGTTAGTAAAAGGGTTAGTTTTCACACTGCCAAATTCATTTATTTTTGGAATAAAAAAAATTATTATATATTTTTATGTAAACTACTATAGTTAATCTTTAAAACGCTCCCATTTTATGAGCATAAATTTGTCACCGAGTTCGGTAATAATCATTCCTGCCCCAGAGAGTAATTCTTTATTTTTCAGGTATTCTACCAATTCTAAATGATTAAAAATCTTATAAGTAGGATGGTAGTTGGTATGAGAAGGCTTCTTGATATTAAAGCTCTTTACCCAATTACTAATGGTAACGTGAGATACCCCAATAATACGTTCAATTTCACGAAAACTCAATCCTTCTAAATACAGTTGTAATGCTTTAGTAACATAGTAATCATCTATCTTTTTTCCTATTTTATTTACAGTAAAAAAATAATTGCATTTTTTACATAAATACCTTTGTTTGTTATTGATAATACCACTTTTAATAATTTGGTTATTTTGGCATTTTGGACAGCTTAAAATTTCCATATATATAAATTTTGCATAAATATAATAAATTAGCAAATATAGATATTATTAATACGCAATAAAATTTCAAAAAAAATAGAAATCCTTTATTTTTATTGGATAAACAGTGAAGGATTGCCAGGGAAATCGAAAAAATGAAAAGAAGGTAAATCGAACATTAAGATCGTTGAATTAGATGAAAATAATTTAGACAAAGGTGTAAAAACAAAAAACCCACTCGTTTGAGTGGGTTTCGTGGTACCTCCAGTCCCGACGCTTCGGGAGAATCAGGGACGGGACGCATTCGTTATTGTTTTTTCGATAAAATATCTGAAAGTATTTCAGGATTTTCAATAATTTTTTCAATAAAAATTTTGCTTTTCATTTTCTTAATATAACGTTCAAGAAAGAGTGCTTCGTTTCTGTCATTGCATTCAAAAGCTAAAGCCCAGTCATTGGCAATTTTAGAAAAAGCGTTAGCATATTCATGTTGGTTGTGTTTGAGAATTCTCTCTTTAACATCATGAGTTTCGCCTACATAATATTTTGTGCTTGTATTTGAATGTAGTATGTAAAGAAAATGGGGCATGGTTTGGGTGTTTTATAAACAAAAAACCCACTCGTTTGAGTGGGTTTCGTGGTACCTCCAGGGATCGAACCAGGGACACATGGATTTTCAGTCCATTGCTCTACCATCTGAGCTAAGGTACCTTGCTAATGCGGGTGCAAATA
>JAGOAF010000062.1 GCA_017984035.1 Flavobacterium sp.
GGTGATTTTAAACCTGCTCAAGCCAAAGAATGGATTCAAAAATACTTTGGAGTAATTCCAAAAGGGACACCAATCAAACGTGCTAGTTTTGATGAGGCGCCAATTACAGAAACGATCAAAGCCAATTTTGAAGATCCAAATATTCAATTACCGATGTTGGTGACTGCCTATAGAACACCTTCAATGAAAACGAGAGAAGCGCGTATTCTGGATATGATTTCGTCAATCTTGAGCGATGGAAAAAGTTCAAGAATGTACAAGAAAATTGTAGACGATAAGAAAATGGCACTCCAAATTGGAGCGTTCAATTACAGTCAAGAAGATCATGGAACCTATATTTTATATGGATTACCACAATCTCCATTTACAGCAGCTAATTTATTAGCCGAAATTGATGAAGAAATTGTGAAGCTTCAAACGGAATTAATTTCGGACAAAGATTTGCAAAAACTACAAAATCAATTTGACAATCAATACGTAAATAGTAATTCAACTATTGAAGGAATAGCTAGTAATTTAGCTACCTATCATTTGTTGTATGGAGATGTAAACTTGATCAACACCGAAATCGAAATGTACCACTCTATTACTGCTGAAGAAATTAGAGAGGTAGCAAAGAAGTATTTGAACCCAAACCAAAGAATGGTGTTGGATTATGTTCCAGTTAAAGATAAATCCCAAAACTAAGAGACATCATGAAAAAATCAATCATAATTTTATCAAGCTTATTTATAACAGCGATAATGCAAGGACAAATCATACCTCAACCCAAATCAGGACCTGCCCCAACAATTAAAATAGGGAAACCAGAGTCTTTTCAATTAAAGAACGGGTTGAAAGTAATGATAGTTGAAAATCATAAATTACCTCGAGTTTCTTTTACTTTAACTTTGGATAATGCTCCTTATACAGAAGGTGCTAAAAAAGGAGTTGCTGATTTGACAAGTAGTCTTATTGGAAACGGAACTAAAAAAATCTCTAAAACCGCTTTCAACGAAGAAATCGATTTTATGGGAGCTAGTATTAATTTTAGTTCCAATGGCGCTTCTGGGAATTCCCTTTCTAAATATTCAGGACGTGTTTTGCAATTGTTAGCAGAAGGAGCTTTGAATCCTAACTTCACTCAAGAAGAATTTGACAAAGAAAAAGCGAAAATAATTGAAGGTTTAAAAGCTAATGAGAAAAGTGTTCCAGCTGTAGCTTCAAGAATAAATGATTTCTTGACCTTTGGCAAGGACCATCCTAATGGAGAATATGTTACTGAAACGACAATCAAAAACGTAACTCTTGCTGATGTTGAGGCCAATTACAATTCGTATTTTGTTCCTGAAAATGCGTATTTAATTATAGTAGGTGATGTGAAATTTGCCGAAACTAAAAAAGCCGTAGAAAAATTATTCGGTTCTTGGAAAAAAGCAGCGGCTCCAGTTCAAACCTATGCTGAGCCAAAAGACGTAGGATTTTCGCAAATCAATTTTGTAGATATGCCAAACGCTGTTCAATCAGAAGTAGCAGTGGTAAATTTGGTTAACCTTAAGATGACAGATCCAGATTATTTTCCAGCTTTGGTAGCCAATCAAATTCTTGGAGGTGACTTTAATAGTTATTTGAATATGAATTTGAGAGAAGCACATGGATGGACTTATGGTGCCGGATCTAGTATTCGTGGAGACAAACGACTTACTAAATTTGAAGCTTCAACTCAAGTGCGAAATGCGGTAACGGATAGTACAGTAGTTGAAATTTTCAAAGAGTATAAAAAAATCAGAACTGAGAAAGTTACTGACGAAATGTTAGCTAGTGTGAAAGCCGGTTATATTGGCCGATTTGTAATGCAAATTGAAAAACCTCAAACGGTAGCAGGTTATGCGTTACGTATTCAAACACAAAACTTACCAGCTGATTTTTATGAAAACTACATTAAAAATATTAATGCGGTAACTGCTGATGATGTTATGCGTGTAGCTAATAAATATTTCTTGGCAGATAATAGTCGAATTTTAATTGTTGGTAAAGGAGCTGATGTAGTTCCAGCACTTGAAAAATTAAAAATTCCAATTTTGTTTTTTGACAAATATGGAAATGCAGTTGAAAAACCAGTTTTCAAAAAAGAAGTTCCAAAAGGAATGACAGCCAAAACGGTTTTAGATAATTATATTAAAGCTATTGGTGGCGAAAAAGCAGTACTTGCCGTAAAAACGATTGCAATGGTAGGATCAACTACTATTCCGCAAGCGCCAGCCCCTTTAAGTTTTAATTCTAAAATCTCTGTCAAAGGAAAATTAGCTGTGGAAATAGCTATGGGCGGAATGAGCTTGATGAAACAAGTTGTCAATGAAAAAGGTGCTTTCGTAGTTCAACAAGGTCAAAAAGTTGAACTTAAAGGAAATGATTTAGAAGACATGAAAGCAGTTGCTACTCCAATCGAAGAATTGAATTTGTTGAAAAAACCAGAGGTAAGTTTGACAGGAATTGAAACGATCAATGGAACAGAAGCGTATGCTTTGAAAAACGGAAAAACTACCTTGTATTATGATGTTAAATCAGGATTGAAAATAGCGGATGTTATTACAATTGAACAAGGCGGAAAAACGATGAATAAAACCAATTCATATTTAGATTATCGTGAAGTAAAAGGTGTGAAAGTTCCTTTTAATATGATTCAGAATGTAGGTTTTGAATTGAATATTAAAATGACCGATGTTAAAATTAATGAAGGGGTAACCGATGCCGATTTTCAATAAATAACATTTTTAAATAAATTAAAGGCGGTCTTTGTAGATCGCCTTTTTTTATTTCTTTGCCGAAAGGTAAACGCCAATCAATACGACAAACGCGCCTAAGAATTGGATAGGTGTCAGCATTTCGTTGTCTAATAATCCCCAAAAAAATGCTACAATAGGAATTAAATAAGTTACTGAAGTGGCAAACACAGGAGATGATAATTGAATTAATTTGAAGAAGATAATATTTGCAATCCCAGTACCTATAACGCCTAAAATGACAATAAATAGCATTGAATTTTGAACTTGAGGAATTGTAACGACCTCTATGAAGTCTGTAAAATATAAGATCAAAGTTGCAGGGAGTAGTAAAACTAAAAAATTTCCTGTTGTAATACTTAAAGGCGCCATGCCTGATAAGTGTTTCTTAATTAAATTCACATTTGTTGCATAACATAATGAAGCAATTAGAATTAAAAGGGCATAGTAATAGTTTTGTTCAGGATGGTTCATTGCTCCGTTCAAAATTAGTAAAGCACTTCCAAAAAGTCCTATAATTACTCCAAAGATTTGATTGCGTTTAAATTGTAATCCAAAGGCGATACTACCTAAGACCAATGTATTTAATGGAGTTAACGAATTTAATATTGAGCTTACTGAACTGTCAATTTCTGTTTGTGCAATTGCGAAAAGATAAGCCGGGATGAACGTGCCAAAAAATGCAGTAATTGCAATGAATTTCCATTGCTGTAATGATATTTTTGAGATGCTTTTGAATCCAATTGCTAATAAGAAAATACCAGCAAAAAGTATTCGTAACGAACCTAATTGTATTGGGGTTAGTCCAATTAATCCTTTTTTTATTAAAATAAAGGAGCTTCCCCAAATTAAAGAAAGAACGGTTAGAAGTACCCATTTGAGCTGCTTGGATTCCATAAAAATTAGTTTGCGCCAAAATTCTAATTATTTTCTGAATAGGACCGCTTTTTTTTGATTAATTTTGTCTTTATAAAAGAAATAAATTCAATTCATATGAAAATCACAAAAACAATAGTTGCATTGGCATTCGTTAGTCTTTTAATGACATCTTGTAAAAAAGAAGCCGCAACAACAGAAACAACTACAGAAAAAACAGCTGAAACACCTAAAAAAGAAGTTGTAATTGCTGCTGAAAATGTGCAGACGGCTAGTTTTGAAATTGAAGGGATGACTTGTGCAATTGGTTGTGCTAAAACCATCGAGGAAGAATTAAGCGGATTAGAAGGTGTTCAAAAAGCAACAGTAGACTTTGATTCAAAAAAAGCAACAGTTGTGTTTGATAAAACTATTCAAAATCAAGACAATTTGACTAAAGTAGTTGAAGCGACTGCTGATGGAAAAACATACAAAGTAGTTTTACCCAAATCATAAACTACATTAAGTTAGTAAATAAAAAAGCATCCTTTTGGGATGCTTTTTTTGTTATTTCCATTTCAAGGTTTCGAGTAATCGTTGCATATCGTTTTTGATATAACTGGCAGCAGGCATAATGGAATCAAAATTAGGTTTTGCATAAAAATAAATCGAACCCGTAACAAAATGTTTTGTGCTATCAGTAGCATAAAATTGAGAATTGGTTGCCGCGTTCCCATCTACTTGATAGAACATTCCAAATACTTTTTGTTTTGTATTTAGAAAAGGTTGTTCTACTATGTCGTCGGCTTTAATAACATGCTCGTAGGTCAGTTTTTGAGCATCACGTAATAATTTATTGATATTTCCATTTACAGGTTTGTAGCTCAAATAAATGGTCGCCTTCATTTTTGGGTAATGTATGGTAAACCCACACTCTTTTTCGCCTTTAATAATCGCATCTGAATTCATTTCAAATGTATAATGGCATTGGCTTTCAAATTGAGTATAACGGGCTTCTGTATAGTCTAGTCGCAAATGACTTGCCGGTTTTGGCAAGGCCTCTTTTTTACAACTCAACATTGTTATAGCGATTAGAATAAGTGTTACAAAAAGAATTGATTTTTTAGGCATAGTATATTCTTAAAAAATAGAATAGATTAGAAAGGCAAATCGTTAATAGGTAAATTAGTGTGTTGTGGTTCTGATGGAATTGTCTTGTTGTTTTCGGAATCTTTTTTGGT
>JAGOAF010000063.1 GCA_017984035.1 Flavobacterium sp.
GTTTCTTTTTTGATTAAGTCCCCAAAATAGTTCGCCGATAAATGAAGCTCATCTGCACAATATGCTACTGTTGGCAAACCGATTTTGTTGGGTTTGTCTGATATGAAATAATTATTAAGAACTTCTTCAAATTTTTCTAGCGCACCCCTATTAGCGTTTTCTCTTGTTATAAATTGTCTGTCATAAAAACGATTACAGTAATTGAGAAACAATTCGATATTAGAAGTAATCAATTTCTTACTGTGTTTGTCTACGCCCATTTCCAACTCTGCTTTTATCTTAGAAAAGCTTTCCAATACTATCTGTCTTTCTCGCTCTGATAAATGTAGTGCTTCATTGGCTTTGTAGCTAAAAAAATTATAGTCAATAAGACTTTTAAAAAGTGTTGTACCATGAACTAAATCTGGATGAAATACTAAAGCATACCCCTTTGGTTGATATACTTTCCCATCAGTTTCTACTTCCATTATTTGGCCAGGTGCAGCAAAAACCAAAGTCCCTTCTTGATAATCATAGTAATTGCATCCGTAACGTAAATCGCCGCATTTTATATCTTTTAAAAAAATGCAATAAAAGCCGTAATAAATCTTAACCCGCTTTTGTCCATCCCATGATCTTTCATGTGCTTTTGAGAAATCAATTACGCTAATTAATGGATGTAAGGTCTCTGTATTATTGAATTCATTGTACTGGCTAATAGTATCAAATGCAACTGTATTTTCCATAGATATGCTTCTTTAGTGAAACAAATTTAAGTATTTAGTTATAGCAATCCTCTTGTAATTAGTACAATGAGTAATATTGGTAGCACAATCCGTAATTAGTATACTTAATTGCTAAAAGAATAGATGAATTTTGGTCTTACAATAAATCGTCAATTTTAAAATTTAATATTTCAACCAGATGAATCGTAGAGATCTTATAAAAACAGCAGGTTTAGCATTCGCTGGTAGTGCATTATTCCCATTTGATGGTTTAGCTAAAACAGCAAGTGAAACAGTGTCAACGCCAACTGGCAACAAACGTAAATTAGGCACTTCTCTAGAAGTATCTAGTATTGGTCTTGGAGTTCAAAATATGAGTAGAACTTATCAAACTACCATTCCATCTCGAACTGAAATGCACAATATCATTAGAACCGCATTTGATAATGGTGTTACATTTTTTGATGCTGCAGAAGCCTATGGCCCTTTTGAAGTTGAAAAAATTCTAGGAGAAGGCCTTTCACCAATTCGCAACAACGTAAAAATCGCTACTAAGTTTGGCTTTAATATCGGAGCTGGTAATGCAAAACGCTCAGCTTTAAATAGCGAACCAGAACATATTAAAAAGGTGGTTGAAGAAATGTTAAAACGTCTGCAAACGGATAGAATTGATTTGTTATACCAACATAGGGTTGACCCTAATGTGCCAATTGAAGATGTAGTAGGGACAATAAAGGACTTAATAAAAGAAGGGAAAGTGCTGAATTATGGGCTTTCTGAACCAGGAGTGCAAACTGTAAGACGCGCACACAAAGAACACCCAATTGCTGCTATCCAAAACGAGTATTCTTTGTTATGGCGTGGTCCAGAAAAAGAGATTATTCCGCTTTGTCAGGAACTAGGAATAGGCTTTGTGCCTTGGAGTCCATTAGGAATGGCGTTTTTAACTGGAGCAATTGATGAAAATACGCATTTTGCTCAAGGAGATTTTAGAAGTTATGTGTCTCGTTTTTCTTCTGAAAATTTATCTAAAAACATGGTATTAGTGAATTTGATAAAAAAGTGGGGGATTCAAAAAGGAGCCAGTCCTGCTCAAATTTCATTAGCATGGTTGTTAGCTCAACAACCTTGGATTGTACCCATTCCAGGAACTACTCAAATGGCACATATGAAAGAGAATATTGGAGCAAATAATATAATGTTTACTTTAGATGAGCTAGAAGAATTTAACAAAGAATTAAATGCAATACAAATTATTGGCGAAAGACTGCCTGCAGGGGTACAAGCTATGTCAGGGGTTGAATCACCTTTAAAAAAATTATAAATTAAAACCAACACTATGAAATCATTTATCACTGTTTTACTCATCGCATTAGGTATGCAATATTCTATTGCACAAGACAAGAGAAATCCTGAAATTGAAAAAAAATATTCAGAAATAGAACAACAGATTCTTACACTTTCAAAAGACAAATGGCTGTGGATGGCTGATAAAAATGTTAAGAAATTAGCCCCACTATTTGACGACAAATCTAAATTTGTTCACATGAGTGGAACTTGGAAAAAAGACCAAGAACTTGAAATTATTAAAACCGGAAGTATTTGGTATAAGGAGGCAAAGATTCATGATACAGCAATCGAACTTTTTGGAAAAACAGCTATTGTTTGGAATAGAATTACATTGGATGCAATTGTCCGTGGTAGTTCTGTTGTAACTGAATTTACAGTAACGGAGGTGTACCAAAAAAAAGGTAAAGAATGGAAATTACTAGCATTGACATTTAGCAGTGTGAGAGATACACATCAACTTCAAAAATAATAGAATTGTTTCATGAATCATGAGAAATGGATTCTCTTGGATTTACATGGATTGTACTTATATCACTTAAAGAAACAAAATGAAAAAAATAATAACTGGATTAACAATTTTTATAAGTTGTGGTTTATTCGCACAATTAAAGCAAGGGGATGCAATTCATAAAACTGTATCACCTATAGTAAAGACCGTTTCCGGATTAGTTCAAGGCATAATTGATGACGATGTATCTATCTTTAAAGGAATTCCTTATGCCGCACCACCTGTTGGTGAGTTTCGTTGGCGTCCCCCACAAACGGTAAAGCCTTGGACTGAAATACGAGACGCAAGTCAATATGGATTAAATTGTGCTCAAGCTGGATGGGGTGCAGCTCCTGGTACTATTTCTGAGGGCTCATCAGAAGATGGTTTGTATCTCAATATTTGGAAACCGAGAAGTGCTAATCCTGGAGCTAATTTACCTGTTATGGTCTGGATTCATGGTGGCGCATTTGTATTTGGTAGCGGCTCCCAACCTGATTTTTCAGGAATACAATTTGCTAAACAAGGAGTAATTCTAATTACCTTCAACTACCGTCTAGGACGCCTAGGTTTTTTCGCATTTCCAGCTTTAAGCAAGGAACATCCTGAAGAGCCAAAAGGTAATTATGCTTATATGGATCAGATTGCTGCACTCCAATGGGTAAAGGAAAACATTTCTGCTTTTGGTGGTAACCCGAAAAACGTAACTATTTTTGGTGAGTCAGCAGGAGGAGTTTCGGTTCATTCACTTCTGACAATACCAGCTGCAAAAGGTCTATTTCAAAAAGCAATTATTGAGTCAGGAGGAGGACGAGATGGCGTATTGACAGGAAGACCAATTCACAATGAAAATGATGATATGTACTATCCTATTTCGGCTGAGACTATTGGAATAAACTTTGCTCAAAAACATGGTATTAATGGAACAGATGCTGAGGCACTTGCAAAACTTAGATCTCTCAATGTAGCTGAAATTGTTGATGGGGGTCAAGAAACAAATGGACCTGGAGGTGTACCTATTTATTCTGGACCTATTCTAGACGGAAAATTAGTTGTCGAAACAGCAGAGAGTGCTTATAAATTGGGTAAAGTACCAAATATTCCTATCATTATTGGATCAAATAGCGCTGAAGTACCTGCAGGTTTTGTCAATGCTAAAAACAAAGAGGAATTGATAGCTTTATTTGGAAATCACAAAGAAGAAGCATTAGCAGCCTACGATGTGGATGGTAAAACAGATTTTGCAAAGATGTTAACTTTGGTTAACACGGATAAAGTTTGGGCAGAACCAACACGATTTACTGGTAGAGCTTTTGCTTCAAAGTCGATACCCGTTTATACTTATCTATTTTCATATGTTTCAGAACCTATGAAAGAAAGGATGAAATATGGAGCTTCTCATGGCTCAGAAATTCCTTTTGTTTTTGGTAATTTAATTGATCGTAACGGTATTATTTTTACTGAAAAAGACAAGGGAGTCGCTAAAATGATGAATTCGTATTGGGTCAATTTTGCAAAAAACGGAAATCCAAATGGTGAAGGATTACCTCTATGGCCAATGTTTGATACCAATAAAAACAATATATTTGAGTTGAACAAAGAGGGTTCGGCTGAAAGTATTTCAGATTATAGAAAAGCGCGATTAGACGTAATTGAAAACGCTTTTGAAAAATAATAAATAACTAATAATGAAAAAGAAATCAACAAAGCTATTAAGCTTACTTAGTTTAGTATTAATAATTAATTTTTCTTCAAGCGCACAATCTAACTCAAAACAAAAACCGTTAGTAATTCAAGAACAAGGTAGTTTTGCAGTTGGAGGTACCATTATTACTAATCCAGGGAAATTCGATCCTTATAAGCCCACTCCAGAAGGTCAAACATTTCGAGGGGATCATGCCTATGTATTCTATCAAGTACCCGTAAAAGCTCGCAAATATCCACTAGTAATGTGGCATGGAATAGGTCAATTTTCAAAAACTTTTGAAACAACACCTGATGGTAGAGAAGGATATCAAAACATCTTTCTGCGCAATAATTATTCTGTGTATTTAATAGACCAACCAAGACGTGGTAATGCAGGAAGAAGTACTGTTACAGCTACAATTAATCCTATACCAGATGAACAACAATGGTTTGATGTTTTTCGTGTAGGTGTTTGGCCAAATTATTTTGATGGTGTTCAATTTGCTAGAGATACTGAAACTTTAAATCAGTATTTCCGTTCTATGAC
>JAGOAF010000064.1 GCA_017984035.1 Flavobacterium sp.
GGGAAGGCTTCTCTAGCACTTCGTTCCGTTTTATCGGTATAGAATTCTAAAGTGGCTTTGTAAATTTTACCAGTCAATTCAACGTCTGACAATTTTGCAAAATCAGCTTCTGTAACCGGAGAAGTTATCGAGAAATAACGAATTAATTCAAATTCAAAGTTTTTGAAGTCATTCACAGCTTTGTTTGCTGAAACAATAACTTCGCAAGTATCATACATCATATTAGCGATGTCTAATTTTAGACGTTCTCCAAATAAGGCATGACGACGACGTTTGTAAACGACTTCACGTTGTGCATTCATGACATCATCGTATTCTAATAATCGTTTACGCACTCCAAAGTTGTTTTCTTCTACTTTTTTCTGCGCACGTTCAATAGATTTGGTCATCATAGAATGCTGAATTACTTCACCTTCTTGCAATCCCATTCTGTCCATCACTTTGGCAACTCTTTCAGAGCCAAACAAACGCATCAAGTTATCTTCTAACGAAACGTAGAATTGGGAACTTCCCGGGTCTCCTTGACGTCCTGCACGACCTCTTAACTGACGGTCTACACGACGTGAATCATGACGCTCTGTCCCAACGATGGCTAAACCACCTGCTGCTTTTACTTCGGGAGATAATTTAATATCTGTTCCACGACCTGCCATATTGGTAGCGATTGTAACTACACCTGGTTTTCCTGCTTCTTCAACAATTTGGGCTTCTTGTTTGTGCATTTTAGCATTCAATACATTGTGATTGATGCCTCTCATTTTCAACATTCGGCTCAACAATTCGGAGATTTCCACTGAGGTAGTTCCAATTAAAACAGGTCTTCCAGCTTTCGATAATTCCGTAACATCTTCAATAACAGCGTTGAATTTTTCACGAGTTGTTTTGTAGATGAAATCATCTTTGTCTATTCTTGCAATTCCTCTATTAGTTGGAATTTCAACTACGTCTAATTTATAGATTTGCCAAAGTTCACCTGCTTCAGTAACCGCTGTTCCAGTCATACCTCCCAGCTTGTTGTACATTCTGAAGTAGTTTTGTAAAGTAACCGTTGCAAAGGTTTGTGTCGCTGCTTCAATTTTTACATTTTCTTTGGCTTCAATGGCTTGGTGCAATCCGTCAGAATAACGACGTCCATCCATAATACGACCTGTTTGTTCATCGACAATCAGGATTTTGTTCTCCATAATAACGTACTCAACATCTTTTTCAAACAAAGTGTAGGCTTTTAAAAGCTGTGTTAAGGTATGGATACGCTCGCTTTTTACACCAAAATCTTGGAACAAACGTTCTTTAGCTTCTGCTTCTGCATCAGCATCTAGTTTTTGTTTTTCGATGGCTGCAATCTCCGTTCCAATGTCTGGAAGGACAAAGAAATCAGCATCGGTATCTCCAGATAAGAATTGGATTCCGTTATCGGTCAATTCTACCTGGTTGTTTTTTTCTTCAATTACAAAGTACAAAGCTTCGTCCACCAAATGCATTTCGCGTTTGTTGTCTTGCATGTATTGATTTTCGGTTTTTTGAAGCAATTGTTTCACTCCTTCTTCCGATAAAAATTTGATTAAGGCTTTGTTTTTTGGCAAACTTCTGTAGGCTCTCAATAATTGGAATCCTCCGTCTTTGGTATTGCCTTCTTTGATTAATTTTTTGGCTTCAGCCAAGAAACCATTGGCTAATTGGCGTTGTAAACTAACCAAGTTTTCAATTTTAGGTTTTAACTCGTTAAATTCGTGGCGGTCTCCTTGCGGAACTGGTCCAGAAATAATCAAAGGTGTTCTGGCATCATCAATCAAAACAGAATCCACCTCATCCACAATCGCATAGTTGTGTTTGCGCTGCACTAAATCTTCTGGCGAATGCGCCATATTATCTCTTAGGTAGTCAAAACCAAATTCGTTATTCGTTCCGTAAGTAATGTCAGCATCGTAGGCTCTTTTTCTTTCTTCCGAACTTGGTTGGTAATTGTCAATACATTCAACTGTTAAACCGTGGAATTCAAATAAGGGTGCTTTCCAGGTGCTATCACGTTTTGCCAAGTAATCATTCACCGTTACTAAGTGTACTCCGTTTCCAGTTAAGGCATTTAAGTAAATAGGAAGGGTAGCAACCAAGGTTTTTCCTTCACCAGTTTGCATCTCGGCAACTTTACCTTCGTGTAAAACCATTCCGCCAATCAACTGCACATCATAGTGAATCATGTCCCAGGTAATTTGTTTTCCTGCAGCATTCCATGAATTTGCCCAAATGGCTTTTTCACCTTCAATTGTTACATACGTTTTGCTAGCAGAGAATTCTCTATCTTTTGGAGTTGCGGTAACTTCAATTTGAGTATTTTCTTTGAAACGTCTTGCTGTTTCTTTTACCACTGCAAAAGCCTCAGGTAAAATTTCCATTAAGGTTTTCTCCGAAACATCGTAAGCTTCTTTTTCTAAAGCATCAATAGCTACATAAATATCTTCTCTTTGGTCGATATCTTCGATGGTTTCTACTTCTTGCTGTAAGGATGCAATTTTCGCATCTTTATCAGCACGTGCTTGTTGGATCTTTTCTTTGAAATAAGCGGTACGAGCTCTTAATTCGTCATTTGACAATGTCATTAAGCTACTTTCGAATCCTTTAATTTTTGTAAGGTAAGGTTGTAATGCTTTAACGTCATTCTGTGATTTATCACCGACAAATATTTTAATAATGCTATTGATGAAACTCATAATTGTATTTGTATTGCTGTATGTTGTGTAAATGTCTAATTTAACCAAAAAAAAAGCCTCTTTTGAGACTTTTTCTTTGGTTTATTTTTTAATATTCATCCTCATTCCAAAGGTAATCTTCGTCTGTAGGATAATCTGGCCAAATTTCTTCCATTGATTCATATATCTCGCCTTCATCTTCGATAGATTGAAGGTTTTCTACTACTTCTAATGGAGCTCCTGCTCTAATAGCGTAGTCAATAAGTTCGTCTTTGTTAGCAGGCCACGGCGCATCGCTTAAATAAGATGCTAATTCTAATGTCCAATACATCTTTTGTCGATTTAGTTTAGTGCAAAAATAAATTTTTTACTGAAAAAGGCAAGTAAAAAATGATTTATTTTTATTAAAAGTTAAGAACGTTTTTTTGTTTGTTTTTCAATCGCTGTTTTACTTCTAATTAGGAAGGAAAAATTAGCAACTATTTTCTAGGAATCCATTGTATTTCCTCGGCGTTTAAATCTTTAGACAACTTTCGTGCCAAGACAAAAAGATAGTCAGAAAGTCGGTTCAAATATTGGATTGCAATTTCAGAAACGGGTTCGTTATGACTTAAATGTACCGCAAGACGTTCAGCTCTGCGGCATATGCAACGTGCAATATGACAATGTGACACAGTTGGATGTCCACCAGGTAAAATAAAATGAGTCATTGGCGGAAGCGATTCTTCCATGCGGTCAATTTCATTTTCTAAAAATTCAATATCTGAATCAATAATGCCCAATTTTTGCAAACGCAATTCTCCATTTTTGAGCACTTCTTTTTCTGGCGGAGTGGCAAGCATAGCTCCAACGGTAAACAAACGGTCTTGAACTTCAATAAGAATCGTTTTATAATGGGAATCGATATCTTGATCTCGAATCAAACCGATGTAGGAGTTCAACTCATCCACAGTTCCGTAGCTTTCAATACGATCGTGATCTTTGGGGACTTTTTTTCCTCCAAACAATGCTGTAATTCCTCCGTCTCCGGTTTTTGTGTATATCTTCATTGAATGGTTGTAGTTTATTTTGAGGTGTCGCTTTCAATCAATCCGTCTCTTAAACGAATTACTCGATTAGCATAAGCTGCAATTTCTTCTTCATGCGTAACCAAAATAACGGTATTGCCACTGGCATGAATGTCACCAAACAATTTCATGATTTCTACAGAAGTTTTACTATCCAAGTTACCTGTTGGCTCATCGGCCAATATGATCGATGGTTTGTTAACCAAAGCTCTTGCTACGGCAACACGTTGTCTTTGACCTCCAGAAAGTTGGTTGGGTTGGTGGTCCATTCGGTCTGCAAGATTCACCTGTTTCAATACTTCGGTTGCTCTTTCGTTTCTTTCGGATTTGGAATAGCCAGCATAAATCATTGGCAAGGCTACATTATCCAAAGCAGTTGTTCTTGGCAAAAGGTTGAAGGTTTGAAAAACAAAACCGATTTCTTTGTTACGAATTTCAGCTAATTCATCGTCTTTCATTTGGCTCACATCTTTGCCGTTCAAAATATAGGTCCCTGAAGTTGGTGTGTCCAAACAGCCTAAAAGATTCATCAATGTGGATTTTCCAGAACCAGATGGCCCCATTAATGCTACATATTCTCCTTTATTGATTTCTAAATCAATACCTTTTAAAACATAAACAATTTCGTTACCAAGAACGAAATCGCGTTTAATGTTACTTATTTTGATTAATGGATTTGCCATTGTTTTTGTTGAAATTAAAATGCGTTGAATTCGGATTTAAAAGTACGAAAGACTTTTGAATAAATCCATAAGTAGTAGCAAAAGGATTTTTGTTACAGCAAATAAAGATTATGCCCGAAGAATAAAATGTTCTTCAGCCTGTTCTTTTCTAAAAAAGACCAATCCAATATGAAAAGTGTCAATCGTAACGGTAACTTTTGGATTTGTTTTTAGATTGCTCCAAAACGCTTCTGCAGCTCGATTTAAGTGAATGTTTTCTAAAATCCAAAAACTATCATTTTGTGTAGTATTTAGCAATTGTTCCATTCTTTCGTTTGTAAT
>JAGOAF010000032.1 GCA_017984035.1 Flavobacterium sp.
GAGTTTTCTACAGAGAATAATTAATTGAATAACATGGGATTTTTTACAGATTTTAAGGCCTTTTTAATGAAAGGCGAAATTGTCAACTTAGCCACTGCGGTGATCGTTGGGGGTGCTTTTGGAAAAATAGTTACTTCGTTTACGAATGATGTGTTGATGCCGCCCATTGGACTGCTTTTAGGAAAAGTAGATTTTAAAAATCTAAAATTAGTGTTGCAAGACGGCGTGCCTGCGGTAGTTGAAAATGGAGTTATAAAATCAAAAGCGATAGCTGAGGTGACTCTAAATTATGGCGCATTTATCCAAACTATTTTTGATTTTGTAATCATTGGGTTCTGCATTTTTATTGTGTTGAAAGCCTATGAAAAAGCCCAGCAAAAAATAAAAATAGCGGAAGAACCTACAGAAAGCAAAGGTCCAACGCAGGAACAATTACTTGCAGAAATCAGGGATTTGTTGAAAAATAAATAGCTTTGTTATAAATATAACAATTTGTTATTTTTTGTGAACGCCCTTGTTTGGAGAATAGTATTGGTTACTTTTGCCAAAAAATAATACAATTCAATAATAAAAATATACAATGAGAATAGCAGTAGTAGGTGCTACCGGAATGGTAGGCGAAATAATGTTAAAAGTATTAGCAGAAAGAAATTTTCCAGTAACAGAGTTAATTCCTGTCGCTTCTGAAAAATCAGTGGGAAAGGAAATTGAATTTGGAGGAAAAAAATACAAAGTGGTAGGAATGCAAACTGCAGTAGATATGAAAGCGGATATTGCTTTGTTTTCTGCAGGAGGAGGAACTTCATTAGAATGGGCTCCAAAATTTGCTGCAGCGGGAACTACAGTAATCGATAATTCATCGGCCTGGAGAATGGATCCTACTAAGAAATTAGTAGTGCCTGAAATCAACGCGGGCGAACTAACTGCAGCCGATAAAATTATCGCTAATCCCAACTGTTCAACGATTCAAATGGTATTGGCTTTAGCGCCACTACATAAAAAATACAACATCAAACGCATCATTGTTTCTACCTACCAGTCCATTACGGGAACAGGAGTAAAAGCAGTGCAACAATTTGAAAACGAATGTGCTGGAGTAGAAGGCGACATGGTGTACAAATACAAAATCAATAGAAATTGTATTCCGCAATGTGACAGTTTTGAAGACAATGGTTACACTAAAGAAGAGATGAAATTAGTAAACGAAACGAAGAAAATCTTAAGTGATAACAGTATTGCGGTAACAGCAACTGCGGTTCGTGTTCCTGTTGTTGGTGGACATAGTGAAGCTTTGAACGTTGAATTTACCAATGATTTTGATGTCAATGACGTGAGAACTATTTTGAGTCAAACAGACGGAGTAGTAGTCCAAGATAATTTAGACACCTTCACGTATCCAATGCCAAGATATGCTGAAGGTAAAAATGAAGTTTTTGTAGGTAGAATTCGTCGTGACGAAAGCCAACCGAATACGTTAAACATGTGGGTTGTAGCTGATAACTTGAGAAAAGGAGCAGCGACCAATACGATTCAAATAGCAGAATACTTAATTGCAGCCAAATTGGTGTAAGTAGTTCAGCAACACTTACGGGAACCATTTACGATTTAGTTAATTCTAAATTGTAAATGGTTTTTCTTTTTTGATTTCCATATATTTGTGGCCAATGAAACTAAAACAACTATTGATACGGTTTTTCTTTGCGCTAGTCCTATTAGGATCACTAGCCCTACAATCGTTTCATGGGTTGGAGCATCTTGAAAAGCAATTTGCAGAAAAAGTATGTGCGCACAAACAGCTAAATTCAACCGAATTAACTCACCAACACAAAGGCTTTGAGCAGTGTTTGGTTTGTGCAATTTCTTTTCAAAGCGGCATTGCTCCAACACAGTTTCAGTACCGATTAGCATCAACACCAGTAGTTGTTGCGCCTTACTTTTTTAACTTTCCCAGCGTTATTTCCTTTTCAGGAAGTGCTTATTCTTTACGAGGACCCCCTCGCTATTTTGTTTAAATCGAATGATTCATCGGTTCTATACTAGAATACGATTCTTTTAACATTATAGCTATTGATCATGAAAAAATTAATTTTTGCTTTGGTAGTAAGTTGTACTGCCTTAATGCAAGCACAAAATACGGTTTCAGGTAAGATTACTGATGCCAATAATAAAACGCTTTCTGGCGTTTCTGTTTACATACAAGAACTACAAAAAGGAACCCTTTCAAAACCCGATGGAACCTACAGTTTGACTAATGTTCCCAAGGGAACTATTTCAATTTCCTATGCTTTAGCGGGCTATGGAACTCAACACAAAACGGTTACAGATAGTCAAAAACAAAGGATTATTAACGTTCAATTAGCGGCGGCTGTTTTTGAAATGGACGAAGTTATTGTCTCTACTGCTTTCAATAAATTACAATCGCAAAATGTGATGAAAGTAGCACACGAAACCATGAAAAATTTGGCTCGAAAAGGAACCGCTACCTTGATCGAAGGTTTGGCGACTATTCCGGGAGTTTCTCAGATTTCAACTGGAGCTTCTATTGGTAAGCCAGTAATTCGTGGTTTGAGTGGCAATCGCGTATTGGTGTATTCACAAGGAGTTCGAATTGAAAACCAACAATTTGGCGACGAACATGGTTTAGGTTTAAACGATGCAGGAGTAGAGAGTGTTGAGGTAATCAAAGGCCCAGCTTCGTTATTATATGGTTCCGATGCCTTAGGAGGTGTGTTGTATTTTAACCCTGAGAAATTTGCTAATGCCAATTCGTATAAAGTCAATTTTAGTCAAAAATGGTTTGCAAATACCTTGGGAAGTAATTCCTCTTTGGGAGTAAAAACAAGTACTGATAATTGGAAATTTTTGGCACGAGGAACTTTGAATACCCATTCGGATTACACCACTGCCGATGGAGAGCGTGTCACCAATACACGATACCAAGAAAAAGATTTTAAAACAGGAATAGGCTATAGTGATGCATCCTTTTCTTCGGTACTGCGTTACAATTTCAACGACTTAAACTTAGGAATTCCTGAAGAAGGGATTGCAGAGCAAAGTCAAAGTAAAAGCGTTTTGTTCCCAAAACAAGCAGTTGCCAATCATTTGCTTAGTTTGAATTCGAGTATCTTCTTTAACAGATCAAAAATGGATTTGGATTTGGGTTTTATTTCAAATGACAGGTCCGAATTTGAAGACAGTGACCTGGCAGTTTTGAAAATGAAGTTAAATACCTTCAATTACAATGCGAAGTATTATTTACCCTCTTCTGGTAAAATGCAAACAATTTTAGGCGTTCAAGGAATGCATCAAACCAATGTAAATTCGGGAGAAGAGTACTTGATTCCGGATGCGGTTACCCAAGATTTTGGTGCCTTTGGAACCACCAACTATGAATGGGGTACTAGTGTGATTCAGGGAGGTTTGCGTTTTGACACTAGAAATTTAACGTCAGAAGCTCAGGGTGTTCTGGGTGAGGAAGGGGCTTTTGAAGCCTTGAAAAAATCGTATACAAGTTGGAATGCCGCTTTGGGTTATAAAACGAATTTGAGTGATGCTTTTATTTTTAGATTAAATTTAGCCTCAGGTTTTAGAGCGCCCAACTTGGCGGAGTTATCATCCAATGGTGTTCACGAAGGAACCAATCGCTATGAAGTGGGGAATGCGAATTTAAAAACAGAACAAAATTTCCAAACGGATTTGAATTTGGAATACAAAACAGATCATTTAGAATTTTTCGTTAACGGATTTTATAATCACATCAACGACTTTATTTATATCAATCCAACTGGAGAAACAATAGAAGACAATGCCGTTTTCAATTATATTCAAAACAATGCCAATCTCTATGGAGGCGAAATAGGTTTGCATTTCCATCCTCATCCTTTGGATTGGTTGCATTTAGAAACGAGTTTGGAAACGGTTACAGGTAAAAAACAAAATGGGGATTATTTGCCCTTAATCCCGGCTAATAATTGGAACAATACCTTACGCACAGAGTGGAACGATTTAGATTGGCTTAAGGAAGGTTTTGCAACGATCAGTCTTGTGTCTACCTTTAACCAAAATAAAATCAGTGGCTTCGAAACCAGAACACCGGGTTACAGCATTTTGAATTTTGGAATTGGAGGAACACTTCATTTGGGCAAAACTAAAATAGATGTGAATTTAAACGGAAATAATATTACCGATAAAAAGTATATTGCTCATTTATCACGCCTTAAAACGGATAGCATTTCCAATATGGGAAGAAATTGGGTTTTAGGAGTCCAGTTTTCAATGTAAATAAAAGCTGCCAATTAAAATATTGGCAGCTTTTTTATTAAATTCGATAAAATTTATGTTTCTATATACCTGAAAACTATGAACTATTATAAAGTTATATTTTTTGCGATGCTACTTGCTATAGGTACGTCAATTAAAGCGCAATCCATTGACGAAAAACAACAGCTTGCAATAGTTATTGACCAATGGCACAAAGCAGCTTCTGATGCAAATTTCAAAACCTATTTTGAATTAATGACTGATGATGCTATATTCATTGGCACTGATGCTAATGAATATTGGAATAAACAAGAATTTCAAAACTATGCTAAACCTCATTTCGATAAAGGAAAAGCCTGGTCTTTCACTGCTCTCGAAAGGCATGTCTATTTTGACACCGCGGGAAAAACGGCTTGGTTTGATGAATTATTGGACACTCAAATGAAAATTTGCAGGGGTTCAGGCGTTTTGGTAAAAGTGGGGAACCAATGGAAAATACAGCATTATGTTTTATCCATGACTGTCCCTAATGAAACGAGCAAATCGGTAATCACCATTAAAGCGCCATTAGAAGAACCGCTAATCCAAAAACTTCGCGCACAATTGGAACACAAATAAATCTTTGATTTCTGATCGATAATTTTAAAGAAGTCTGCTTTTGTCCTATATATTTCCTTAATTTTGCCGAAAGATTTAATAAAAGTGGGAAGCAAAAACAAATTAAAAAGATTCAAGGAAAACGAAACGTTCAATAATGTTTTTCAACCAACGAGGGAAGAAGTAGTAGGTGATTTGTTTCCATTGAAAGGAAAATGGAATACCGACTTTTTTAAAAACAACCATCCCATTGTTTTGGAGTTGGGCTGTGGTAAAGGGGAATATTCAGTTGGTTTAGCTGAAAGGTACCCAAATAAAAATTTCATCGGAATTGATATAAAAGGTGCTCGTTTTTGGCGTGGTGCTAAAACAGCTGTAGAAACAGGCTTGCATAATGTGGCTTTCGTTCGTACTCAAATCGAGTTAATCAATCATATTTTTGCTGAAAATGAAGTAGATGAAATTTGGATCACATTTCCCGATCCTCAAATCAAATACAAGCGTACAAAACACCGTATGACTAATTCTCAATTTTTACAATTGTATAAAAAAATTCTGAAGAAAGAGGGTGTAATGAATTTGAAAACAGATAGTGAATTTATGCACGGTTACACCTTAGGACTATTACACGGAGAAGGTCACGAAGTATTGTATGCTAATCATAATGTGTATAAAAATGAAGGAAGTCCAGAAGAAGTGACTGCTTTTCAAACGTTCTATGAAAAACAATATTTAGAAGTTAACAAATCAATTACGTATATTCGATTTAAAATTAAATAGTGTCGTTTCGGTTTCAGTAATTGAAGTAAAAGCAACACATTGGTACTGAAACAAAGCACTATATGACTATTATTTCCGCATTATTTTTTGGGTTCGTCAGTGCAGTTATAGGGATTTTTCCACCTGGATTAATCAATATGACTGCGGCTAAAGTCAATAGTAAAGAAGGAAAACGCGCTGCCATTTGGTTTGTAATTGGAGCGGTACTAATTATTATTTTACAAGTTTTTATAGCGATTTTATTTGCTCAATTTATTGGCGAACGGCCAGAAGTTGTAGTATTGCTTAGAGAAATAGGTTGTGGTATTTTTACACTGTTAACCGTCTATTTTTTGGCCATTGCCAAACCGCCTCAAAAAATAAAGGGAAAGATTAAAAAACAACGAACGTCTACTCGATTTTTTTTAGGGATGTTGTTGTCTGCTCTGAATTTCTTTCCAATTCCGTATTATGTAGTAGTAAGTTTATCACTAGCTTCTTATGGTTTATTCGTATTCGAACCCCTGTCCATTTTTATTTTTGTCCTAGGAGCGGTATTGGGTTCTTTTCTAGTTTTTTATACTTACATCTCCTTCTTCGGTAAGATTGAAAATAAAACCGATTTTTTTATGCACAACATGAATAAAATCATTGGTAGTATAACAGGCCTAGTCGCTTTAATAACCCTTTTCAATATTATTAATTACTATTGGAACTAACTTTCCATGACAAAGGCAAACGATAATTTTTTCGAACGGGTGTACAGCATAGTCAGACAAATTCCTTACGGAAAAGTGACTTCCTATGGAGCTATAGCCAAAGCATTAGGAACAGCTCGTTCAGCAAGAATGGTAGGCTGGGCCATGAATGCGTCACATCATTTAGAGGATGTTCCTGCGCACCGAGTAGTGAATCGTAAAGGTTTGTTAACCGGTAAGTTACACTTTGACGGAACGAATTTAATGCAACAATTATTAGAAAACGAAGGAATTCAAGTTCGAGACAACCAAATTATCGATTTTGAAGCTCATTTTTGGGAACCCAAAATACAATCATAAACTTCAATTTATTTTTAGTAATCAAATTACAAGTAGTGATTTGATTATCAATAAATCCAATCCAAAAGCGGTAAAATAAGAATAGAATCTGTTATATTTGCAATTCATATTCAGTTTAAATAAATGGATTTTATTCTATTGGATGTAACCATATAAATTTTGGAAAAACAAAATGAAATTAGATAGAAAAGAGATTCTTAAAGCACTAGAAACAATCACTATTGCAGGAGAAGGAAAAAACATGGTGGAGAGCGGAGCCGTTACTAATGTAATTACTTTTGGAGATGAGGTGGTAGTAGATTTAGTATTGCATACACCAGCGATGCACATCAAAAAACGAGCCGAAGACGATATAAAAAAGACCATTCACGACTTGATTTCGCCAGAAGCTAAAGTAAAAGTGAATAGTAAAGTAGAAGTAGCCGATAAGCCTGAAATTAAAGGTAAAGCTATTCCAGGTATTAAAAATATTATAGCCGTAGCTTCAGGAAAAGGAGGCGTTGGAAAATCAACTACTACAGCTAATTTAGCCGTTTCTTTGGCTAGAATGGGATTCTCGGTTGGTGTTTTGGACGCCGATATTTATGGACCGTCTATGCCAATTATGTTTGATGTAGAGAATGAGAAACCGATTTCTATTGAAGTAGATGGCAAATCCAAAATGAAACCTATCGAGAGTTACGAAATAAAAATTTTATCGATAGGATTTTTTACCTCTCCAAGTCAAGCAGTAATCTGGCGTGGGCCAATGGCAGCTAAAGCATTGAACCAAATGATTTTTGATGCTGATTGGGGCGAATTAGATTTTATGTTGATCGACTTACCTCCGGGAACAGGAGATATTCATCTTTCTATCATGCAATCGTTGCCAATTACAGGCGCCGTTGTAGTAAGCACCCCTCAAGCTGTAGCTTTGGCAGATGCTAAAAAAGGAGTTGCTATGTTCTTATCAGAAGCAATCAATGTGCCGGTTTTAGGGATCATCGAAAACATGGCCTACTTTACACCTGAAGAATTACCCAACAATAAATATTATATTTTTGGACAAGAGGGAGCTAAAAACTTAGCAGCCGATTTGAACGTTCCTTTCCTGGGTGAAGTACCTATCGTTCAATCTATTCGTGAAGCGGGAGATTACGGTCGTCCAGCTGCCATGCAAGAAGGTTCAGTGATTGAGTCAGTTTTCCAAGAAATTACTCGTAATGTAGTGCAACAAACAGTGGCTAGAAACGAAAGTTTACCTGCAACCGAAGCAATCAAAATAACAACTATGGCGGGTTGTTCAGCTGTTAAAAAATAATTTTTAAGATATGACAACAGAAGAAGTATTGGCTAATGTATTAAAGGCCTTAGAAGAAATTAGACCCTTTTTGAATTCGGATGGTGGCGATATTTCATTAATCGAAATTGAAGAGGATAAGCATGTTAAAGTACGATTGGAAGGGGCTTGCACCAGCTGTAGTGTCAATCAAATGACCCTAAAAGCAGGAGTGGAAACTACCATTAAAAAATACGTTCCTCAAATCGAAACAGTCGTAAACGTACTGTAATTTACGTTTGTTTTTTTGAATACAATACACACACAACTAGAGAATAAATAAAAATGGACGTTTTAATTAAGATTAAAGACAGAGAAGGAGTAGTGCATGAATTGCAGGCGCCAACAGATATGGCAATGAATATTATGGAATTGTGCAAAGCCTACGAGCTTCCTGTAGAAGGTACTTGTGGCGGAATGGCCATGTGTGCTTCTTGTCAATGTTATGTTTTAAACGATGTACCTCTACCTGAAAAAGGAGATGACGAAGAGGCAATGTTGTCCGAAGCATTTTATGTGAAATCAAATAGCCGCTTGGGTTGTCAAATCCCAATTACTGAAGAATTAGAAGGCTTGGAGTTAGAATTGGCTCCAGAGAGTTAATAAAAAAAGCGAGAAATTTTTCTCGCTTTTTTTGTGTTTTTATGTTGCTTTTTTAGGTTATGCTAATTCCGTTTTTAAAGTTAAACTTTCCTCTATAGCATCCCAAAGTCCAATGCGTTTTTCTAATGCTGCTACTGAAATTTGCTCCACTTCACTCCATTTTTTAGGATCGTTACCACACAACTCAGTAATCATTCCCATGGCCATAGGTCCGTGTTCATCAGCATCTAATTCAATATGTCGTTCAAAATAATAAATTAATTTTTTCAAATCTGTTTCAGGGAAATTGGCTTGAAAGTTTTTCAAAATAGCTGTAAACATACTTGGAATCAAATCTTCTCTGCCAAAAGTGAATGCTGCTGCTATTTCGTGCGCTTTTCCTTCTTCAATTACTCGGAAAGTAAAATCCAAAAAGGCTTTGATTTTAGGGTGTAAATCACTGGTTTTAATAGCTACGAAAATATTGTTTAGCGAACTTAAATTAGTTAAAAACGCTTCGATTTCAGAAGTGTTAGCGCCGCAATCTTGCATGGCTTCAATATACATCTCAAAGTGACTTTGGCGACGTCCGTCTAAAGTTAAATCACTTTCCTCAGCTACTACAATTTCATTAATTAAATAGCGGGTTTGCGTATTGGCTGTTGGAAACCAAGGCGTAGTAGTACAAGTTAATTTGGACTGTAGTGCTTTTAATAAAGACATAAAATCCCAAACTGCATAGATATGACTTTCTAAAAAACGGTGTAAGTCTTCAATGGTTTGAACTTTATTGTATAAAGGGTGTTGTAATAAGGCCTCTTTTTGAGTTAGAATACTAGTGTTGATCGTATCGACATTCATTTTTTCAATTTTTTTGTAAAAGTAAAAAAGCTTATAGGTTTTCTACTTATTTCATCATCGATTTTATGAATACTTTAATAACTGTTTGCTTTACTTGAATGCGGCAATTCCAGTAACATCCATTCCAGTAATTAATAAATGGATATCATGGGTTCCTTCATAAGTTATCACCGACTCTAAGTTCATCATATGTCGCATGATGGAGTAGTCGCCAGTAATTCCCATTCCGCCTAACATTTGTCTGGCCTCACGAGCAATATGAATAGCCATATCTACATTGTTTCGTTTTGCCATGGAAATCTGAGCCGTTGTAGCCCTTCCTTCATTTTTCAATACACCTAAACGCCAAGTTAACAATTGTGCTTTGGTTATTTCGGTAATCATTTCGGCTAATTTTTTCTGTTGTAATTGAGTGCCAGCAATGGGTTTGTCAAATTGTATTCGCTCTTTTGCATAACGCAAAGCGGTGTCGTAACAATCCATTGCAGCTCCAATCGCTCCCCAGGCAATTCCATATCGAGCCGAATCCAAACACCCTAGCGGAGCACTTAATCCAGAATGATTGGGTAAAAGATTTTCTTTTGGAACCTTGACATTGTCAAAAATCAATTCGCCTGTTGCAGATGCACGTAGCGACCATTTATTATGTGTCTCAGGAGTAGTAAAACCTTCCATGCCACGCTCCACAATTAATCCGTGGATACGTCCTTCTTCGTTTTTAGCCCAAACAATAGCAATATCGGCAAAAGGCGCATTGGAAATCCACATTTTGGCACCATTCAAAATAAAATGATCTCCGTTATCTTTGAAATGAGTGGTCATTCCTCCAGGATTAGATCCATGATCGGGTTCGGTTAAACCAAAACATCCCATTAATTCTCCAGTAGCTAGTTTAGGGAGGTATTTTTTTCGTTGTTCTTCGTTTCCGTATTTCCAAATAGGGTACATTACTAAAGAGGATTGTACAGACGAAGTAGAACGTATGCCTGAATCTCCACGTTCTATTTCTTGCATGAGCAACCCATACGAAATTTGATCAAGACCTGACCCTCCGTATTCTTCAGGGATATAGGGGCCAAAACCACCAATCTCCCCAAGCCCTTTGATAAGTTGTTTCGGGAATTCAGCGCGCTGTGCAAAATCTTCAATTATGGGAGAAACTTCTCGTTTGACCCACGCTCTAGCTGATTCTCGAACTAATTTGTGTTCTTCGGTTAGTAAATCGTCCAGATTATAATAATCAGGAGCTTGAAATAGGTCAGGTTTCATGTTTGTCTATTTAGTACTAACAAATGTACACAAACAAATAAAACAAAATAAAACCGAAGTAGATGTATTCTTTACATTTTGAGATAAAACTCTTTTGTTAAACCGATGTATTCGGGAGTGTATTCGTGACGGCCTATTTCGATAATAAGTTCGTCCAATAAAGGAGTGTCAATTTGGTTTCGGCTGAAAGCTAAGAGGCTACGCTTTATTTCAGTGGTAGGTGTTCCTTTTACACGGGTAATTTGCATTGGATACAATTCAAATTCATTGGCTATGGCCAAAAATCGATCTTCTTCCTTGAACGGAATGATCGCTGCAAATATTCCGTTTTCAGACAATAATAAATCAGCAGCTTCAATCAAATCTTCAAACGGGAGTGCGTCTTGAAAACGAGCTAAATCACGGTGTGCGTCATTGGTTTTGTAATCTTCGGCGTAGAACGGCGGATTGGAAACAATTAGATCGTATTCGTCTTCGGGTTCTTCCATAAATTCATCTAAACCAGCATGAAAACAAAATAAGCGGTCGTTCCAAGGGGAATTTTCAAAGTTGTCTGTCGCCTGTTCGTAGGCGTTCTCGTCAATTTCTAAAGCATCTATTTGAGCCGCATTGGATCGTTGTGCAAGCATTAAAGCAATAACGCCTGTTCCGGTGCCAATGTCTAAAATGCTAAAGGGTTGATGTTTGATAGGAGCCCAAGCGCCAAGTAAAACACCATCAGTGCCTATTTTCATAGCACATTGATCTTGCTGAACAGTAAATTGTTTGAATTTGAAATTGGACATAATGTTTTTAGATTTTTGATTTTCGAATAACCGAATAAACAAATAACCAATTCATCTTTTACAGATACATCTCAATCAATCCTTCAGGTAAATTCATCACCACTTTTTTGTTGTCGCGATCAATTGTTACCAAGAAATGGTCAATCATTGGAATTAGAATTTCAATTCCGCCATGAAGCACCTCAAAAAGAGGTTGTGCGGTGGAATCGTTAATAGATTGAATAGTACCGACCACGCCAAGACGTTGGTCTTCGACTTCAAATCCAATTACTTCGTGGAAATAAAATTTATTACCACTTAATTTGGGTAGCATACTTAAAGGGAGGTAAAGGTCGTTCCCTAAAATAGCCTCGGCCTCTTCTTCGGTGGCAACATCTTCAAAACGAATTCTAAGAAAGTCGTTTTTATGGAGGGAAGAGGTTTCAATAAAAAAAGGAACCAAGTGTTTGTTGCATTCAACAAACACTGATTCCAGATTTTCGTATAACTCGGGTTCGTCTGTGTCTAAATAAGCTAAGACTTCACCCTTGAAACTAAATTTTTTAGCGATTTTACCTAAATAGAAACAATCTTCTTTACGCATTGTCGCTTAGAGAATTTATGCTTCAGTTGTTTCGTTATTTTCTTCAGCAGCAGGAGCCTCTTCAGCAGGAGCTTCAACAACTTCTTCAGCAACAGCCTCAACAGCTACTTCTTCAGTTGCAGCTTCAACAGCTACTTCTTCTTCAGCAACAACTTCTTCTTCAACAGCAGGAGTTGCAGCAGCAATAGCATCCGCTTCAGCTTGAGCCGCTGCAGCTAAACGTTTTGCATTTACTTCTTTTTCTGCTTTTAAAGCTTTAGCTTTAGCATCCGCTTGCGCTTTTGATAAACCATCTTTTTTAGCATCCACTTTACCAGCTTTTGCTTCTAACCAAGCAGCTAATTTTGCATCAGCTTGTTCTTGAGTTAAAGCTCCTTTACGAATACCTCCATCAAGGTGGTGTTTCAATAAAGCACCTTTGTAAGAAAGAATTGCTTTTGCAGTATCTGTTGGTTGTGCACCATTGTGCAACCATTTTACAGCGCTATCTAAATTTAATTCGATAGTTGCAGGGTTAGTGTTTGGATTGTAAGTACCGATTTTCTCTAAGTATTTACCATCTCTTTTTGAGCGAGCATCAGCTGCTACTACCCAGTAAAACGGTTTTTGTTTTTTACCGTGTCTTTGTAATCTAATTTTTACTGACATAATCTTATGATTAAATTTTGAGGTACTCGACCTCGGTTAATTAAGGGTGCAAAGATACATTTTTTATTTAAAAATGCTAATTCGAATTCTATTTTATTAATTGTTAATTGCTTAACTTTTTTTATGCCTAATTCATTGACCTTGAGCAGTGTTTTTGATAATTATATCATAAATAAGTACATTCATAGTAGATTAGGATTTATTAAGACTACATTTGTCCCTTAATTAAACAAGTTTATATGAACATTTTTGTGGGAAGTCTTCCATTCAGTATTGAGGAAGCAGATTTAAGAGAGTCTTTCGAGGCTTACGGAGCAGTAGATTCAGTAAAAATTATTACTGACAAATTCACTGGTAGAAGTAAAGGTTTTGGTTTTGTTGAAATGCCAAGCGACGAGGAAGCTCAAAAAGCAATTGACGAATTGAATGGTGCAACTGTTCAAGGACGTTCAATCGTAGTAAACAAATCTGAGCCTAAACCAGAAGGCGAAAGAAGAAGTTTTAACAACAACCGTGGTGGAGATTCACGCGGAGGTTACGGAAACAACCGTGGCGGTGGAGACCGTGGAGGTAGAGGAGGATATTAATATTTTTTCTTTATATATAAAAAGGTGTCAATGAAAATTGACACCTTTTTTATTTTAATCAGTTTGTGAATTACAAATTAGCCACTAACCAATCGCCTACTTCACTTGTTTTGTATGCTTTTGATCCTTTTGGAGCTAAATCTTCTGTCACAATTCCTTGTTCTAATGATTTGTTCACTACGTTTCTGATGGCTTCGGCTTCAGCTTTTAATCCGAAAGCATCTTCAAACATCATAGCCGCTGATAATATAGTAGCCAATGGATTAGCAATATTCAATCCGGTAGCTTGAGGATACGATCCGTGAATAGGTTCGTATAATGAAGTATGTTCTCCTACTGAAGCTGATGGCATTAATCCCATTGATCCTGAAATTACAGAAGCTTCATCCGTTAAAATGTCTCCGAACAAATTCTCTGTGATTAATACATCATACGAATTTGGCCATTGTACCAATCGCATCGCCACCGCATCTACAAATTCATAGGATACTTCCACTTCTGGATAGTCTTTTTCCATTGCTTGCACTGTTTCTCTCCACAAACGAGAGGTTTCTAATACGTTGGCTTTGTCTACACAACATAGTTTTTTGCTACGCGTCATGGCTAATTCAAAACCTTTTTTAGCCAAACGTTGTACTTCAGCTCTAGTGTACACACAGTTGTCAAAAGCAGTATCGCCGTTGTCTTTTCTTCCTTTTTCACCAAAGTAAATTCCGCCAGTTAACTCTCTTAAGAAAACCAAATCAGTACCTTCAATGCGTTCTCTTTTTAAAGGAGAATTGTCAATTAAAGAAGGGAATGTAAAAGTGGGACGCACATTGGCAAACAAACCTAATTTTTTGCGCATCAACAATAATCCTTGTTCAGGACGTACTTTTGCCGAAGGATCGTTGTCGTATTTTGGGTGTCCAATAGCACCAAATAAAACCGCATCGGCTTGCATACAGATGTCGTGTGTTTCATCAGGATAAGGAACCCCAACAGCATCGATAGCACAAGCACCAGTTAATGCTGGCGTCCAGTTGATTTCGTGATTGAATTTTTTTGCAATAGCATCCGAAACTTTTACAGCTTCATTAATTACTTCAGGTCCTATTCCGTCTCCGGCTAAAAGTGCAATATTAAATTTCATTATAAAATATTTTATTTAAAGATTGAATTATTTAAAGATTTAAAGATTGAAGTTTTAATTTTTCAATTTTTAAATCATTTTATTTTTTAATTTGTAACCACATTCAGCATTTTTTGAGTGGCAACAATTGCCGCTACTGTTTGATCGGAGTCCAATCCGCGGGTTTTAAATTCTTTGCCGTTGTTGGTCCAAGTGATAATAGTTTCGCATAGTGCATCCGAACTACTTCCAGGAGGGATTCGCACAGCGTAATCTATTAATTTTGGCAAACTCATTTTTTTACTTTTGTAAATTTTGGCCAAAGCATTCATAAAAGCATCAAATTGTCCATCCCCTTGTGCATTTTCTTCGATAATTTCTCCATCAATTTTCAGACAAAGTGTTGTCGAAGGGCGCATTCCTTTTGCATGTACTAAAACGTAAGATGCTACAGTGATGCGTTCTTCGTAAGTTTGGCTATCCAATACATCTGAGATGATGTACGGTAAATCTTCTTTGGTAACGGTTTCTTTTTTGTCACCCAATTCGATAATGCGTTGGGTAACCAATTTTAAATCTTCTTGGTTCAGCTGTAATCCTAATTCTTGAAGGTTTTTTTCGATATTGGCTTTTCCGGAAGTTTTTCCTAAAGCATATTTTCGTTTTCTACCAAAACGTTCTGGAAGTAAATCATTGAAATACAGGTTGTTTTTGTTGTCTCCATCAGCATGAATACCTGCGGTTTGTGTAAAAACATTATCTCCTACAATCGGTTTGTTGGCTGGAATTCGATACCCTGTAAAGGTTTCTACTAATTTACTCACCGAGTACAATGACGATTCTTTAACGTTGATGCTTACTTCTGGAATAAAATCATTAATTACAGCAACAGTGCTTTCAAGTGGTGCGTTTCCGGCACGTTCTCCCATTCCGTTTACAGTAACGTGTAATCCATGAATGCCTGCTTTTACAGCTTCAATTGCATTCGCAACACTTAAATCGTAATCGTTATGTGCGTGAAAATCAAAATGAGTATTGGGGTATTTAGCCGTAATTTTTGAAATAAATTCAAATGTCTCTGACGGAATTAAAACTCCCAAAGTATCTGGCAATAAAATTCTTTTGATCGGTTGTTGTGTCAAAAAATCCAAATACTGAAAAACATAATCCGGAGAATTACGCATACCATTACTCCAATCTTCTAAATAGACGTTGGTTTCAATGTTATTCGCTTTTGCCAAAGCAATGGCTTGTGCAATTTCAGTAAAATGTTGTTCAGGTGTTTTCTTTAGTTGATGGGTTAAATGGTTGAGCGATCCCTTAGTCAATAAATTTTGAACTTTGGCCCCCGCTTTTTTCATCCATTCAATAGAAACACCGCCGTCTACAAAAGAGAGAACTTCAATTTTGTCGGTATATCCTTTGGCGGAAGCCCATTCCATAATCCCTTTCACTCCTTGAAATTCTCCTTCGCTCACGCGCGCCGAAGCAATTTCGATGCGATCAATATGAAGTTCTTCAAGCAACAATTGTGCAATGGTTAATTTTTCTGCAGCAGAAAACGATACTCCCGATGTTTGTTCTCCATCGCGAAGTGTCGTGTCCATTATTTCAATTTTTCTTTTTCCCATCATCAATT
>JAGOAF010000065.1 GCA_017984035.1 Flavobacterium sp.
GCAAGAGTTTTTTTTCAAACTTCCAGAAAAAGGCAAATTGGCCAAAGAGAAATCCGATGCTAATTAAAAGCACTTGGTACAATGGAAATATTAGAATAAGTCGAATAGGTGTGAAGAAAAATCCGAAATCTTCTTTAGTAATTCCAAGCCAAATGCAAACCGGTTTCGAAACCATTGCTGATGCCGAACCTGTAATTGCAAAAACGATAAAAATAATGGTCAGCTGAAAATTGGATTGAACTCCCCATCGCTGTTTTAATTTCTCCATTTGGATTGTCTTAAGCGTTACAAAGTTATCATTTTTGAACAAAGTAAAGCATAAAAAAAAGGATGCCTTTTTGAGACATCCTTCTTATTTTTTTATATGAAAAAGATTAACCTAAAATACTAATGATTTGTTGTGCTAATTCCGTTCCGATTCTATCTTGTGCTTCTCCTGTAGCCGCTCCAATATGAGGAGTCAATGAGATTTTTGGGTGCATAAGGATTTTGATTTCTGGTTTTGGTTCGCTTTCAAAAACGTCTAATCCAGCAAAACCAACTTTTCCACTATCTAAAGCATCGATTAATGCAATTTCGTCAATTACTCCACCACGAGCACAGTTTACGATACCTACACCGTCTTTCATAATAGCTAATTCTGCTTTTGAAATGATGTATCCGTTTTGAGCCGGAACGTGTAATGAAATGAAATCAGCTTCTTTGAACAATGATTCTAAAGATTGAGAAACAATAGTTGTAGTGATTGATTGTCCGTCAAAGAATTCAACTTTCACATCTACTTTCTCAATGAAACTATCCGCTGCAATCACTTTCATTCCTAAACCAAGTGCCATTTTAGCTGTGGCTTGACCAATACGGCCAATACCTACGATACCTAGAGTTTTACCTCTTAATTCAGTTCCGTTAGCGTATGCTTTTTTCAATCCTTCAAAGTTAGCATCACCTTCTAAAGGCATGTTTCTGTTTGAGTCATGTAAGAAACGAACTCCGTTGAATAAGTGACCAAAAACCAACTCAGCAACTGATTCTGATGAAGAAGCTGGTGTGTTGATTACGTTGATTCCTTTGCTTTTAGCATATTCCACATCAATATTATCCATACCAACACCACCACGACCGATGATTTTGATACCAGGACAGGCATCAATAATATCTTTACGAACTTTAGTTGCGCTTCTTACCAAAATAACACTTACGTTATTTTCATTAATAAAATTAGCTACTTGTTCTTGCGCTACTTTAGTAGTAATCACTTCAAACCCACCTTTTTCTAATGCTTGAATTCCGCTTTTAGAAATTCCGTCATTTGCTAATACTTTCATTTATTTTTATTTAAAGATTGAATAATTTAAACATTCAAAGATTCAATCTGGATTATTGATTTATTTTTCAATTTTAAATCTTTCAATTTTTAAATTGATTTTTCTAAGGCTTGCATTACGTTTACTAATACTTGTACGCTTTCAATTGGCATCGCATTGTACATAGAGGCTCTATAACCTCCTACTGAACGGTGACCAGGCAATCCAGAGATACCTGCTTCTTTCCACATAGCGTCAAAAATTGGTGCGTGTTCTGGATTGTTCAATAAGAAAGTAGCATTCATATTAGAACGATCTTCTACAGCTGCTGCCCCTTTGAACAATGGGTTTCTGTCAATTTCATTGTAAAGTAATTCTGCTTTTGCATTGTTGATTTTTTCGATAGCAGCAATTCCGCCAAGTTTTTTCAACCATTGTAAAGTCAATAGAGAAGCATACACTGGGAAAACAGGGGGAGTATTGTACATACTTTCTGCTTTAATATGTTTTGCATAATCTAGCATGCTAGGAATTTCTCTTCCATTTTTACCTAAGATTTCTTCTTTGATAACTACTAAAGTGGTTCCTGCAGGTCCCATATTTTTTTGAGCCCCAGCATAGATTATATCAAATTTAGAAAAGTCCAATTGACGTGAAAAAATATCTGAACTCATATCGCAAACTACAGGAATGTTGGTAGCAGGCAATTCTTTCATTTGAGTTCCGAAAATAGTATTGTTACTTGTACAGTGGAAATAATCTGCGTCAGCAGGAATAGTATATCCTTTAGGTACATTATTGTAATTTTGTTCTTTAGATGAAGCCACAACAACAGTTTCTCCAAAATATTTAGCTTCTTTAATAGCAGCGGTTGCCCATGTTCCAGAATCTAAATAAGCAGCTTTTCCGTTTTCCTTCATCAAGTTATACGGAACCATTAAAAACTCTAAACTAGCACCACCTGCAAGAAAAAGGGCTTGGTATCCTTTGCCTTCTAAACCTAGTAATTCAAGAACCAATGCTCTAGCTTCATCCATTACCGCAACGAAATCTTTGCTTCTGTGCGATATTTCTAAAATAGATAAACCAGAATTGTTGAAATCCAAAATGGCTTGTGCTGATTTTTCAAAAACTTCTTGTGGTAAAATACAAGGTCCTGCGCTGTAGTTGTGTTTTTTCATGGTAGTTGTTTGTTCCAAATTTAAAGACTGCAAATTTCGACAATCGATTCTTAAAATCAATTAAAAAAATCGAAATATTTGAACAATTTATTAGTTTATTGTTAACGAAAACGAAATAGTATCCACATTATCCGCATAATCCCATAATTGAGGGCGTTGTGACTGTCCGAATGGGATGCTATTTTGTACTAAATTGTTGCTTACTATACACTGAATAACATTGTCTTCAGCTTCCAATCTTTTTTCAACTTCTTCAAGGGCATCGTAGTATTCGTAAAATACACTAGAAATGGGAGAAGCATGACTTTTATCTTCTTTTAAAGTTAAAAATCCGTTATCTAATAATTTGTAATTACTCATTAAAAAAACCGCCTTGTTGTAATCGTAGTTATTGGCATACTTTTCATAATGAATCACATCTTGGTATTCAAAAATGGCTTCAAAAAAAGCATCAAAAGTATAGCCTTTTGGTACAAAAAGTTTGGAAACATTGCGGCAACCCAAACCAAAATATCTAAAAATGTCTTCGCCTAAAGCGATGAGTTGTTCTTTGGTTTCTTGACCATTTAAAACGGCAACGGAATTCCTGTTTTTTCTAATAATAGAAGGTTTGTCTTTGAAATAATATTCAAAATAGCGGGCTGTGTTATTACTTCCGGTAGCAATAACGGCATCAAAACCCTCTAGTTTCCCTTCTATAAAAGTGATTTTGTGGGCCAATTGAGGTTCAATTGCGATAAGGTATTTGGCTAAAAAAGGCAATAAGTGCTGATCGTCAGATGATGTTTTAACCAAGACATTATGCCCTGAAACTAAGACCGAAATAAAATCATGAAACCCAACTAACGGAATATTACCTGCTAAAATCAAAGCTATCGTTTTGGATTCAGTTGTAGTAAAATCATAAGACGAAGTCCATTGATCAAGATTTTCCTGCGTTAAGGCTTTTGCCCAAGATTGTATAGAGAAATAGACTTGTTCAGGAGTATACCATCCATTATGTGATTGTGATAATTGGATTAGTTGTTCAAAATCTTCAAAAAACAATTCATTATTTGGTACGCTTAAGTCCTTGTTAGAATTGTTTTCTGCGAACTGATTTAAAAAGCGTCCTAATGTAACAAAAACATTTTTTTTTGTTTCTAAGTCCATAATGTTTGTTTATGAATGGTTTTGATTGTAATTTTGCACAAAAATAAGGATAATTAAGCCGAAAGTCAACAAGACAATTCAAGACTTTAGACTTTCTAATTTTAAGACAAAAAAATATGGCAATTATAATTACAGATGAATGTATCAATTGTGGGGCTTGTGAACCAGAATGTCCAAATACTGCAATTTACGAAGGAGCTGATGACTGGAGATATAAAGATGGTACTAAACTAACGGGTAAAGTAATTTTGCCAGATGGTACTGAGGTAGATTCCGATGCTGCTCAAACTCCAATTTCGGATGATGTGTATTATATCGTTCCTGGAAAATGTACAGAATGTAAAGGGTTTCACGATGAGCCACAATGTGCAGCTGTTTGTCCAGTAGATTGTTGTATTCCAGATGATAATCATGTAGAGTCAGAAGAAACCTTGTTGAACAGACAAGCATTCTTACATAACGAATAGTTTTTTTAAAAAACTTTTATCAAAAAAAAATCCTGAGCACATGCTCAGGATTTTTTTGTTTCTATGAAGTTGAATTAGAATGTAAATCCTAATCTAGCATAGTAATAAGCTCCGCTGAATCCCATTTGAACAGCATCCCAATATCCACCAGCTTCTACCCAGTCATCTTGTTGATCAGGATAGATGTTGAATAAGTTATTAGCACCAATACTTAATTTAGAAGATTTATTTAGTTTAAATCCTAAAGTTAAATCAGTTACAATTTTTGCATTGTACGTATCTGTTGCTGCTTTGATTTGATCGGCAAAACTACCGTAATCAGCTACGTCTTCATACATTTGGTAGTCTAATAATTCTACTTTGCTAAAACGGGTAAACGCTAAACCAGCATTGAACCATTTTTTATCATAATTAAGATTTAAACCAAATTTATTGGCTGGAGCCGAAGCTAATAAGAACGCTTTTTCTCTTTCTCCAAAGAAAGTTTCTTTGTC
>JAGOAF010000033.1 GCA_017984035.1 Flavobacterium sp.
AAAACCATTGACAATTACAGTTTAGTTAACCAAACTATTGTAAAAAATATTAAAAACGATAACAATTCCTTATTGTTTGCTAATTTGATTTTAGAACATTCAGACAAAGTAAATCCATCTGACATTGATTCAGAAGCTTTGTCAAAATTATATACCATGTCTTTAAAAAGTCAATTGGCTTTAGTTCGAATAGCCGCATTACAAAACTTGATTCACGACACAGTAAATTTTGAAAATTTCAAACCTACATTATTTGAATTAAAAGCAACGGAAAAAAACGAAACGGTTGTTTCGCTTTTGAACCAAATTTAATAAAGTTCATTTATTCACTTTTATAAATTGTAAACCCGCTATATAGCGGGTTTTTATTATTATAAATAGTTCTTATTGTTATTTTATTTTTTATTGATTTAACCAATCAAAACCGACTTAAATACATTGATTTTAAAGCAATTTTTTTCTTTTCACAACACCAAACACCCTTTTTGTAAAAAGGCAGCTTTAAAAGCCACTATGTGTTTTTTACCCTCTATTAAGACACTTTAACGAGTTCTCAGGGACAAAAAGAATATTATTGTTGTACCTTTAATGGAGGAATCTTTAAATAATAGAAATTATGTCAAATACTTCAGGAAATTCTTTGTTGGCACTTTTAACCGGTGCATTGATTGGGGCGGGAATTGGAATTTTGTATGCTCCAGATAAAGGATCAAAAACAAGAGAAAAAATTAAAGATGGTTTTCAAGATGCTAAAGACGATTTGAAACACAAACTAGATGAGGTTTCAGAACAATTGAAAAGTAAGTTGACGCATTCGAAAGATAATTTAGAAGATTCTTTCGAAGATATGGTTTCTAATGTAAGCCATAAAACAGAAGATCTTATTTTGTTTTTAGAACAAAAGTTAGCCGAGTTGAAAGAGCAAAATGCCAAACTTCAAAAATAAGTTGCAACCTAAATACACGATTATGGCTTTTGAAGAAATAAAAAATCAAACCGACCAAATTCAAGAACATGCTAAAGGGTATGTAGAATCCTATGTGGAATATTATAAACTCCATGGATTTAAAATTCTAATGCAATCGACCACTATGATTGTTAAGTTTCTTTTAATTGGGATATGTTTGAGCATGGTTACTTTGTTTGGCTCTATTGCCGCTGCATTTGCTATCGGGGCCTATTTAGACAATATCGTTTTAGGCTTTTTGTCTGTTGGCGGATTTTATTTACTGGTGACAGGTTTATTGTTTTTGGTGAAAGACAAGATTGTAGAAGGCCCGATTTTGGAAAAATTTTCATCTATCTTTTTCAATGAATAATTATGGCTAAAAAATATTCATCTTACGACCAGATTAATGCCGACTTAGCAATGTTAAAGTTGGAAAGAGAAATTCATTTGCAATATATTCTGTTAAATACTGAAAAAGTAAAAGAGTCTTTAGAGCCTGAAAACCTGTTCCGCGAAGTCTTGGCATCATTAAAATTAAAGCTGTCTAATTCTTACGGAATGATTTTGCAAATCGCAATTCCCTATCTTATCAATTGGCTTATTCATAAAAAAAGAGGCCATTAAGCCTCTTTCCTTTTTTGTATATATCAATAATTACAAACTTGCTATTGCTTTTTGAATTCGCTGAATGGTTTCTTGTTTCCCAATTAATTCAGCAATGTCAAATAGGTGAGGTCCTTTTAAAGCTCCAACTAAACTCAACCGGAAAGGTTGCATTATTTTACCCATTCCAATGTCGTTTATTGTCATCCATTCTTTTACAACGGTTTCAATAGTTGTAGCATTAAAATCTTGAATCTCCTCTAAAACAGTGATTAAATTTTGCATTAAAACGGGTGTTTCCTCTTTCCAGTTTTTGGATGCTTTTTCGTCATAAATAGTTGGCGCTTCAAAAAAGTAGTCACTCAATTCCCAAAATTCAGATACGAAATGAGCGCGTTCTTTGATTAAAGAAACGATGGTAATCAATTTATTTTCCTCGACCGTTATTCCTTTTTCATTCAAAATAGGAGAGAAGGCTTTCGCCAAATCGGCGTCCGTCTGTTGTATCAAGTATTGGTGATTGAACCATTTGTTTTTTTCAGGATCAAATTTAGCTCCCGCTTTATGTACTCGATTTAAATCAAAATTCTGCACTAATTCGTCTAAAGAAAACAATTCCTTTTCGGTTCCGTCGTTCCAACCCAATAGCGCTAAAAAGTTAACTACCGCTTCAGGAAAAAATCCTTTTTCTCTGTAACCGGATGAAACACCTTCTGCGGTTTCCCATTCCAAAGGAAATACTGGAAACCCCATTTTGTCACCATCTCTTTTAGACAACTTTCCATTTCCAACAGGTTTTAGAATCAATGGCAAATGTGCAAATTCAGGGGCTTCCCAACCAAAAGCACGGTACAATAAAACGTGTAAAGGCATTGAAGGCAACCATTCTTCACCACGAATAACATGGGAGGTTTCCATTAAATGATCGTCTACAATATTTGCTAAATGATAGGTAGGCATTCCGTCGCTTTTAAACAACACCTTATCGTCTAACAAATTTGTTTCAAATTTTACGTCTCCTCTAATAATATCTTGTAAATGTAATGTTTCGTTTACTGGAGTTTTAAATCGGATGACATAGTCTTCACCTGCAGCAATTCTTTTATCGGTTGCTTCTTTTGAAAGTACTAACGAAGTATCTAATTTTTCTCTATTGTGATGATTGTAGATAAATGTTTTTCCTTGTTCTTCGTGTTCTTTTCTATGTGCGTCCAAAGCTTCAGCCGTATCAAAAGCATAATAGGCATTTCCAGAATGGATCAATTGATCCGCATATTGTTGGTACAATTCTTTTCTTTCACTTTGGCGGTAAGGCCCAAATTTTTCATTTTTCCCAACCATTTCATCGGGAGCAATACCTAGCCAATTTAACGCCTCAACAATGTACTCTTCGGCACCTGGAACAAAACGATTCTGATCGGTATCTTCAATTCGTAAGAAGAATGTCCCGTTGTTTTTCTTGGCAAACAAGTAATTAAATAAAGCGGTACGAACTCCGCCGATATGTAAAGGTCCTGTTGGACTGGGTGCAAAACGCACGCGTATTGGCTTTGACATGATTTTATTTCTTTTTATTCTTTTGCAAATATAGCTTCAAATTGTCTTATTTTTTCATTGATTTTATTTGTGTTAATTTATTCCCTTGTGTTGGCGCTTCTATTTCTGATGTATCCCTCTATTTTTTTTGTCTTTATTAATGGTAACAAACTAATAATCAGTAGTATTTACCCTATTTGTTGCAGCACTTTTTTCGACGATAGAATATTTTATCAGTTTTGAGATATTATAAAGACAATCGTTACCTTTGCACTCTAATTTTGATGTTAGGGTTTAATATTACTTTATACGAATGATCGATTTTAATTACGAAACTAAATTTGCTTTAGAGAATGAAGAATCAATTTCTTCTTGGTTATCTCGTGTTATTGTTTCAGAAGACAAAAAAGAGGGAGAGATTAACTATATCTTTTGTGATGACGAATATCTATTGAAAATCAATCTAGAATATTTAAATCACGACACGCTTACCGACATCATTAGTTTTGATTATTCGATGGGTAATGAGCTTAACGGAGATATATTTGTTTCTGTAGAGCGGGTTCAAGATAATGCCGCTGATTACAAGGTTTCTTTTGAAGAAGAGCTAAAACGAGTTTTGGTACACGGGGTTTTGCACTATTGTGGATACAAAGACAAAACCGAAGCCGACGAAGAATTAATGCGCTCCAAAGAAGACGAAAAATTAGCCATGTTTCACGTGGAACAATAAGGCGGTGTTTTAATTGGAGTTTAAAAATGTTTCACGTGGAACGTTGTTGTAGTAAATTCAAATCACAGTCCGTATATAGGATTAAATTAATAAAAAATGTTTCTAAACGAATATGACGTAATTGTTGTGGGCGCAGGCCACGCAGGCTGTGAAGCTGCTGCTGCATCTGCTAATTTGGGATCAACGACTTTGTTGGTCACGATGAGTTTGCAAAACATTGCGCAAATGTCATGCAATCCTGCTATGGGGGGAATTGCAAAAGGGCAGATTGTACGAGAAATTGATGCCTTGGGTGGTTATTCTGGAATTGTTTCAGACAGAACCGCAATTCAATTCAAGATGCTCAACAAATCTAAAGGCCCCGCAATGTGGTCGCCACGAGTACAAAGTGATAGAATGCGTTTTTCTGAAGAATGGAGAATGATGTTAGAGGCTACCCCAAATCTTGATTTTTATCAAGAAATGGTAAGTGGATTGATTATAGAAAACGGAAAAATCACAGGAATTCGAACTGCGCTAGGAATAGTAATTAAGTCAAAATCGGTTGTGTTAACCAATGGGACTTTTTTAAACGGTCTGATTCATATTGGCGAAAAGCAATTTGGGGGTGGTAGAGCAGGCGAGAGTGCCTCTTATGGCATTACCGAAGATTTAGTAAATGCCGGTTTTCAGGCAGGAAGAATGAAAACAGGAACGCCGCCACGTGTAGATGGTCGCTCTTTGGATTATTCTAAAATGAACGAAGAAAAAGGGGATGTTAAGCCCGATAAGTTTTCCTATTCAGATGTAACTTCTCCGTTGATCCATCAACGATCCTGTCATATGACCTATACGTCATTGGATGTTCATGATATTTTAAGAGAAGGATTTGACCGTTCTCCTATGTTCAATGGACGAATTAAGAGTTTAGGGCCAAGATATTGTCCGTCTATCGAAGATAAAATTAACCGTTTTGCAGACAAAGAAAGACACCAATTATTTGTAGAACCGGAAGGATGGAAAACTTGTGAAGTATATGTCAATGGGTTCTCTACTTCTTTGCCAGAAGACATCCAATTTAAAGCGTTGAGTTCAGTGGCTGGATTTGAAAAAGTAAAGTTTTTACGTCCAGGATATGCTATTGAATACGATTACTTTCCCCCAACACAATTAAAACACACTTTAGAAACTAAGTTGGTGGAAGGGTTATATTTCGCCGGACAAATTAACGGTACAACCGGATACGAGGAAGCTGCTTCTCAAGGATTAATGGCCGGGATTAATGCCCATTTAAAAGTACACGAAAAAGCGCCATTGGTCTTGAAAAGAGACGAGGCATATATTGGTGTATTAATAGACGATTTAATTACTAAAGGAACAGAGGAGCCTTACCGTATGTTCACTTCTCGAGCGGAATACAGAACGTTATTACGCCAAGACAATGCCGATTTTAGGCTAACTCCAATGTCGTACGAAATAGGCTTGGCTTCTGAAGCACGTTTGCGAAGAATGGAATTTAAGTTAAATGAATCTGAGAAAATGGTCGATTTTTTCAAAGAAACTAGTGTTTCTGTTGCAGAGACTAATCCAATTTTAGAAGCAAAAGGAACAGCGACTATTTCACAAGGAGATAAGATGTTTAAAATATTTTCACGCCCTCAAATCGACCTAGAGGATATGTTGCGATTTGAAAAAGTTACGACGTATATCGAAGAAAATAATCTTGATCAAGAAATTATTGAGCAAGCTGAAATTCAGGTCAAGTATTCGGGTTATATCGAAAAAGAAAGGAATAATGCAGACAAATTAACGCGTTTAGAAGAAGTTAAAATTCCCGAAGATTTCGATTATAATAAAATCAAATCAATGTCAATTGAAGCCAAACAAAAGTTAAGCAAAATTAAACCTGCAACTATTGCACAGGCTTCACGCATAAGCGGGGTGTCACCAAGCGACGTTTCTGTGTTGTTAATTTATATGGGAAGATAAATTGTTCCACGTGAAACCTAAACCGCCAGAGCTTATTTAACAAGGGTTTAAAACAAAAGAATAGACATAAATGGACATTTCAAATAAAAAACATTTTCTTAGTGTAACCGATTATTCTGTTTCAAATGAAGTTTTTGATTTGTATCAAGACGAAGAATTGGATATGTTGATTACGCATCCCCAACCTAGTTTGGATGTGCTAGGAAAATATTATGAAAGCGCAGATTATATTTCACATACAGACAGCAAGCGCTCCTTGTTTGAAAAAGCCTACCATTTTGTAAAAGGAATTGCTTTAAAAAACAAATTAAGTTTAATCAATAAGTTGCAGCCTAACAAGGGAAAAATTCTTGACATTGGAGCAGGAACCGGAGAGTTTCTTTCTGTGGCCCAATTAAACGGTTGGCAAACTATTGGAGTAGAACCTAGCGATAAAGCAAAACAAATTGCAATAAACAAAGGTGTTACTTTTACCGAGACAATAGCTCAATTAGACGACCACAGTTTTGATGTAATTACAATGTGGCACGTATTGGAACACGTTCCTGATTTGAATCACCAAATAAAAGAATTGAAGCGCTTGCTAAAACCAACAGGCTCTTTAATTATTGCCGTTCCTAATTTTAAATCTTTCGACGCACAACATTATGGAAGGTTTTGGGCAGCTTATGATGTGCCAATTCACTTTTGGCATTTTTCTAAAACAGCTATCCAAAAATTATTTCAAAAAGAACAAATGGAATTAGTCAAAATTCTTCCTATGAAATTTGATTCGTTTTATGTGAGTTTATTATCCGAAAAATACAAATCAGGAAGAATGAATTTTGTAAAAGCATTTTTCATAGGATTGTGGTCCAATATCAAAGCTAAATCCGATAAGGAGTATTCTTCACACATTTACATCCTCAAAAACTGGTAAAACGCATTTAAAGCGCTTCTAAGGTGCTTTTTTATTTTTAAAACAGCAATGAGATGCTTTTTTTCAGAATGTCTTTTAAACCGGCTGATTTTAAATCGTTTTTAATAGTTAAGGCTTATAGAAGAAACGAATGGCATAATAAAAACTGATGTGCTAAATTTCAAAGCATTTTTCTAAGTTTTTGTTGATGCTGTCTATTTTTTTATATTTTTGTCTGATACACTTATAAAATTTACAAATTCACACAATGAAAAAAGTATTAGTAATTATTGCACTTTCAATTTCAGTTATTGCTTGTGACAAAAAAGCAGAAGTTAAAGAAGTTAAAACCGCTTATGTTGACACTTCTAAATTGATGAGCGAATATACAGAAGCAAAAGACTTAGAAGCTAAATACAAAGCACAAGCAGAGGAGAAAGGAAGATTGTTGGAAGCTGAAATTAACCGTTTCAAACAAGAAGCTTCTAATTTTCAAGCACAGGCACAAGCCAATGGACAAGCTTGGGCACAACAAAAAGGGGCAGAATTACAAAAGAGAGAACAACAATTGGGTTATGCACAACAACAATTGTCTCAACAATTACAACAAGAAAGTGGAAAAGAAATGGATTCTTTGGTTTCTGGGGTAAAAAAATTCATCAAATCATACGGTAAAGAAAAAGGATACTCGTATATCTTTGGAACAGGCGACGTAGCTTCAGTTTTGTATGCAGAGGATCAATATGATATTACTAAAGAATTAATCGAAGCTTTGAATGATAAGTACAAAGCAGGAGCGCCTAAAGAAGATAAAGCACCGGCTAAAAAATAATTGAAGTTTATCGGTACAAAATGCCTTCATCTTGATCTAGATTGAAGGCATTTTTTTTGTGCCAATTTCCTGAAGGAATCTTTATTTTCAATATTTTAGCATTCTCAAATCTACACGCCCAATGCAAACCATTTCTGAAGCCGCCTCGTATACTCTCCGATTTATCAATCAGACACAGCGTTCCGTTTTTCTTACCGGAAAAGCTGGAACAGGAAAAACCACCTTGCTTCGCGAAATCATTGAAACTACCCATAAAAATACGGTCGTCGTTGCGCCCACAGGAATTGCCGCGCTGAATGCGGGCGGAGTTACAATTCATTCTATGTTTCAATTGCCTTTTGGCGGATTTATTCCGGATAATTCGGCACCCAATTTTTCTGAAAGCACCAAATTTGAGTCCAAAGCGACGCTGCGTCGCCACTTTAAAATGAGCGGCTTGAAGAAATCAGTAATCCGCAATATGGAATTGTTGATTATTGACGAAGTAAGTATGTTGCGTGCCGACTTACTCGACGCCATGGATTTTATGATGCAAACGGTACGTAAAAGAAACAGTCCCTTTGGTGGAGTCCAGGTGTTGTTTATTGGCGATTTATTGCAATTGCCTCCTGTAATTCGTGATGACGAATGGCATACTTTAAAAAAATATTACAAAGGAAAATTCTTTTTTCATTCGCAGGTGGTGCAACAAAACCCGCCCTTGTATATCGAGTTGGATAAAATATTCCGTCAGACGGATGATGCATTTATTTCCGTTTTGAATAACCTGCGCAACAACCAAATTTCAAAGGAAGACATTACAACATTAAATCAATTCGTCCAGCCTAATTTTGATTTGAAAGCCAATAAAGGCTATATCACTTTAACCACACACAATGCGAAGGCAGACACCATGAATACCGAGGCTTTAGAAGCCTTAGAAGGCCAAGAATGGCTGTATTCGCCAGAAATAACCGGTGATTTTCCAGATAAAATTTATCCAGTAGACGAAATGTTACGTTTAAAAGAAGGCGCTCAAATTATGTTTATCAAAAACGACTTGTCCTTCGATAAAAAATATTTCAACGGAAAAATGGGTGTAATCAAATCGCTTTCTAGCAAAGAAATTTGGGTACATTTTCCAGATGAAAACAAAACGATTGAAGTTGAAAAATACGAATGGCAAAACATTCGCTATAAAGTAAACGACATCTCTAAAGAAATTGAAGAAGAGGTTTTAGGAACGTTTGTTCATTATCCAATTAAGTTGGCATGGGCAATTACCGTTCATAAGAGTCAGGGGCTAACATTTGAAAAAGCAGCACTCGACGTATCACAAGTTTTTCTTCCCGGACAAGCCTATGTAGCCCTGTCTCGTTTGCGTTCTTTAAAAGGTCTTATTTTGCTTTCTCCGTTGCAAATGAATGGTATTTCTAACGATCAAGATGTGATGGATTATTCGCTGAACAAAGCTTCAGAAATCCATTTAGAAAATGCATTACACTTTGAAACTAAAAATTTTATACATCAGTATTTGGTTCAAACTTTTGAATGGGCTGATTTAGCCCAAGAATGGCGTAACCACCAGTTTAGTTATACCGAAAAACCTGAAGCTTCTTCCAAAGCCAAATATTCGTTTTGGGCTAAAGAACAAACGGATAGAATCGAAAAAGTGGTTGAGCCTGCTAAAAAATTCATTCAGCAATTGAATGTGCTTTTTAGTCAAGAAACGGTTGATTTGAATCATATCTCAGAGCGAGTACAAGCGGCTTACACCTACTTTTTTGATCCAATGGACGAGTTAGTTTTTGAAATTTTATGGAAACTAGAAGAGGTAAAGCGTCTAAAAAAAGCCAAAGCGTATTTTGACGAATTAGTCCTTTTAGAAGAGTTGCAAACCAAGGCAGTGTTGCGTTTGATGAAAGCCAAACTCTTGATAACAACCATTGTCGCCGGCGAAACTATTTCGAAAGAAAAACTATCTTCACCGGACATAAAGTTATATGTAAGCAGAAAAGTAGCCGCCATTCAAGCTACCTTTAAAAAGGTGAATGCTAACCTGATTGAAGACGATTTGGACGAAGAACGCTATCTTCCGAAAAAGAAATCAAAATCGCCGACTAAGAAAACTACAGTCGAAGAAACCTATGAGTTGTGGAAACAAAACAATTCAATTGCTGAAATTGCCGCCATTAGGGTATTAACCAAACAAACCATTTATGGTCATTTTGTCCAATTAATTCAATCGGAGAAAGTGGCAATTGAAGACATTATTCCATCGGATAAATTAGATGAGCTCGCCGCCGCATTTAAAGGCTACAAAGAAGAATCTTTGAATGCTTTAATGGAAAAGCACGGCGATAAATTTAGTTGGGAAGAAGCCAGAATGTTTAAAGCGAGTTTGAATATTCAGTAGATAAGCAAATAAAAAAACCGCCTTGTAAGGCGGTTTGTGTTTTATAACGATTCAATTAAAATCCAAGCTTCAGGATTTTCTTTGGCTCTAATTTCGTTTTTCAATTTTTCAGCCTCAGCATAAGTAGTAAAGCTTCCATAAAGCACAGGGTATAAACCATGTTTGTTGCGCTCTATTCGTTTTGCTTTGTACCCTTTTTCACTTAAGTCTTCAAAGATGCGTTGCGCGTTGGCTTCATCTCTAAATGCACCTGCCATAATGTGATACGGTAATTTACCTTCTTTCACAGTAAGTGTTACGGCAGGAATTGGACTTTCGATGAAAAAAGTAGCTTCTTGTATTTTATTTTGAACCTGTCTTTGAACAGCAGTTTCTACAATAATTTTTTGAGTTTCAATTTCGTTTTGGTATATCGGATAACCAACTGTAGCGGTCAAACCTAATCCTAAAACAAAAACAGCAGCATATTTCAATAAACTGTATTTGTTTTTTTGTTCAGGAACCAATTGAATAGTCCCCGTCTCTTCTAAAGACTCAAGTTGTTGTTCGAAGACAGCTCTTTTTACAAGAGGAGAAACAAACGGACTCAATCCGAACGAACTGCTCAAGTAATTGGTTTGATCGTAAGGAGTGAAAATTAAATTTCTATCGGCATTCAGGCAAAACTCACCTACATTTTTGATTGCAAAAACTCCCGTTTCTTGCAAGGTTTTTTTCCAACTAAACACTTCGTATTGAATAGCGCTAACCGCGTATTCATAAGAGGTTTTTTCAGTCTGTGCAATATGATTGGCCAGCAAGCCATCATTATTTTTTAAATACGAATTAAATGAAATCAATTTTTTAGGAGGAAAAAACGAATGAGAACTTTCCTCTAATTGAGCGGATTGAATTTCGGTTAAAAATGCTCCAAAACCAGGAACAGTTACACATTGGTAACGGTATAAAAGTTGCGCGATGTAATTTTCAATTTTCATAGTAACAAAGTTATGCAACGAAAATAGTTATCAAAATTTTATTCACAATTTTTATTAACAATCGAGATTATTTATCCATATATTTCTTTTTCAAGGCGTTACCAAGGATGGGTTATTTTTAAAACAGAAGCAATATGCAATTTTAGCATTATTTTTTGGTGAAAAAGAAATTCGTTTCAGACTTTATTTCTATTTTTAGACTTCAAATTTGCCCCCAAATGAACGATCAAGAATTATTTTATCTACTTGCTCTGCAAGCGGTAGATGGTGTAGGCGATATTATCGCAAAAAAATTACTTATGCATTTTGGTTCTGCCGAAGCAGTATTCAAAGCTAAAACCACGCAATTAGCCGCCATTGAAGGAATAGGAACTATACTATTAAAGAACCTAAAAGACCAATCTGTTTTTGCGAAAGCCGAACGCGAATTGCAATTTATTGCTTCCCGTCAACTAACAGTAACATCGTACCAAGACACAAAATATCCAGAACGACTGAAACATTGTTTTGATAGTCCGTTGGTGTTGTTTAGTTCAGGTAACATTGATTTACAAAATCAGAAAACAATTAGCATTGTGGGAACGCGCCAAATCACTTCTTATGGATTGGAATTTTGCCGTAAATTTATGGAAGAGTTAGCACCCATGAATCCAGTCATTGTGAGTGGTTTCGCTTATGGAGTAGATATCGCGGTACATCAACTAGCGATGGAAAACAACCTACAAACTATTGGTGTTGTAGCACATGGTTTGAACCAAATTTATCCCAAATCTCACAAAAAGTATGTAGCCAAAATGGAAGAAAATGGAGGTTTTATGACCGAGTTTTGGAGCTCATCAAATCCAGACAAAGAGAATTTTGTGAGAAGAAATCGAATTGTTGCAGGAATGACCGAAGCGACCATTGTAATCGAATCCGCTGAGCGGGGAGGTTCTTTGATCACCGCAAATCTAGCCAATGATTACAACCGAGATGTATTTGCTGTTCCCGGTCGCGTCTCTGACAAGTATAGCCAAGGTTGTAATACATTAATCAAAACTCAAAAAGCGAATGTGTTGACTAGCGCTTCTGATTTAATTTATATGCTGAATTGGGATATAGAAAAAGAAGTCAAATCGATTCAAAAACAACTCTTTGTAGCCTTAGATGATGATGAACAAAAAATCTACGATTACCTTTTACAGTCAGGAAAAGAATTGCTCGATGTTATTGCATTGCGGTGCGATTTTCCTATCTATAAAATTTCTGGAATTTTATTAAATATGGAACTCAAAGGCGTAATTCGACCTTTACCGGGCAAATTGTTTGAGGCAATTTAATTTTCGAAGCCTAGTTTTGCTCTTACTTTTGCCAAAACTCCATCAGCTACATTACTTGCTTTCTGAGCGCCTTTTCGAAGTAATTCATCTACTTCAGCTAGGTTGTTCATATAGTAATTGTATTGCGCTCTTTCGGTTTTGAATTTTTCTATAATTAATTCAAACAAAGCTTGTTTGGCATGACCGTAACCATAATTTCCACCCAAGTAATTGGCCTTCATGGTTTCGATTTCACTTTCAGCTGCCAAGAGTTTATAAATAGCAAAGGCGTTACAAGTATCCGGATTTTTAGGGTCTTCCAGCGGAGTACTATCGGTTTCAATGCTCATGATTTGCTTGCGCAATGCTTTGTCATCTAAGAAAATGTTGATCACATTATTAGCTGATTTACTCATTTTTCCACCATTGGTTCCGGGAATCAGCATGCTGTCTTCTTGAATTTTAGCTTCAGGAATGACAAAAGTGTCTCCCATTTGGTGGTTGAATCGCGAAGCCACATCTCGTGTAATTTCTAGGTGTTGCAATTGGTCTTTCCCTACAGGAACAAACTCGGCATCATATAACAAAATATCGGCCGCCATTAGCATAGGATAAGAAAACAAACCAGCATTAACATCGTCTAAACGATCTGCTTTATCTTTAAAAGAGTGTGCTAAAGTCAAGCGTTGGAACGGAAAAAAACAACTCAAATACCAAGACAATTCAGCTGTTTGAGGCACATCCGATTGTCTGTAAAACACTACTTTATCTACATTTAGTCCACAGGCTAACCAAGCAGCAGCGGTGCTATACGTATTGGCACGTAAGGTTTCCCCATTTTTTATTTGGGTAACCGAATGCAAATCAGCAATAAAAAGAAACGATTCGTTTGCAGGATTATTGGATAATTCTATTGCAGGAATGATTGCGCCTAATAAGTTTCCTAAATGGGGAGTTCCTGTACTTTGAACTCCTGTAAGTATTTTTGCCATGGTTGTTTTTCTTGTGTGCAAATTTCGCAAAGTTTGCTTCATTTTCACAAGCTTTCTGTTCTTTTTTATTTTTTAATCAATTAACCGTTTTGATGCAATTGTTTTTCAAAACCCATACGGTCAATTTGAATCCAATATTCTGCAATCTTGTCGTTTTCTAGTCGGTATATACAACTAGCAATTTCAATTAAAGTATTACCAGTTGGCTGGTAACCGTCTATTTCAGCAAGATGACTTCCTATTTGTTTCCAACGCGCATATACTTTATCACCCTCAGCAATTAGCTCAGTTATTTCAAAAGTGAATTGGCCAAACATTGTCACAAAATCCTCAATATGTTCTGAATAGTTTTGTGGCGTTCTAATTACTGTCGTTTCATTTTCGGCATTCATTTGGTGCGCAAGAACGGAATCAGCCATATACAACGAGGCTTTTTCAGGAAATTTTCCTGAGCGAACCTGTTCTAAAAATTGTTTTACAATTTCTTTATTTTTCAAAACCGTTTGAATTACAAGGGATTAAAAGGCAAGACTATTATTTTCCAGCTTCACATCCGCCATTAAACCGCTTGGGTCTAGCGTAATTTTTTTAATGCTCGATTTGGGTTTTGTAATACTAAATTCAAATGTAGGATACGCCCAAGCCCAATCGTTTAAAACAGTTCTTTTAATGGCAGGAGTTGGGTTTTCTTTTTCAAAACTCATCATACGCAACGGTATATAAAAACTTTCTGAAGTGCCGTCTGTATACTCTACAAGTACATCAATAGGCATTGGCATTCTCCCTATTCTTTCTAAAGTTACTGTTGTAGCTGTAACATTGTCTTTCACCTCTTTTATGCCGTAATCGATAGTATTAGTTGTTGCCGTCCAGTCTAACAAGTACCAATCCAAATTTGCGCCAGAAACACGTTCAGCAGATCGTTTTACATCGTTTGGGGTTGGATGTTTGAATTTGAAATCGGCATAATAGCGGTGCAATGTTTCTTTTAATTTTTCTTCCCCAATCAAGTATCCTAATTGCGACAAGAAAATGCTTCCTTTTACATAGGAAGAGATACTATAAGAGCGGTTTTCATCGTAGCGATCACCATGTGTGCTTTGTGGTTGCTCTTTACCAGAATCGACTAATTTAGCATAGGCTAAATAACTTCCTTTGAATGGATTAGTTGCTTTTTTTTCAGCAAATTCGTTGAGTGCTAAATCTTCTATAAATGATGTAAAACCTTCGTCCATCCAAGGATGTTTGGATTCGTTAGAAGCCAGAATATGTTGGAACCAAGAATGCGCTAACTCGTGTGCAGCAGTGCCAGAAATACCTTCAAAAGTTCCGTTTCCAAGCATCAAGGTACACATAGCATATTCCATTCCCCCATCACCCCCTTGAATAAATGAATATTGTTTATAAGGATAGTTACCCACCGTAGCATTGTAAAAGCCCATTACTTTTACCATTAGCGGTTGTAGTTTTTTCCAATTGTCAATAATTGCAGGGTTGTTTTTGTACAAAAAGTGAATCGCTACATCATTCGGACCAGCCACCACATCGTGAAGGTAGTTTTTATCAGCCGCCCAAGTAAAATCGTGTACCATTGGCGCCACAAAATGCCAAGTTAGGGTTTTGTTTTTCTTTGGATGTACAACTGTTAATCCGGCATCTTGATAACCGTGACCAATTTCGTTTTTGTTTTGCAAGTAACCCGATCCACCTAAAATATAATTAGAATCGATAGTAATATTCACATCAAAATTCCCCCAAACGCCATGAAATTCTCTTGCGATATAAGGATCAGCGTGCCAACCTTCAAAATCGAATTCAGCTAATTTTGGATACCACTGTGCCATAGATAATTCTACACCTTCTGCATTATTTCTTCCTGAACGACGAATTTGAACAGGTACTTGTCC
>JAGOAF010000066.1 GCA_017984035.1 Flavobacterium sp.
CTACTTGTTTCACCCAAATCACGCTATCGGCATTTTGGTCCAAATCAAAGTCGGCACGAATCAAGGTATCGGCATAGGCAATTACCGCCGGACCACTCAAAGAATCTTTGGCACACATAATAGCATGGCCCGTTCCTAAAGCCTCGTTTTGGTAATAGATGGTTCCTTTAGACCCTAGCTTTTGAGCAATAGCAATCAAATCGGCTTCGACTTGTTTCCCAAAACTTTCATGAATGATAAAGGCAATTTCTTCAATATCTTGATTCAAAACCCCCGCAATATCTTCCACCAAACGGTGTACTATTGGTTTTCCAGCAACTGGAATTAAAGGTTTAGGGATAGTCAATGTGTGTGGGCGAAGACGTGATCCGCGTCCGGCCATAGGTACTATTATTTTCATATTGTATCGAAAGATTATAAGATTATACGATTTAAAAATTCAGCTTTGCAAATCTTTAAATTTTTCAATCTTTAAATTATTAAATTTTATTTTACTCCTGTACTTCCAAACCCGCCTTCGCCTCGAGATGTTTCAGATAGTTCCTGAACTTCAATCCATTCGGCACGTTCGTGTTTGGCAATGATTAATTGAGCGATGCGTTCGCCATTTTCAATTACAAAATCTTCATTGGATAAATTCACCAAAATTACCCCAATCTCACCTCTATAATCGGCATCTACTGTTCCTGGCGAATTCAAAACGGTGATTCCTTTTTTGATGGCCAAGCCGCTTCTTGGACGAACTTGTGCTTCATATCCTATCGGTAATTCGATAAACAGCCCTGTTTTTACAATAACTCTCCCTAAAGGAGCCAAGGTGATGGAAGCGGTCAAATCAGCTCTTAAATCCATTCCTGCAGACGCAATCGTCTCGTAATTAGGCAACGGATGTTGCGACTTATTGATGATTTTTATAGTCATTTTATTTTTTTCGTTTTATAATAGAAAGGAGGATTGCTTTTTCGTTGTGGTATACAAAATACACAAACAGCAACAATAACGGAATTCCTATGAAATAATTTTCTCGGAAGCCATAAAAAGAAATCGCAGAAAACAGAATCGACAAGCCTAAATAGCCGCCTATTTTTTCCATATCGTAGGGAATTGGGTAATAGCGATTTCCTAAAACATAGGAAATAGACATCATGCTGCCGTAAGCAACAATAGTAGCGATTGCCGAACCGTAGTAGCTGAATTTTGGGATTAAAAGGTAATTTAGCACCAACGTTAAAACGGCTCCTACAATCGAAATATAGGCGCCCATTTTCGTTTTGTCGGTTAGTTTGTACCAAACGGAGAGGTTGTTGTAAATCCCTAAAAAGAAATTAGCCAAAATAATCAATGGCACCACTTTCATAGCTTCCCAATACGATTTGTTATCTAAAAGCAAAAATTTCAAAACATCTGCAAAAACGATAACTCCTAACAAAATGAGTGAACCAAAAATCACAAAATATTTGGTAATCATGGCATACGTTTGGGGTGCATTTTCGTTCTTAGAATGACTAAAAAAGAAGGGCTCGATTCCCAATCGAAAAGCGGTAGCAAACAACACCATAAACAAGCCTAATTTATAACAGGCTGAATAGGCTCCAACTTCCGACTTGGCCACATTTTCAGGCAACCAATAGCCTAATAAAATTTTATCGAAATGTTCGTTCACAGCAAAGGCTATTCCGGCAACCAAAATAGGCAAGCCGTAGCGCATCATTTTTTTCCAAAGAACTGCATCAAACTTTCGGGTTAAAAAAAGATAATTGGGAGAAAGTACTACTAATGTCAACAAACTTGCCACTAAATTAGAAACGAAAATATAGCCTATCTCATAATTAGCAACATATAAATTACCCATAAAAGAATTAGGGTTTGAAGCTGCTATTTTAGGTAAAAGCAATAAGAAAAAGAGATTTAATGCCAAATTGATTGCTACATTTCCAATCTTAATGACCGCATAGAGCATCGGTTTTTGGTTGGCTCGTAATTTTGAAAAAGGCACAATCACCAAGGCGTCTAATACCAAAATCCAAATTGCATAGGTAATATACTGTACCTCTACATTGGCAAAAGAAGCCAAGGTTCCTCTGAAAATTAAAGCCCCAAAAATAAAAATAATAGAAGACCAAAAAATAGAAATGGTCGATGTAGCAATGACATTTTCTTTATCGGTTTCAGAATTGTAGAATCGGAAAAAAGCCGTTTCCATTCCGTAAGACAAGACCACATTGAAAAAAACCATCCACGAAAGCACAATTGAAACCTCTCCATACTCTCCGGTAGGCAAGATACCTGTATACAAACGCACGAGTAAAAAACTCAGCATTCGAGGCAAAACCGTTGCTAGTCCATAGATTGCGGTTTGTTTGAAAAGACTTTTGTATAATCCCAAGGTGGTTTGGTTTAAGTAATTCTAAAAAACAAAAATAACGAATTCTTTGGTTTAATTCTGATTTTGAAATGGGAATACCCCAAAATTGTTAACAGCTTTTTTAAGACAATCCGGCTTCGTTCAGGGTTTTAATAAAGTGAAAACCTCTTGGGTAATACCCTTGGTTATAATAAAAACGATGGGCCGTGAAGTTGCCTGTAAATGCATCTAATACAATCATAGTACAACCCGCTTCTTCTGCCTTCACATTAATATAATCTGTCATTAATTTTCCTGCGCCTTTGGAACGATGATCCGGATGTACAATAAAGTTGTCAATTTCAAAATAGCGCCCAGACCACAATTTAATTCCCGACCATAGGCCCGAAAGCCCAATGCACTCTTCGCCTTCAAAAACGGCAATTTGTTTGTAATTATGGGGGAGCATTTCAGTCAAATAGGCTTCGTATTTTTCTATCGTGAAATTGTTGCTGTACAAATGCTTCATAAGCTCAAATTGAGCTAACATCTCTTCAAGTGTGGTAAATTCTTTAATTTCCAAGGTCTAATTTTTTTATAAAAATACTCAAAAAAAAGAGCCCCGCAATGCGAGGCTCTGATTGTTTATTTCAAATAGTGATTAACCATTCAACGCTTCAGCTCCACCAACAATCTCTAGGATTTCGTTTGTAATTGCTGCTTGACGCGCTTTATTGTAAGTTAATTTCAATTGATCTCTTAATTCTGTTGCGTTGTCAGTTGCTTTGTGCATTGCTGTCATACGCGCTCCGTGCTCAGAGGCAAATGAATCTCTAATTCCTTTGTACAATTGTGTTTTCAATGATTTTGGAATCAATGTCAATACAATCTCTTCTTTAGAAGGTTCGAAAATATAATCTCCTGTTGAAGCAGGTTGGTCAGATTGAATTGGAGCCAAAGGCAAAAATTGTTCCGTTTGAATTATTTGGGTCGCCGCATTTTTAAATTGGTTGTATACCAATTCGATACGATCGTATTCGCCAGCCACAAATTTCTGAGTTAAAACTTCTGCAATTTGAGCCACATTATCAAACGTCAAATTGTCAAAAATGGCACTTTGATTATCAATAACGCTTAGCGACTTGCTCAAAATATCGTTTCCTTTTTTACCAATTGCGAAAACATCTACTTGTTTTCCTGCATAGTAATCAGAACGATTTTTTACTTCTTTAATTACATTCGTATTAAAAGCACCACACAAACCTCTATTAGAAGTGATCGCTACTACTAATACTTTTTTGATTTCACGTTGAGCGGTGAAATCCCCTCCTACATCACCATCTAAGGTAGCAGAAAGATTTTGTAATAATTCCGTTAATTTTTCGGCATAAGGGCGCATCGCTGTAATCGCATCTTGTGCTTTCTTTAGCTTTGCAGCAGACACCATTTTCATTGCCGATGTAATTTGCATCGTAGATGAAATGGAAGTAATTCTATTACGGATTTCCTTTAAATTTGCCATTCTAAATGTGAAAATTTATCAATTTATCAATGTGCAAATGACTATCATTTACACATTGACATATTGTTATATTGATTAATTGTACTTAGCTGAAACTTCTTTTGCAACTTTTTCGATAACATCAGTAATGTTGTCATCTAATTTACCTGCTTTCAAAGCGTCAAGAGTGTCTCTATGTTTCGCATTTAAGAATTCTAAAAAGTCTTTTTCAAATTCTTTTACTTTATTTACAGGAACATTTCTCAATAAGTTTTTAGAACCAGCGTAAATAATTGCTACTTGATCTTCCACTGTAAAAGGATCGTTCAAACCTTGTTTCAAGATTTCAACGTTTCTTTTTCCTTTTTCAATTACGTTCAAAGTAACTGCATCTAAGTCAGAACCAAATTTAGCAAACGCTTCCAATTCACGGTATTGCGCTTGGTCTAATTTTAAAGTACCTGATACTTTTTTCATGGATTTGATTTGTGCATTTCCTCCAACACG
>JAGOAF010000067.1 GCA_017984035.1 Flavobacterium sp.
TCTTTGGCTTTTTGACGATAATGATCTCCTTGAACCCATTGAATATTGGTCAATTTAAAGACAATTGCGACCGCCATCAAAAACATAGCGAAAGCCACAAGATAGATTCGATAAGAAATATGTTTATCTTCTACTGCCATAATTTTTCAAAAAAACCTTTTTCTTTTTCTTGTACTACTTTAATTTTCATTGGCGGAACCGTTGAAGGAAGAATTAATCTTGCTTCCATTTGTTTAGCAACAGTAGATTCCATTTTTAACTTCATTAATTCCGAACGTCTGTCCACAAACTCTGAACGCAATTCTTTTACTTCATTATTTAGTTCGGCAATACGAAAAACTTTTTGCTCATAGCGTTGTGTATTTGCAATCATCACAATAGCTAAACCGATAATAAAAACGATAAAACGCCAGTTTTTTATAGCATCCTCGTCTAGTAAAAATCGTGCTTTCAATATGCCGTACAATCCGTGTTTCATAACAAAAACTATATTTTTTCAGCTATACGTAGCTTAGCACTTCGTGCTCTATTATTCTCTTTGATTTGCTCGTTATTAGGAACTATTAATTTTCCAACCGTTTTAAATGGAACTGAAAAATTGCCAAAAAAGTCACGCTCTGGTTCGCCTTCAAACATGCCGTTTTTTACAAATCGCTTTACCAATCGATCCTCAAGAGAGTGATACGAAATAATGCTCAAACGCCCTTCTGGTTTTAAAATTTCCAACGATTGCTCTAAAAATTCTTTTAACACATCCATTTCTTGATTGACCTCAATTCGGATGGCCTGATACATTTGAGCTAAAATTTTATGGCTTTTATGTGCCGGTAAAAATCGGCTCAACACTTGTTTTAATTGTTCAGTATTTCGGATTGGCGCTTTCTCTCTTGCTTCCAAAATTACTCTTGCAATAGCAGGTGCGTTTTTCAACTCACCGTAATCCAAGAATACCCTACGCAAATTATCTTCATCATATTCATTCACCACTCGATAGGCACTCAAATCATTTTTCTGACTCATTCTCATATCCAATTCAGCATCAAAACGAGTAGAAAATCCTCTTTCGGCTACATCAAATTGATGAGAAGAAACGCCTAAGTCACCTAAAATCCCATCCACCGCTTTAACGTTATGAAATCGTAAAAAACGTTTGATAAATCTGAAATTTTCATTGATAAGAACAAAACGATCATCTTGTAAAGCATTTGCTAAAGCATCTTCATCCTGATCGAAAGCATATAATTTTCCGTTTGGACCTAATCGATTTAGAATCTCTCTAGAATGACCTCCCCCACCAAAAGTAACATCAACATAAATACCCTCTGGATGAATATTCAACCCATCAACAGACTCGTGCAACAATACTGGATTATGATATTCCATTGTCGTCATCATTTACATTACCCATTACATCTTCTGCTAAATCTGCAAAATCAATATCTTCTCCGTTAATTGATTTTTCATACAACTCTTTATCCCAGATCTCTACAATATTGACTGCTGAAGAAAAAACAACCTCTTTTGAAATACTCGCAAAACCAACTAAATCTTTAGGAACTAATAGTCTTCCCAAAGCATCAATTTCAACCACTTTTACTCCAGCCGTAAAGCGACGGATAAAGTCATTGTTCTTTTTAACAAACCGATTTAATTTATTGATTTTTTGCATCATCAAATTCCACTCTTGCATAGGATATAATTCCAAACAAGGTTGAAAAACAGAACGTTTCAATACAAAACCATCCTGTAATGAGGAAGCCAATTGCTTTTTCAAAGGCGAAGGCATTAACACCCTTCCTTTAGCATCTACTTTGCACTCATATGTCCCTACGATTGTATTCAAAAAATTGTATTTAAATGATTCTAAGCAAAAATATAAAATATTTTACCACATTTTACCACAATATACCACTTTGTTAATAAGTTTCCCCACTTATAGCCCAAAACCCTTAATTATTATGCGATCAGCAGATTAAGTAGTTTTCGAACTTGTTTATAAATAGGTGCTTTTGTAAATAATTGAAACAGGAATAAGCGATTTTAACAAGAAAAAGGATTATCTTATTAAAAAATGACTTCAAAAATTAATATTTCTGTATTAAATCCTATATTTGTCAAAATTGAAAAATAGGGATCCGAAAAAATGGAAGAACACTATAAAAAAGAAGGAAAATACAGTTATTTTGAAGCCGGAGAAGGAACGCCAATCGTTATTCTACATGGACTAATGGGAGGCTTAAGCAATTTTAATGGAGTTGCCAATTACTTTTCTAACAAAGGCTACAAAATAATCATTCCTGATTTGCCTATTTATACACAAAGCCTTTTGAGGACTAATGTTAAGGCTTTCGCTAAATATGTGAAAGACTTTATTACTTTCAAAGGATTAGACAATGTCATTTTATTAGGAAATTCTCTTGGTGGACATATCGCTTTATACCACACCAAAATGTATCCCGAAAAAGTAGCCGGATTAGTAATTACAGGCAGCTCAGGATTATATGAAAGTGCCATGGGGGACAGTTACCCGAAAAGAGGGGATTATGAATACATTAAGAAAAAAGCAGAAGATGTTTTTTACGACCCTAAAGTAGCTACACCAGAACTCGTTGACGAAGTGTATGCCTCTGTAAACGACCGAATGAAATTAATCAAAACATTAACTATAGCAAAAAGTGCTATACGTCATAATATGGCAAAAGACCTTCCTAAAATGAAGGTGCCAACTTGTATTATTTGGGGTAGAAACGATAAAGTTACACCGCCAGAAGTGGGAGATGAATTCAATCGACTTTTGCCAAATTCAACTTTATATTGGATAGATAAATGCGGTCATGCTGCTATGATGGAACATCCAGATGAATTCAACAGCATTTTAGAAAATTGGTTAACCAATGTGTACCAACCTATTTCTTAAATCTGTATAAAAAACACTTATGAAAATTACTACTGCTGAATTTATAATTAGCAACTCAGAGGTTGATAAATGTCCGAAAGACTACTTGCCAGAATATGCCTTTATTGGGCGATCAAACGTAGGTAAATCTTCTCTTATCAATATGTTGACTAATCATAAAAGTTTAGCAAAAACATCCGGAAGACCTGGAAAAACACAATTAATCAATCACTTTTTAATTAATAAAAATTGGTTTTTGGTTGATTTACCAGGATATGGTTATGCCAAAGTTTCCAAAAAAACCAAATCCATTTTCCAACAATTCATTACCGATTATTTTGAAACTCGCGAACAATTAGTGTGCGCTTTTGTTTTAATTGACATCCGCCATGAAGCCCAAACCATCGATATTGAATTCATGTCGTATATGGGAGAAAGTGAAATACCTTTTTGCATCATTTTTACCAAAGCAGACAAAATCAGCAAAGTAAAAATCGATTCGCATGTTGCCGCCTACAAAAAGAAAATGTTTGCTAACAATTGGGCTGAAATGCCAACCTATTTTGTAACCTCTGCGACGGAAGCAACAGGAAAAGAAGAATTGTTGAGTTACATAGACGAAGTCAATCAAGAAGTGTTTAAAAATCAAAATGAATTTTAAAAAAGTATAAAAAACAACAAAGCCAAAACAAAATGTTTTGGCTTTGTTGTTTTAAATCTTGTTAGCTTATTTTATCAATTCTAATTTCTCAGCAAAATAATCGCAAAAATCTTTCATTGTATTGGTCATTTTTTCGTCATCTGTAGCACGATTAAAAGTATCTGACATGGCTACCAATGTTTGATGGAAGAAAATTTTCATTTCATCAACCGGCATGTCTTTGGTCCATAAATCAATTCGCATTGTTTCTTTGGCTTTACTATCCCAAATAGACAACATGATTGCTTTTGCTTCCTCTTTTGCAATACCGCCATCATTAGCAGTCCAAAATAGTTTTTCTGGTACTCGATTGGAATCTAATTCAATTTCGAATTTAATTTCTGAGGTGATCAAATCTGACATTATTTCTTAGGTTTATATTTTGATTTTTCAAATAGTTCTTTAGCATTCATATTTAATAATTTTGCTAATGGAACCTCATTATTTTCAGCATAAGAACGAACAATTTGCCATCCTATCCAAGCACCAACTTGACCTGGAGATTCATTGTCTATTTCTAAATAAAATTTTGAAAATGGTGCTGGTGCAATAAAACGAGACGTTAATTTCGACTCATCACTATACAGCATTTCATTTTCTAAAAAGTAACGCCAAATATACGTTTCATTTTCTTCACACCAAGTAATTTCTTTTGGAGCATACCCCATTTTTTCGGCATCTGAATACGCTGGTAATAAAAGATCTTTTAGGTACAATTGTTTTCCATAATA
>JAGOAF010000001.1 GCA_017984035.1 Flavobacterium sp.
TGGCGGGTACTGTTATATTATTAGGACATTATGTTGACTTCTTTAACATGATTATGCCTGGTACAGTTGGTGACCAATGGTTTATTGGAGTATCTGAAATTGCTTCTGTTCTTTTCTTCTTAGGGTTATTTATTTATGTTGTTTTCACAGCATTGACTAAAGCTCCTTTATTGGCTAAAAGAAATCCATTTATTGAAGAGAGTAAACATTTTCATTATTAATAATATTTAAATATAAACAGATGACAAGTTTGTTGGTAATTATAGTTTTAGTTTTATTAGCTGTTGCAATTTGGCAGTTGACCAAAATATTTGATTTGACTCAAGTAGGGAATTCAAGTGCGAATGACTCACAAATAGCCACTGATAATGATAACAATGTTCAAGGATATTTGATGTTTGGCTTTTTAGCATTCATTTATATTTTTACAATTTATGGTCTATTGAAATGGGGCGATCTTCCATTACATACTCCTGCTTCTGAGCACGGTTCAGATGTAGATACTTTGATGAATATCACTTGGGTTTTGATTTTTATTGTTCAGGCCATTACTCAAGTATTATTACACTTTTTTGCTTTCAAATACAGAGGTAAAAAGGATCAAAAAGCGACTTTTTTTGCTGACAATAATAAATTAGAGGCCATTTGGAGTTCGATTCCAGCGGTAGTATTAGCCGGTTTGATTTTATACGGTTTGTATGCTTGGAACAACATCATGTTTGTTGATGAAGACGAAGAAGTAATTGTTATAGAATTATACGCTCAACAGTTCAAATGGACTGCACGTTATGCAGGTGCTGATAATGTATTAGGTAAAGCAAATGTGAGACTTATTGATGGTGTAAATGCTATTGGTATGGATTTGTCAGATCCTAATGCTCAAGATGATTTTGTGACTTCTGAATTACATATTCCAAAAGGGAAGAAAGTACTTTTCAAGATTCGTTCTCAAGATGTTTTACACTCTGCTTACATGCCACATTTTAGAGCACAAATGAATTGTGTGCCTGGTATGGTGACTCAGTTTGCTTTTACTCCAGTTTATACAACAGCTGAATATAGAGAGTTGCCATTTATGGTTGAAAAAGTAACAAGAATCAATGAATTAAGAACCAAGAAAAGTGCTGAATTAGTTGCGGCAGGCAATACAGCTTTAGATCCTTACACATTTGACTACCTTTTGTTATGTAACAAAATTTGTGGTGCATCTCATTACAATATGCAAATGAAAATTGTTGTAGATAGTCCTGAAGAATATAAAACATGGTTGTCTGATAAGGTTGCTTTGGTTAAAGAAGTGAAAGCTTCTAATGAGCCAGCTCCAGCTTCAGAAGAGACTACTTCAGATTCTACAGTTGTATCTTCGGATACTGTTGCTTCTAAGGTTGCAATGAAATAATTAAATTAAAATTTATAAAGTATATAAATATGTCAGCAGATTTACACGGTCACGAACACGATCATCATCATAAAGAAACATTCATTACTAAATATATCTTTAGTATTGACCATAAAATGATTGCTAAACAATACTTATTAACTGGTATTGTTATGGGTATTATTGGAGTTGGAATGTCTTTGCTTTTCAGAATGCAATTAGCATGGCCAGAAGAGTCTTTTAAAATTTTTAATATTTTATTAGGTGATAAATTTGCCCCTGATGGAGTCATGGCTAATGATATTTACTTGGCTTTGGTTACTATTCATGGAACTATTATGGTTTTCTTTGTATTGACAGCCGCTTTGAGTGGTACCTTTAGTAATTTATTGATTCCACTTCAAATTGGTGCTCGAGACATGGCTTCAGGATTTATGAATATGATTTCCTATTGGTTATTTTTCTTGTCAAGTGTTATTATGATTTGTTCTCTATTCGTTGAAGCAGGTCCTGCATCTTCTGGATGGACAATCTACCCTCCTTTAAGTGCATTGCCTCAAGCGATACCTGGATCAGGAACCGGTATGACACTTTGGTTGGTTTCTATGGCTATATTTATTGCATCTTCTTTAATGGGATCTTTGAATTATGTTGTAACTGTAATCAACTTGAGAACAAAAGGAATGACAATGACGAGATTGCCATTGACAATTTGGGCTTTCTTTGTTACTGCTATTATTGGTATAGTTTCATTCCCAGTATTATTATCTGCAGCTTTATTATTGATTTTTGATAGAAGTTTTGGAACTTCATTTTTCTTGTCAGATATTTATATTGCAGGAGAAGTGCTACATTATCAAGGTGGTTCACCAGTATTATTTGAACATTTATTTTGGTTCTTAGGTCACCCTGAAGTATATATCGTATTATTGCCAGCTTTAGGAATTACTTCTGAAGTTATTGCAACGAGTTCTCGTAAACCAATTTTTGGATATAGAGCAATGATTATGTCTATCTTGGCGATTGCATTCTTATCTACTATAGTTTGGGGTCACCATATGTTTATATCGGGTATGAATCCATTCTTGGGTTCGGTATTTACCTTTACTACTTTGTTGATTGCAATTCCATCTGCTGTAAAAGCATTTAACTACATTACTACTTTGTGGAAAGGAAATTTACAGTTTAATCCAGCTATGTTGTTTTCAATTGGATTAGTATCTACTTTCATCACAGGTGGTTTAACAGGTATTATTTTGGGAGACAGTACTTTGGATATTAATGTTCACGATACGTATTTCGTAGTAGCACACTTTCACTTAGTAATGGGTATATCTGCTCTTTACGGAATGTTTGCTGGAGTATATCATTGGTTTCCAAGAATGTTTGGTAGAATGATGAACAAAAATTTAGGTTATATTCACTTTTGGGTAACGGCTGTATGTGCTTATGGAGTTTTCTTCCCAATGCACTTTATTGGATTAGCTGGCTTACCAAGACGTTATTACACCAACACTAACTTCCCTTTATTTGATGATTTGCAAAATGTAAATGTTTTAATTACAACATTTGCTTTAATCGGAGGTGCTTTCCAATTAGTGTTCTTATACAATTTCTTTGTAAGTATATTTTACGGTAAGAAATCAGAACAAAATCCATGGAAGTCAAATACATTAGAATGGACAGCTCCTGTAGAACACATTCACGGAAACTGGCCAGGAGAACTTCCTGAAGTACACAGATGGCCATACGACTATAGTAATCCTGCACATGACGAAGATTTTGTTCCGCAGAATGTTCCGATGAAACCAGGTGAAGTCGTTTTGAATCACTAGAATTATAAAAAGCCTCTATTGTAGAGGCTTTTTTATTTCAACTTATTACTTACTATAAATTTCTAAGTAATCTTTATCTATCTTTGTTTTATGAACGAAAATTTAGATCCAACTACAAAAGGATATAATCCGGAAGAACTTGATCTTGAAAAAAGATTGAGACCACTTTCATTTGATGATTTTGCTGGGCAAGATCAAATTCTAGAAAATCTTAAGGTATTTGTAGAAGCGGCTAATCAACGTAATGAAGCCTTGGATCATACGTTATTTCATGGCCCTCCCGGTTTGGGTAAAACTACCTTAGCTAATATTCTGGCCAATGAATTACAAGTAGGAATCAAAATAACCTCGGGTCCTGTTCTAGATAAACCTGGCGATTTAGCGGGTTTATTAACTAATCTTGAAGAAAGAGACGTTTTATTTATCGATGAGATCCATCGTTTAAGTCCTATCGTTGAAGAATATTTATATTCTGCAATGGAAGATTTCAAGATTGATATTATGATTGAATCGGGACCAAATGCTAGAACGGTTCAAATCAATTTAAATCCGTTTACTTTGATCGGAGCAACAACACGCTCTGGTTTATTGACTGCGCCAATGCGTGCTCGTTTTGGAATTTCCTCTCGTTTACAATATTACACTACAGAACTTTTGACCACTATTATTGAACGTAGTGCCAGTATCATAAAAATGCCTATTGATCTTGAAGCTGCCATTGAAATTGCTGGACGAAGTAGAGGCACACCTCGTATCGCTAATGCATTATTGCGTAGAGTACGTGATTTTGCACAAATTAAGGGCAATGGCACCATTGATATAGAAATTGCAAGATATGCCTTAAAAGCGCTTAATGTGGACGCTCATGGGTTAGACGAAATGGATAATAAAATATTAAATACCATTATCGATAAATTTAAAGGCGGTCCTGTTGGTCTTACTACCTTGGCTACTGCAGTTTCAGAAAGTAGCGAAACTATTGAAGAAGTATATGAACCTTTTTTAATTCAAGAAGGATTTATTATGCGTACTCCACGCGGTCGTGAAGTAACCGACAAAGCATACAAGCACTTAGGAAAGTTAAAAACTAATATTCAAGGCGGATTGTTTTAATTCTATTTTTATTACTAATCAATCAAAATATTCGCAATTCATTAAATCTGAGGCGCAACGCCTTGGTTTTTTGTCTTGCGGTATATCCAAGGCCGGTTTTTTAGAAAACGAAGCGTCACGGCTCGAAAAATGGCTTAAAAACAACAGTCATGGTCAGATGGCCTATATGGAAAACCATTTTGACAAACGTTTGGATCCTACTTTATTGGTAGATGGTGCCAAAAGTGTAGTCTCGTTACTTTTGAATTATTATCCTTCCCAATTACAAAGAGAGGATTCTTATAAAATTTCCAAATATGCTTATGGCCAAGATTATCATTTTGTAATCAAAGAAAAGCTTAGCGAATTATTATTTGCAATTCAGGATCATATTGGTGCTGTATCTGGAAGAGCTTTTGTAGATTCCGCACCTGTTTTAGATAAAGCTTGGGCTGCCAAAAGTGGATTGGGCTGGATCGGTAAAAACAGTAATCTCATCACGCAAAAAGTAGGTTCTTTTTATTTTATTGCCGAATTAATTATTGATTTGGAATTAGAATATGACTTTGCAACAACCGATCATTGCGGCAGTTGTACCGCTTGTTTGGATGCTTGTCCAACCCAAGCAATTATTGCGCCTTACCAAGTCGATGGGAGCAAATGCATTTCATATTATACTATTGAATTAAAAGACAATCTCCCTGATAATATGAAAGGAAAATTGGATGATTGGGCTTTTGGTTGTGATGTCTGTCAAGATGTTTGTCCGTGGAACCGATTTTCAAAACCGCATAGCGAACCCTTATTTCAAGCCAATCCTGAACTGCTTTCATTTTCTAAAAAAGAATGGGAGGAAATTACGTCCGAAACTTTTCAAAAGGTATTCAAAGGTTCCCCTCTAAAAAGGACTAAATGGGAAGGTTTAAAACGCAATATCAATTTTATAAAATAGCCTAAATTAAGTAGTTTCTCTATGGATAATTTGGGTATTTAATTCGATAGATTTTGGTGTAAATTGTAATCCGTCTTTTCTACAAAGCATTTCTTCTAATAATAGATTAAAAGCGGCAGTACCCATTTCGTAACTTGGCTGCTCAACGGTGCTTAAATTGGGTTTGATTATTTGTGACATAAACCAATTGCTAAAACCTATAATTTTAATATCTCTTGGGATTTCAATACTATTTTCGTTGCAATATACAACGGCTCCAACAGCAACTAAATCAGTAATGGCAAATAGACCATCAACATCTGGATGCTCTTCAAAAAGTTGTTTGGTAAATTGTATTCCTTCTTCATAGGTAACTCTATCACAAGTGTATACCAGTTTAGAGTCAAAAGGAATATTGTTTTTTTCTAATGCTTTTTTATATCCTAAATAACGATCAATCGAGTTTTGAGGATTTAAAGGTCCGCGGATGTGTGCGATTTTTTTGCAACCGCGATCAATTAAATGTTGTGTAGCTTCAAATCCGGCTTTTTGATCATCAATAACCACTTTAGAACAATTTGATAATTTAGCAATTTTATCAAACATGACTAGGGGAATATTCCTGTTTATAATTTCTTGAATATGGGAATCATTATTGGATTCATTTGATAATGATATTAAAATTCCATCAACCCTTTTGTTGATTAAAAGTTCTACTTGTTTTTTTTCTAATTCAAGGCTTTCATTGGATTGTAATATAATCACTAAATAACCGTTTTTTTCAGCGGCATCAATTATCGCTTTTATAATATTTGAAAAAAAGTGGTGAGTAACCTCAGGTATTATTAAACCAATAGTTTTTGATTCTTTTGTTCTCAAATTGACCGCAAAACTATTAGGGGTGTAATTAAGATTTTGTGCTAATTCCTTAACTGCCTTTTTAGTTTTTTCACTCACGTCAGGGTAATCTTTTAACGCTTTTGAAACGGTAGTTATAGAAATTCCTAATGTGGTTGCAATTTCTTTAAGTGTAATGTTTCTCATTTACTTTTGATTTGGAACAAATGTATAAAATATCAGTTTGTGAATTGGCTTACAACAGATAGATAAGCTGCTAAAAACGCCAAGATATTCATTTTTTTAATACTGGAGATTCATTTTGGTTACTAATTACAAATAGTGTCAAATATGTTATATTTTCACTACTATTTAGAACTAAAAAATGCGGTTTCAAGTTGATTGAAACCGCATTTGAATTATAAAAACAGTAATTATTTTAATTGTAAAATCAAAGACTCGTAAGGGCGTAAACGGTTTGATTTCAATGATTCCGATTTAGGATAATTACCTAAAATTAAAGTAGTGTTCGCTGTTGAACACCCTATGTCATAAGTAGCTTCTTTCTCTGTAAAGTTCAATAAAACCAATATTTTTTTACCTTCAAGTTCTCTAGTGTAAGCAAAAACATTTGGATTGTCATGATCTAAAAGAGTGTATTTTCCGTATTGAAGCACTGGACTTGCTTTACGAATTGCAACTAATTTTCTATAATAATTCAAGACTGAATTTGGATCTTTTTCTTGTGCTGCCGCATTAATTTCTGTAAAATTTGGATTCACTTTTAACCAAGGTTTACCCGTTGTAAATCCCCCATTAGCAGTAGCATCCCATTGAAAAGGTGTTCTTCCATTTTCTCTAGAAGTTTGTTTTTTGTTTTCTAAAAAAGCTTTCAAATCACCACCTGCATTTTTGAGTTGTTCGTATTTGTTTCGGGTATCAACATCATTATAATCTTCAATATTATCAAAGCGAATATTTACCATTCCAATTTCGTCTCCATTAAAGTTATATGGGGTTCCTCGCATAGTCATAACGAATGTAGAAAGCATTTTAGAAGAAATGTCTCTGAATTCTGGAGCGTCATTCCCAAATTTACTGACCATTCTTGGTTGATCATGATTCGATATAAAAATGGAGAGCCATCCTTTGTCTTTAAACACTTCGTCGTATCTAGAGAAAATGTCTTTGTATTTTACTAATCCAAATTCGCGAACATGATTTCCAATATCCACACTTTCAAAATGATACGCTAGGTTTAATTCTTTACGATCCGGATCCACAAATTTCATAGCTGCTTCTGGCGAATCTCCAGCGCCTTCTGAAACAGACATGGCATTTGGAAATTTACTCAAAACTTCACGATTCATTTCTTGAATGTGCTCGTGTAATTTAGGCCCATTACCATAAAATTTGATGATTTCTAGTGTGTTGTTTACAATTTCTTTTGGCAATTCAGGAAACGAATCGTCTTTTGAAATAAACTGGAAAGCATCCATTCTAAATCCATCGATGCCTTTGTTCAACCAAAACGTCATTGTGTCGTATATTTCTTTACGTAGAGAAGGGTTATTCCAATTTAAATCAGGTTGTTTTTGAGAGAAATAATGCAGGTAATAGGCATTGGTTGTCGCGTCGTATTTCCAAGCGTTACTATTGACATCAAAAAAACTCCAACGGTAAGGTGGAGTCCCTTTTTCAGCTGGCCACCAATAGTAATAATTACGGTATTTGTTGTCTCTTGAACTTTTGGATTGTTTGAACCAATAATGTTCGTCACTACTGTGATTTACCACCATGTCCATGATCAATTTAATATCTCTTTTGTGCATTTCTTGCAGTAAAAGATCAAAATCAGCCATGGTTCCAAAATCCTTTAAGATTTCTCTATAATTGCTAATGTCGTACCCGTTATCATCATTAGGAGAATCGTAAATTGGGCTAAGCCAAACTGCATCAATTCCTAAACTTTTTAAGTAATCTAATTTGGAGATAATTCCTTTGATATCGCCAATTCCATCTCCATCACTGTCTTTAAAACTGCGAGGATAAATTTGGTAAATGACGGCTTCTTTCCACCATTTGGCATCGCCATTTTTTACGATTGTTGTTTTGTTTTCTTGTGCTGTTATACTCATAAAAGAAGAAAAGAGTAAGGAAATCAACAGCATTTGATTCTTTTTCATGCGGGTAATATTAAGTTGTAGTTTATAGTTATTTAATTATTTCGTTGAATTCTAAACGTTCACCATCAGGCCCTAGAATATTGAAATATTTACATCCTTTGTTCCAAAAATTCAGGAATACAGGTTCTTTCTCAAGAATGGTAAAATGGTTTTCTTTAATAGTTGCAAATGCCAAATCTATATCGTCAACATCAAAGGCAATGTGGTCAATATGACCGTCTTTTCTTTTTGTTATTTCCGATAAATGAGAGGCAGGCATTTGATACAATTCTAATACCATTGTGCCTCTTTCCATCATGGCGACAATTCCGCCTTTTTCACCTTCAATTTCAAAGGTTGATGGCATTACATTTTTAAAACCAAATTGTTCGTAAAAAGTAATTGATTTTTGAATATTTGAAACTGGAATTCCAATGTGTTGTATGTGGTTTATTTTTAAATTCATTTTTAAACTTGCATAAATTCAGCAATAGTTTCTAGTGAAATGGTTGGATTGGCACCTTCTTCTTGGGCCACAAGTGCACCTAAGGCACAAGCAAAATTAATGGCTTTTTGAGGGTCAACTCCAGTCAATAATTGGGTTAACAATCCAGCCAAAAAAGAATCGCCAGCACCAACGGTGTCCGCTACAGTTATTTTATATCCGCTATTGTAAAAGAATTGGTTATTGTACATTAAAACTGCTCCATGACTGCCTTTGGTGACACAAATATGTTGGGTGTTGGTTTTCTCGGCAATAAACTGCATGTTTTGTTCCAAAGAATGAAAAGGAGACCCTAAATACGCACTAATTTCATACAATTCGTCATCATTGAATTTGATGAAATCAGCTTTATACATTAATTCGGAAAGCAATTCTTTAGTGTAAAATGGCGCTCTCAAATTCACGTCAAATATTTTATATTTTGCTGATTTTAAAAGTGTTAATAAGCTTTGATACGAAGTTGTATCACGACAAACTAAACTTCCAAAAACTAAGGCATCGGCTTTAGCTACGACATTTTGTGTTTCGTGAGTCGCTTCGATTTTGTCCCAAGCTACTGGATAATTAATGGTGTAGGAAGCCGAACCTTTATCGTCTAATTTTACTATAACTTCGCCAGTAGCAAAATTGGAGTCAATCTGAATTGAATTGGTACTTACTCCATTTTGGGAAACAAAGTCAAGTAATTCATTCCCAATTTCATCTTGTCCAATACGACTAATGATTTGTGTTTCGATTCCTAGCGAAGCCATGCGAAGTCCAACATTTAAAGGGGCTCCTCCAATTTTTCGGTGGGTTGGGAAAACGTCAAATAAGACTTCGCCAAAACATGTAATATTTAGTGCCATTATTATTCTTTATTGGATAAACTTTCAGACAACTCTTCTAGTGTTCTTCCTTTTGTTTCTGGCATTTTAAAAAACACCCAAAGCAATTGGAAAACCATCATAATGCAGAAAATTGCAAATACGGTGGTTGTCCCAATTTCTTTAAACAAAAAGGGGATAAATGATGGAATTAAGGCAGCTAAAACCCAGTGAACAGAAGTTCCGAAAGAAGTTCCTGCCGCTCTTAATTTATTAGGGAATAATTCAGATATGAATACCCAAATTACAGCTCCTTGACCAATGGCATGTGAGGCAATAAACAAGAAGAAAAAAAGTGGAACTGCCATGCCTTTCCATTCAAAATAAAAAGCTGTAGTCACTAATCCTAATGAGATGATATAGCCTACAGACCCCAAATACATTAAGGTTTTACGACCGTATTTGTCAATTAACGAAATACCAACCATGGTAAACAATAAATTGATAACTCCTATTCCGATACTGCTTAAGAAAGAAGCTGATTTTTCTAATCCGGCTAATTCAAAAATACGTGGGGCATAATACAAAAAGGCGTTAATTCCAGAAAGTTGATTGAAAAAGGCAATGAAAAAAGCTAAAAGCAATGGTTTTCTGTATTTTTTCATGAAAATGGATTCGTTTTTCACTTCCTGAGCAGTTTCTTTTTCGATGGCTGCTATTTCCTCTTCCGCTTGTGCATCTGTATTGATTTGTTTCAAGATCGAAAGGGCTTGTGATCTGTCTTTTTTGTGTTCAAAAATCCATCGTGGACTTTCAGGAATGCCGAAAACTAATAAAGTGTATACAAAAGCTGGAAACGCTTGAATACCCAGCATCCAACGCCATGAATTTTCGCCAATATCTTGCAAATAAAAATTAGAAGTAAAGGCAATAAGAATTCCAAAAACAATATTGAATTGGTACAAGGCGACTAATTTTCCACGATCCTTTGCAGGTGCGATTTCAGATACATAGGTTGGCGCCGCTATAGTCGAGGCTCCAATTCCAATTCCACCTAGGAATCTAAAAATGGAGAAAATAATGGAATCGTTAGCAAATGCAGTACCGATTGCCGAGATAAAAAATAATAATCCAATAATGATTAGAGTCTTTTTTCTCCCTAGAATATTAGTTGGATAAGAACCAAACAAGGCGCCAATAACAGTTCCCCATAAAGCCGAGGACATTACGATCAGTCCGTGATACAAATCTGACGAACCCCATAATTGTTGTAATTGTTTGTCGGCTCCCGAAATTACTACGGTATCAAAGCCGAATAAGAACCCTGCCAAGGCTACTACAATGGACCAGTATAGAATTTTTTTGTTGTTCATTTTTTTTAGTTTTTATGGTTTGGTTAATTTAGTTTATAAATATTATTTACCAAATTCCTTTTATAGATTGAAAAGAAAGTGTTTTAATTTCTTGATTTTCATCTGATTGAATGGTTAATTTAGTGTAAGGTTGGTTCGGAAAAATTTGTTCTGTAAACGAATACACTCCTCCGTTTAAGAAAATTTCAATAGAAGACCAATCCAATATGATTTGAAAATCGATGTTTTTTGTAATTAAATTTGGAGTAGGAGTTGTATGAATTTTTTCGCCAAAACTTTTCTCGAAATTCACTTTTCCAGAATGGCGTCTGTCAATAGAGAAATGTTGTTTTTGTGCGTCGTAATTAAGTACTAGAGAATCATTTACTTCATTCGATAAAACTAATTTCAGATTTTTGTTTTCTGCCTTAAATTGGATTTGTGATTGATTGAAGTTAGAGTAATTTAAAATTTTTTCACTTCCCTTTTTAATTTCGATTTTTTCTTTTGAGAATTCTGTAGTCAGTTGTTTGCCAAATTGTGTAACAGGTTTATTTTGCAATACATAATCTCCGTTAATTTTAGATAGAGAAAGTGTTCTTGGCAATGTCATTGCACTTCGCCAATTGGTAGTTGGCGTATCTCGTGCATAATTCCAATTACTCATCCAGCCTAAAAAAATACGTTCACCATTGGGAGTGTCATTATACGTAACGCCAGCGTAATTGTCGGTACCATTATCTACCCATTTGGTGTCTTTTTGTGAAGTAGTAAATGTTTGGCCGTCAAAATCACCAATAAAGTATTGTGTAGCCGAACCGCCATTTGGCGCTCCTGGATTAATACTTACTAAAAGCACCCATTTTTCTTCTTTAGACTCATCAACTTTTAGTTTAAATAGGTCTGGACATTCCCAAACTCCGCCATGAGCACCATTGTTTTTTCCAAATTCACTTTCTAGTTTCCATTGAAGTAAGTTCGTGGAACTGTAAAACTGAGCACGATCTCCTGCAACCAAAACTAAATTCCAAAGCTTTGTCTTTTCGTTCCAAAAAGCTTTAGGGTCTCTAAAATCCTTTAAGGTTGTATTATTGATAATGGGATTAGCGTTGTATTTTTTCCAAGTATCCCCTTGATCTAGACTGTAGGCTAGTCCTTGGGTTTGGGTATTAATTTTTCCTGCTTTTTCAAATTCCATATTGTGGTAAGTGAAAATAGCAATCATAGCCGGATTTTCTTTTGTGCCAAGGCCGGAAGTGTTGTTTACATCCATCACGGCACTTCCTGAAAATATATAACCCAATTCATCCGGGAATAAAGCAATTTTTTTATGCTCCCAATGAATTAAATCGGAACTAGTGGCGTGCCCCCAATGCATAGGTCCCCAGACTATATCCTCAGGATAGTATTGGTAAAACAAATGATAGGTACCTTTATAATAGAGCATTCCATTCGGGTCATTCATCCATTTTTTTTCTGGCGAAAAATGAAATTGTGGTCGAAAAGGTTCTTTGTAATATTGGGTTGCATCTACCTTGATCATTTCTTTTGATGAAGTCGAAATAAGATTTTTTTCTTGAGCTTGACTTTCTAAAGTGCATAGAAAGCTTGCAAATAGGCTAGCGACTATTATTTTATTCAATTTTCGTTTCATCTTGTTTTTTTTGAATTGTTAAAAATAGCAATCTTTTTATGAATTGATTACTTAGTACATATATTAAGGTAAAGATTTTTCACGAAAACGTTGTCGAATTACCAAACAGATTCGATTCGAAAAGAAGTCTTTCTAAATCCAAATGAAGGGTTGTCCTAAAATTCTCTTAAAACCCAAAAATTTCATCATGAAAATGCTGGTTTTTTAAATTATTAAAGAATTCGTAATAATTCAATTCATTTTTTTGATTTACTGATGAAAATTCATCATTTTTTCAATGTTTTTAAATAATATTTATATAATATGTTTTTTTAAACTAATTTTTTTCAGAATACAGCATTTTAAAATGGTTTTTTTTATGAATTTAATTTTGAATCGAAAACGTTTTCGATGCCCCGAAATCGATATAGTTTGATTTTTCTTAAATTTATCATAAATTAATTTGTATGTTTGGCTCAATATTTAAAACAAACCATTTATTAACCAACTTATTTATTACGTATGAAAAATAGTCTACTTAAAGGCTTGATGGTTTTTCTAACCATGCTATGTACAAGTTTGACATACTCGCAAGATGTGTCAGGTACCGTATCCGATGCTAGCGGACCTCTTCCAGGGGCTTCTGTATTAGTTAAAGGAACGACAAAAGGAGCACAAACTGATTTTGATGGTAAATTTACTATCAAAAACGTTGGCTCAAATGCAGTTTTAGTTTTTAGTTACATTGGTCTTAAAAGTCAAGAAGTAAATGTAGCAGGAAGAAGTAACGTAAATGTTACTTTAAAAGAAGATTCAGCAGAATTAAAAGAAGTAGTCGTTATCGGTTACGGTTCTGTTAAGAAAAAAGATGCTACCGGAGCAGTTGATCAATTAAGCTCAAAAAGCTTTGACAACGTAGGTGCACCATCTCCAGCAGATTTGTTGAGAGGTAAAGTTTCAGGGGTTCAAGTAACTTCTGCAAGTGGTGAGCCAGGTGCTGGTGCTAGTATCAGAATCCGTGGTAACTCTTCTATTCGTTCAGGAAACGGTCCTCTTATTGTAGTGGATGGTGTGCCATTGGATGGTGGAGACATTACTGCTGGTGGTAGTGATATTGGTTTAGGTGGTTCTTCTGCAAGAAACCCATTGAACTTCATTAACCAAAATGATATCGAAAGTATGACTATCTTGAAAGATGCGTCTTCTACTGCTATCTATGGTTCTCGTGGAGCAAATGGTGTAATTGTAATTACTACTAAAAAATCTAAATCTAAAGAAGCTCAGTTGACTTATTCAAATTCATTTACTTTCAGCTCTGTAGCTAGTAACTTGAAATTGATGAACTCTGCTGATTTCGTTAAAAACGGAGGTACTGATAATGGTGCATCTGGATACAACTGGGAAAAAGAAATTTTAAGAAATGCTTTTTCTTCTAACCATGATGTAGCGTTTACTAAATCTACTGAAAATTCATCAACTCGTTTATCTGTTGGTGCTTCTAATACAGAAGGTATTGTTAACAAAACAGGTTTAGACAAATACACAATTGCTTTCAATAATTCAAATGACTTCTTTGGTGGAGCTTTGAAAATTGATACTAAAGTAAACTACTCAAGTTTAAGAGACCAATCTGCTTTGATTTCAAACAGTGCTGGTTATATTGGTAACTTGATGGGAACAGCTATTTACTGGAACCCAACAAACAAATTATACAATGCTGATGGTTCTTATAATGTAGTTAGTAATACTTACATTAACCCAGCTCAATTGTCTGATGCTTATACAGATTATGCTAACACTCAAAAATTATTGGCTAGTGTTAAATCTACTTTAAAAATCAACGACAACTTAAACTATCAATTCTTAGTAGGTGTTGAAACTTCTAATTCTAATAGAAAGTTCCAATTATCTCCTGGAATCGATATTCAAAACGTTGCTCAGGCTACTCCTCCAGGATCTACTGCTCCTAAATTTGGACAAGCTGGTATTTCAAGTGTTGAAAAATTAAACAGAACATTTGAGCACACTTTGAACTACAACAAAACAGTTAACGATAACTTCCAATTTGATGCATTGTTAGGGTATTCTTACTATGACTATACTGCAAGTGGAAATGATGTTTCTGCAAAAGGTTTTAATGCTAAACAAACCAATTTAATTGACAATATTGAAGGTGGTTTACAAAACGAATACCGTGCTTCTTCTTGGAGAAACCGTGTTGAATTGCAATCTTACTTTACAAGAGTAAATGCTACATTGTACAAAAATTTATTAGTTACAGCTACACTTCGTGTGGATGGTTCTACTAAATTAGGAGCAAACAACAAATACGGTTCATTCCCATCTGTAGGGGTTGGATACAAAGTATTTGAAGACAAAGCAGGATTGTTAAACAATTTGAAAGTTAGAACTAACTTTGGTGTAACAGGAAATCAAGAATTTGCTGTAAACTCTGCTATTGCTCGTGCTTCATACGGTAATAATGGTACTTTTAATGTTGATACTAATGACAACTCAGATTTGAAATGGGAAACTACTACCTCTTATGGTGCTGGTATTGATTTCGGTTTGTTGAACAATAGATTAACAGGTTCTGTTGATTACTTCCAAAGAGATACACAAGATTTAATCTTCCCTGTACCATCTGCAGCTACTCAACCAGGACCACCGTCTCCACGTTTCGTTAACTTACCTGGAAACTTAATCAACAATGGTGTTGAGGTTAGTGCAAACTACAAATTGATTGATTCTGAAAAATTGACTTGGGATATTTCTGCTAATGCTTCTTTCTTGTCTAACAAAATTCAAAATTTTGCTGGATTTATTCAAGCGGGTGCTTTACACGGTCAAGGTTTATCTGGGGCTTATGCTCAAGTTGTAACTAATAATGAGCCAATCTACAGCTACTATATGTATGAGTGGAGAGGATATGATGCTGCTGGTGCTTCAGTATATGCTGATGCTGCTGGTGCAGATGCTTCATTAGGTTTAGCAGCTAAAAAATTAGTTGGAAAAACAGGTTTACCAAAAATGAACTTAGGTTTCTCTACTAATGTAACTTACAAAAACTTTGATGCAGCAGTTTCATTCTACGGAGCTTTTGGTCACTATTTGTATAACAATACTGCTAATGCGTATTTCTTTAAAGGAGCATACATCGGAGGAAGAAACGTTCCTGCAAGTGTTGCTACTTCTGCTCAAGCGCAAGGAGATCCTAACTCACCTTCTACTAAATACTTAGAAAAAGGAGATTTCTTAAGAATGGGTAACTTAACTTTAGGTTATACTTTCACAGGTGCTGGATTGGATAAATTGAAAATTAAATCAGCTCGTTTCTTTGTGAATGGACAAAACTTATTGTTGTTCACTAACTACTCTGGTTTAGATCCTGAGGTGAACACAGATAAATCACTTAACGGTGTGCCATCTGCTGGTATCGATTATTTATCTTACCCACGTTCAAAAGCAATTGCTTTAGGTCTTAATGTAACTTTTTAATACTAATATCAATGAAAAGAAATAATATAATAAAAGGTTTATTGTACTTAGGTATAGTATCTTTTAGTATCGGATGTACTAACTTAGATGAAGAAATCTTAGATGGTGTATCAAATGATACCTCAGGAGGAGATAAAGTTAATACCGCTGCGGTTTTAACATCTGCTTACAATGGTTTAAGAGATTTTAACGGCCAAGGTGGTGTGTATGCATTGAATGAAATGTCTACAGATGCAATGGTTGGACCAACACGTGGTGGTGACTGGGATGATAATGGAGTTTGGAGACAAATCCATACACAAACTTGGGCGCCTGATCATGGTGAGGTTAAAAATGCTTGGAACTCTTTATTATCAAATGTGTACAACTGTAACTTGGTAATTGATAATGGAGGATCTGCTTCAGAAGTTGCACAAGCTCGTTTTTTACGTGCTTGGTATATGTACAATGTAGTTGATTTGTTTGGTCAAGTACCTTACAGACCAGCTGGATCTAGTAAATTAGATGATCCTAAAGTATATACTCGTGCGGAAGCTACTGCATTTATTATTGCTGAATTAGAGGCAGTTGTTAATGCTTTACCAGCAAGAACTGCTGGTGATGCTAGTATCGCAAATAAAGATGCGGCTCGTTTCTTATTAGCTAAAGTGTATTTGAATAAAGGTGTATTTACTGCTACTAGTCCTGCAGGTCCTTATACTTTTGATGCAGCTGATATGACTAAAGTAGTTCAAAATGTTGATGCATTAACGAATTCATTAGCTACTAACTATTGGTCAAACTTTGCTCCAGACAACAATACATCATCTGAAATTATTTTTTCTTCTAAAAATAATAAAGGTGGAGAAGGTGGAGGAATGCAGTCTAAATGGAGAATGTGTAATCACTACAACCAAACTCCAGACGGATGGAATGGATTTGCTACTGTAGCTGATTATTATAGCACATTTAACGCTGCTGATAATCGTGCGCACTATGCTGTACCAGGTTATACTTATACAGTTGATGCTAACGGTAAAGGTGTAGGTTTCTTACAAGGTCAAGTTTACAAAAATGGAGTTGTAAGTACTGCAAATGCATTGAAAGACAGAAATAACAATCCTTTGAATTTTACAGCTAACGTAACATTAATTACTTCAGGTGCTTCACTTGAAACTGCTGGTGTTCGTGGTATTAAATATATCCCAGATGCGGATAACCTTGGTCAACCAGATAATGATTTGATCTTGATGCGTTATTCTGATGCTTTATTAATGAAAGCAGAAGCTATTGCTAGAGGTGGTTCTGGTTCAGTAGGTACAATTATGTCTCAATTGGCTGCAAGATCTGGTGTAACTGCCGCTGCTGCTACTTTAGACGGTATCTATGCTGAAAGAGGTCGTGAGTTATGGTGGGAAGGATGGAGAAGAAACGATGCTATTCGTTTTGGAAAATTCCTTGCTGCTAGAGCTTTGAAACCATATGCTTCAGATGCTAAATATTTATTGTATCCAATTCCTGCGGATGCATTATTTAACTCTAATTTATCACAAAATCCTGGATACTAATATTTCCTAATTTTGTTTAGAATAGGTAAGGAGGACAGCAATGTCCTCCTTATTTTTTTAAAAGCCTTTTAAGGCTTTTTTTTTGTTTATAATCTCCTGTAATCGCAACAATATTAAGCTATTTTTAATTTTTTTATATTCTACTTTTTCCATAAATTGCTCCCTATTATTGTTTTAAAATTAATCAGCAATTGACTATGTTGTATCGCCTACTTTTTATAATCCTTTTATCTGTTTTAACGAGTTGTTCTAAAGACAATTCAGATACCCTTTTTACTTTGATGGATTCCTCTAAAACGGGAATTGATTTCAAAAATGAAGTTAATAATGGGGAAAACATGAATATCTTCAAGTACCGTAACTTTTATAATGGTGGTGGAGCGGCAATAGGTGATATTAATAACGATGGTTTGGCTGATGTCTTTTTGATTTCTAATCAAGGAGCGAATAAATTGTATTTAAACAAAGGCGATTTTAAATTTGAAGATATCTCTGTAAAATCAGGTATTCAAGGTAAAAAGGCATGGTCTACCGGAGTGGTTATGGTGGATATTAACGGAGATGGTTTTTTAGATATTTATGTTTTGGATGCTGGAAATAATATTGACGCCGTTAGAAAAAGTCAATTATACATCAATAACGGGAATAGTACTTTTACAGAAAAAGCAGCAGAATACAATTTGGCAGATACCGGAATTACTACCCACGCTGCCTTTTTTGATTATGATAAAGATGGTGATTTAGATTGTTATATTTTAAATAATAGTTTTATACCAGTAAGTTCTTTGAATTATTCTAATAAGAGAGATTTACGCGACAAAGACTGGAAAGTGGCTGATATATTAAAAGGTGGAGGTGATAAGTTGCTACGTAATGATGATGGGAAATTCGTAGACGTCAGTGAAGCTTCTGGGATTTTTGGAAGTTTGATAGGTTTTGGTTTAGGTGTAACCGTAGGAGACGTTAATGGGGATTTATACCCGGACATTTATGTTTCCAATGATTTCTATGAAAGGGATTATTTGTATATTAATAATAAAAACGGAACTTTTTCTGAGCAAATACAAACTTGGGCTACCCACATAAGTCAGGCCTCTATGGGTGCAGATCTTGCAGATATCAATAACGATGGTAAAGCGGATATTTTTACAACTGATATGTTGCCTGAAGGTGACGAACGCTTAAAAACAACTACTAGTTTTGAAAACTACGATTTATTGACTCGAAAATTACACATGGATTTCTTTAATCAATACATGTCTAATGCATTACACATCAATAACGGAAGTCATTTTACTGAAATTGCCAATTTTGCGGGTGTATCAAAAACTGATTGGAGTTGGGGAGCGCTAATTTTCGACATGGATAATGATGGTTACAAAGATATTTATGTATGTAATGGTATTTATCATGATTTGACTAATCAGGATTTTATGGATTTTTTTGCTAATGAATTGATGCAAAAAATGGTGGTTACTGGAGTAAAAGAAGATATTGAAACCATTATTGCTAAAATGCCAAGTACTCCAATTCCGAATTATGCCTTTAAAAACAATACTAATTTGACCTTTACCAATAACGCTAGTTCTTGGGGATTAGATACACCAAGTTTTTCTAATGGAGCTGCTTATGGTGATTTGGACAATGATGGTGATTTGGATTTAGTAGTCAATAATGTGAATATGGAGTCATTTGTATTTCGTAATAATTCAGAGAAAAATAAAGCCAATCATTTTGTAAAAGTGAAGTTGAAAGGGGATCTTAAAAATAAGTTTGCTGTTGGAAGTATTGTTGAATTATATTCTGGTTCAGCAATTATTCGTCAAGAGTTAATTCCGTCCAGAGGATTTCAATCATCAATTGATTATGTAATGACTTTTGGTATTGGAACCAAAAAAATTGATTCCTTACAAGTAATTTGGCCAAATGGCAAAACACAAACTATTAAGAAAGTAGCTTCAAACACAACTATCAATTTGTCCATTGCAAATGCTACTTCAGATTATGTATTTAAAACAACAATTACAAAACCACTATTAAAGGAAGTTAAATCGAATTGGGCAGCGCACAAAGAAAATGATTTTATCGATTTTGATTACGAAGGATTGATCTCGAAAATGCTTTCGCAAGAAGGACCTTCATTAGCAGTTGGGGATATTAATGGTGATGGTAATGAAGATGTGTTTATTGGTGGTGCCAAAGGACAAGCAGGAAAAATATATAGTAATAACGGAACTGTTTTTAGTCTTACTAAACAAGCTGCCTTTGAAGGCGATGCAAATTTTGAAGACACCGCAGCTTCTTTTCTTGACGCTGATGGTGATGGTGATTTGGATTTAGTAGTTGGTTCTGGAGGTAATGAAAGAACCAGTCCGGAAAATTTTAAAAATCGTTTATACATGAATAACGGAAAAGGAATCTTTTCTAAATCTAGTACCGTTATTCCTTCAGCAAGTACCAATGTGGCTGTTGTAGCTCCTTATGATTTTGATCAAGATGGCGATGTGGATATTTTTGTGGGTAGCAGAAGCGTACCCGGAGTCTACGGAATTGACCCTAAGCATTTGCTGTTAGAAAATGATGGAAAAGGCAATTTTACCAATGTAATTGATAAAAAGGCTTTCAAACTTAATACTACAGGAATGATTACCGATGCAGTTTGGGAAGATGTCGATAATGATAACAAGAAAGACTTAATTTTAGTTGGTGATTGGATGGCGCCTCAAATTTTCAAAAACACAGGAAGACGTTTAGCTGTGTATCAATCAAATTTATCTGGATATAGCGGTTTTTGGAATTCCGTTCAATGTGTAGATTTGAATAATGATGGTAAAAAAGATTTAATTTTAGGTAATAAGGGGACAAATACTTCTTACAAAGCAACGGCTAAAAATCCAATGCGTTTATTTATCAATGACTTTGATAGTAACGGAACGATAGAACAAATTACCACACGGACGATTGACGAAAAAGACATGCCAATTAATTTAAAACAAGAATTGGCCAAACAAATCCCTTCTATTAAAAAGAAAAATTTAAACTATAGCGATTATGCTAAAAAAACAATTCAAGAGATTTTTGCTCCAGAAGTAATTAGCAATGCATTGCAGAAAACTGCAGTTATTCAAGAGAGTATTATTGCTATAAACAAAGGAAATGGTCAATTTGAAATTCAAATAATGCCTCAGGAAGTACAATTATCCACCGTGAATACCTCTTGTGTTTTAGATGTCAATAAAGATGGATATTTAGATATTATCCTTGGAGGAAATCAATACGAGTTTAAACCTCAATTTGGACGTTTGGATGCCAGCCACGGAAGTGTTTTATTGGGTAGTAAAAAAGGCAAGTTCAGTTTGTTGCCATACCCAACATCTGGTCTTTTCATTACAGGTGAAGTGCAAAAAATGAAGGCAATTAAAACTAAAAATAAACCAGCTTCATTTATAGCAGTATTGAATAATGCCTCACCTAAATTATTTACAATCAATGAATAATTTCATTACAATAGCGCTAGCATCATTAGTAATTGTTGGCTGTTCCAAAAAAGAGAATCAATTGTTTGACAAATTGTCTCCAGACGAAAGTAAGGTGGCTTTTGTGAATCAGTTGGATGAATCCAAAAACATTTCGATTTTAGATTATCTCTATTATTACAATGGAGGCGGTGTGGCACTTGGCGATATTAATAATGATGGTTTAGTAGATATTTATTTTACTTCTAACCAAGGAAAAAACAAATTGTACCTGAATAAAGGAGCAAATAAATTTGAAGACATTTCTTTAAAAGCAGGTGTTGAAGGAGAAAGCGATTGGAATACAGGTTCCATTATGGCAGATGTTAACGGCGATGGTTATTTGGATATTTATGTTTGTGCTGTTGTTGGAATTCATGGGTTTGAAGGTCACAACGAGTTGTACATCAACAATAAAGACAATACGTTTACCGAAAGTGCAGCTGAATACGGTTTGGACTTGGACAATTTTAGTACATCAGCTGCCTTTTTAGATTACGATAATGACGGCGATTTGGATATGTATTTATTGAATCATGCTGTTCATTCAGAAGCATCCTATGGTAAAGCCGATATTAGAAATAAAAGAAGCTATGAAACGGGGGATAAATTATTTCGAAACGACAATGGTCATTTTGTAGATGTGAGTAAAAAAGCCGGAATTTTCGGTGGAGCCAATGGGTATGGATTGGGTATTGCTGTATCCGATTTTAATTTAGACGGCAATCCGGATATTTATATTTGTAATGATTTTCATGAAGATGATTATTACTACTTGAATAATGGCGAAGGTACTTTTACCGAAAGCATGAAAAATTATTTTGGGCATACCAGCCGTTTTTCAATGGGTGTAGATGCTGCCGATATCAATCACGATGGTTTTCCTGATTTGATGACTTTGGATATGCTTCCTGAAGACGAAACGGATCTAAAATCCTCAGCTGGAGATGACAACCCTCAAATGTTAAAATACCGTACAGAAAAGTTAGGCTACCACTATCAGTACACTCGAAATATGTTGCAAATTAATCAAGGTGGAAAACATTTTACCGAGACCGCTTTACTAAGCGGAGTAGCTGCAACAGATTGGAGTTGGAGTACTTTATTTGCTGATTATGATCAAGATGGTGAACAAGATATTTTTGTTTGCAATGGAATTCCAAAAAGACCTAACGATTTAGACTACATAAAATACTATTCTAATTCGAACATTAAAACCAAATTAAATTCGACAAAACTTATAGACAAAGAAGCTTTGAAGAAAATGCCTTCGGCAAATGTACCCAACTATGTATTTCAAGGATCTAAAGATTTACAGTTTAAAAACCGTTCTAATGACTGGATAGAAAATGATTCCATTATTTCTAACGGGGGCGCTTATGCTGATTTAGATAATGACGGTGATTTAGATGTGGTAACCAATAATTTGAATAGTGTTGCTTCGATTTATATCAATAAAACAAATGAGAAAGCGAATTACCTGAAAATTAAATTAAAGTTTGGAGGGAAAAATACTTTTGGAGTTGGTGCCAAAGTTATTTCGTATGTCAAAGGACAAAAACAGTTTAAAGACATTCAGACGACCCGTGGTTTTCAATCAAGCTCTGAACTTGTAGCACATTTTGGTTATGGTAAAATTACTCAGGTAGATTCCGTTCAAATTATCTGGCCTGATAAAACGTACCAAACCCTTAAAAAGGTAAAGACGAATCAAACGCTAACGGTTCAACCCAATAAGAATAGAAAAGCCTTTAATTACGCCAATTTACATCCTTCAGTATTGCCAATTTTTAAAAAGTCAGTAACTAATCTAGGGATTGATTTTATTCATCAAGAAAATGATTTTGTAGATTTTACTGCTCAAAAATTAATTCCTTATCAACGTTCTGATCGTGGTCCTGCAACTGTTATTGGCGATATAAATAATGATGGTAAAAGTGATGTTTTCTTTGGTGGAGCACAAGGCAAACAAGCGGCAATTTATCTTCAAAACGGAAATGGATTTACGAAGAAAAGTTTTTCAACTATTGTTGCTGATTCAATTTATGAAGACGCTTCGGCAGTTATTGGTGATTTTAATGGGGATCGCCAAAACGATTTGTTCGTTGCTTCTGGAAGCGGACAATATGCTGCCAATTTAATTCCTAGATTGTACCAAGGTAGTGCATTGTCTAAATCCAATTTGCCTGAAACAAAAGGAATGAATGCCTCAGTTATTAAAACAATTGATTACGATAAAGATGGCGATTTGGATGTGTTTATTGGTAACAATTCCAAATCAAACAGTTTTGGAAGAATGCCGGATTGTTATTTGATGAACAATAATAAAGGCGTATTTACCATAGTACAAGGAGCTGCTTTTTCAAGTATCGGAATGGTAACCGATGCCCTGGTTACTGATTTTAATAAAGATGGGAATCCAGATTTGATTGTGGTTGGAGAATGGATGAAACCCAAATTTTTTGCCAATACCAAAGGTAACTTCAAAGAAGTCACGGAGAGTTTATTTCCAGGTAATCATAATGGATTATGGCAATCCATCGCTGCCTTTGATATTGATAATGATGGTGATCAGGATTATTTATTGGGGAACTGGGGAATGAATTCCAAATTCAAATCATCAAAAGAGTTTCCAATGAAAATGTACTATGATGATTTTGATACCAATGGAACATTTGAAACGATTGTAGCGATAGAGAAAAAAGGAAACTACTATCCGACAATGGGGCTTGACGAATTAGTTGAGGAATTTAGTGGTATGTTGAAGAAAAAATTCAATAATTACAAATCTTTTGCAGGGAAAAAAGTAGATGAAGTGTTCGATCCATCCATGTTAGAAAAAGCGGCTTTGTATGAAGTGCATAATTTAAAATCAGGCTATTTGAGAAACGATAAAGGAAAATTTACCTTCGTTCCTTTTTCAAATAAAATGCAAGTTGGTCCAATTACTAGTTTTGTGCAATTTGACTTTGATGGCGATGGTAAAAATGAAATTTTTGCTGCGGGGAATTATTTTGGAGTTACTCCTTTTCACAGTAGATTTGATGGTTTTTCAGGAGCTTTAATTAAAAATCAAAAAACGATCTATTTGGGGAACCAAATTGGAATAGATTTGTCACAAAAAGCGGTGCGCCATCTTGATATTATTCCGTTTAACGGGAAGAAATATCTTTTGGTAACCATCAATAATAAAAAAGCGGAAGTGTATGAACTTCCTATGAATAAAAATTAAATTAAAACAAATGAAAATTAAAATTTCTCTTTTAGGATTGCTATTGGTTCTTTTTAGCGCTTGTAAAAAAGACCAACCTATTGTTGTAACTACAGATGATTATTGTGCTGCGGTAGATACTGTTACCGGAATTATGGTACATGATATTTTTTCTCCACCAGTTGCTAGTAGAATTTATGTTTATCCTAATGTGGCTGCTTACGAGATTATTGCTCAAAACAGTTCTAAGTATGAAAGTCTTCAAGGGCAGTTAACTGGTTTGGATTCTATTCCAGTATTAGATGCTAAAAGTGGTGTAAATCAGAAATTAGCTGCTTTAATTGCGCATATGGAAGTAAGTAAACAATTGATTTTTTCGGAAGAAGCATTGGAAAAATACAGAGACAGTTTGTATGAGAAGTGGGGTTCAGAAAATAAAAAAGAATTTGAAGTTTCTAAAGAGTATGCGTTAAAAGTAGTCGATAGAATTAAAATTTGGATGGGAAAAGACAATTACAAACAAACAAGAACTTATCCAAAATATTCAGTACATACCGATCAACCAGGAAGATGGCAACCAACCCCACCTGCATATATGGACGGTATAGAACCACATTGGGCAGAAATAAGAACTTTAGTGATGGATTCGGCTTCTCAATTTAGACCAAAAGCACCACATCCATTTTCTACTGATAAAAATTCTTTATTTTACAAAGAAGCGAAAGAAACCTATGATGTTGGAAATACAATGTCGGAAGAATTATTAGCTATCGAAAATGCTAGGGCAAATACTATTCCTGAAAAATCTGCTATTGCTACCTTTTGGGATTGTAATCCGTATGCTACCGTGACTCAAGGGCATATGATGTTTGCCAAAAAGAAAAACACACCCGATGCGCACTGGATCAATATTGCCAAAATTGCATTGAAGAAAACCAAATCAGATTTTGAATCCACTGTTTTTACATTTACAAAAACGTCTATTGGAATTTTTGAAAGTTTTATTAGTTGTTGGCACGAGAAATATAGAACCAATGTAATTCGTCCGGAAACCTATATTAATTTATACATTGACGAAGATTGGAAACCGCAATTACAAACGCCTCCTTTCCCTGAATATACCAGTGGACACTCGGTGGTTTCGTCTTGTTCATCAGTTATTTTAACATCTATTTTCGGAGATAATTTTAGCTATACAGACGATTCTGAAATTCCTTTTGGTTTGCCTAAAAGGAATTTTAAATCATTCAAACAAGCGGCTTCAGAGGCTTCAATAAGTAGACTGTATGGTGGAATCCATTATCGTGCAGCTATTGAAAACGGAGTTGTACAAGGAACAAATTTGGGGAATTATATTAATAAAGAAATCAGTTTTTTTAAATCAAAATAATAATCAATAAGTACAATGAATACTAAAATTAAAGGATCTATTGTTGTCGTTCTAATCGCTTTTGTTGCTTGGTATTTTTTATTGAAGCCTTCCGATTATACCATTCGTTTTGAAGCCAAAACTGCTACCGGAACGATTTATCAGGGTATTCAAGAATGGGCTGCAGCCAAGACAAAATCCAATGCGGAAAGTTATACCACTGTAGAAAAAAGAAACTACGATTTTATTAAACAAGAACTAAAAAAAGGGGACGAACATTTAGTGTATACTTGGACGCTTACCTCAGTAAATGATTCCACTACTAAAATTGTAGTTGATATAAAAGACGAAAATCACAGTTGGTACAATAAACTTACCGCTCCGTTTGTCTCGACACCTTTTCGTGAAAAACAAATTGCACGCGTCAAAGATTTCAAAGTGGGATTAGATGAGCATTTAAAAGCGTTTAAGGTTAGGATTGATGGCGAAGGTGAATCAACTGCTGATTACATTGCGTACATAAGCCTTACCAGTGTAATGCAAGAAAAAGCGCAAACGATGATAGCGAATGATGCTGTTATTACGGGCTATTTATTTAGAAATAACATTAAAATTATTGGAAAGCCTTTTATAGAAGTTACTAATTGGGACAAAGACAAAGAGGTGCTTCAATTCAATTATTGTTTCCCAATTCCTAAGAATGCCAAATTTGTTGCAAATCCAAAAGTAAAATTCAAAACAATTCCTGCTGTCAAAGGATTAAAGGCAACTTATTTTGGAAATTTTAGAACTTCTGATAGGGCTTGGTTTGCTTTATTAGATTATGCCAAAAAAGAAAATATAACATTGGATTCTAAAGTAATAGAAAATTTCTTAGCCAATCCGTTCAATGGTGGTAATGAATTAGAATGGGAAACTAAAATTGTAATTCCTTTTGCTGCTAAATAAGATAAAAATTATACTTCATAATCTCATCAACTCGAAAACGTTTTCGCCTTATGCGAAAACGTTTTTTGGTTTATAAAGGTTTCCATTTGGGATTTTACAATTACTTTTACCAGCTAACCAACAAAACCAAATCGTATGAGTACAAAATTAAAACTAAGTTTTTGGCAGATCATTAATATGAATGTCGGATTTTTTGGAATTCAATATAGTTTTGGGTTGCAACAAAGTGCTGTAAATCCTATTTATGATTTTTTAGGAGCTAATCCGGATCAAATCCCAATTTTGAATTTGGCAGGACCATTAACTGGCTTGTTAATTCAGCCCATCATTGGGGCAATGAGTGATAAAACATGGCATCCACGTTGGGGACGACGTAAACCCTATTTTTTCATAGGAGCTATGATTTGCAGTGTGGCTTTATTGTTGTATCCTTTTAGTAGTTCTTTATGGATGGCAGCAGGTTTATTGTTATTATTAGATGTTGGAAACAACACGGCGATGGAGCCTTACAGAGCTTTTGTGGCTGATACATTAGATGATGAACAACAACCAACTGGTTTTCAAGCACAAAGTTTTTTTACTGGATTTGGTCAATTTTTATCGTACATCTCTCTATTCTTATTCCCAATAGTTTTTATTGGTTATACCGGAGCATTACCAAATTGGATTTATGCTTCGTTTTTTCTAGGATCCGTTTTATCCATTACTTCCATTTGGTGGAGTATGAAAAAAACTCCTGAAATTCCACCAACAGCGGAAGAATTAGTCCGATTAAAAGCTGAACCATTAAATATTTTTTCTCCTTTTATTGATATTTACAAAGCGGTTTTAGAAATGCCTAAAGTAATGTGGCAATTGTTTTTAGTGTATTTATTCCAGTGGTATGCCTTAATGTGTTATTGGCAAAATAATGCCAAAAGTATAGCGCTTTCTGTTTGGGACACCACCCCAAAAAACAAATCGCTTTATGAAAATGCAGTTGAATGGAATGGACTTATAGGTGCTTTTGGTTTTGTCATTACGTTTTCAGTGGCGTTTTATTTGGCAAAATTAGCTAAAAAATACAGCCCAAAATTGGTGCACTTTGCTTGTTTAATTTTGGCTGGAATTAGCTTTTTGATTTTCCCAACGATTCATAATGAATATTTGTTTTTTGCTATTATTATTGGTTATGGTGTAGGTTGGGCAAGTATGATGGGAATTCCGTATTTGATTATTGTAAATCATATTCCTAAAGAACGTTATGGCGTTTATATGGGAATTATCAATATGATGATTGTAATTCCAATGATTTTTCAAAACCTTACTTTTGGATATATCCTTAAAAATTTCTTGAATAATGATGCCCGTTTAGCAATTAGTTTTGCTGGGGTTTTACTGTTAATTGGTGCAGTTTGTACTTTATTTATTCAGTCTAAGAAGGTTACTCAATAAAAATTAAACACAAATAGTTCGTTACAATTGGAAAAAGAAATAGACTTGATCTGTGCCGGAGAGGTACTTATAGATTTTATAGGACACGAAGTAAATACTTCTATCAATAGAACCAAAGATTACCACCGTTTTTTGGGTGGTTCACCAACCAATGTTGCAGTCAATGCAACACGATTAGGGCTAAAATCGGTTATAGTAGCTACCTGTGGAGAAGATGGACTTGGTGAATATATCGTAAGAAAGTTGAAAGACAATCATGTGATTACTTCTCAAGTTAGAAGATCAGAAACTGAGCCTACTTCAGTGATTTTTGTTTCCAAATCTACTGGGACACCGGATTTCATTCCGTATAGAGAAGCAGATTATCAAATATTGCCATCTCAAATACCTGATGCATTACTAGAAAGCGCTAAGATTTTTCACACCACCTGCTTTGCATTAAGCAAAAATCCGGCACGTACTACTATTGTTGAAAGTGCCAAAAAAGCCAAAGCATTAGGTTTGCAAACGAGTATTGATATTAACTTTTCAGAACGTATTTGGCCAGACAGAGAAGAAGCAAAACAAGTATTACGAGATTATTTATCAACTAACCCGTTAGTGAAATTGAGTGAAGACGATTGTTATCGTCTTTTTGCAGCGTCTAAAACAGAAGATTATATTTTTGATTATTTTCATGAATTAGGTGCGTCTACTATTTGTTTAACAAAAGGAAAAGATGGCGTAGTTTTATCAGACAAAGAACACGGTATGTTTCATCAACAAGCTACTCATATTGATGACATTAAAGATACGACAGGAGCTGGTGATGCTTTCTGGACCGGATTTTTATACGCTCGATTGTTAGGGAAAGATTTTGAGGAAACAATTACTATAGCTCAAAAATTAGCAGTTCTAAAATTGCAAAATGTTGGGCGTTTACCTGAAGGGATCAATATAAAAGAATATTTAGCATCAGGTAGTTAGATTTTTTTGTACTCGGAAAGATTATTTTCTTAACTTTAGGCTTACTAAAACTTAAAATTATGACTGTAAATCAAATTCTTAGTTCAAAAGGAAAAGAAGTGTATTCAGTGTTATCTACCAATACAGTGTTTGAGGCATTGACTATAATGAGTGAAAAAAATATTGGTGCTATACTTGTTATCGAAGACACTATTTTAAAAGGAATTCTATCAGAAAGAGATTATGCGCGTAAAATTGTCTTAAAGGACAAGTCTTCAAAAGATGCTTTAGTAAAAGAGATTATGGTTAGCGAAGTAATTTGTATCAAACCATCCGATAATTTAGACTATTGTATGGAGTTGATGAATACCAAAAAAATTAGACATTTGCCCGTATTGGATAATAACGTTGTGGTTGGAATTATTTCGATTAGTGATGTAGTCAAAGCGATTATTGAAATACAAAAAGACACAATAAATCATCTCAATTCCTATATTACCCAATAGAAATTATTAAAAAATCAAAAAAGCTGCAATTTATGCAGCTTTTTGCATTTTGCAAAAGACTCGTTCTAAAATCCTTTTTTTAGTTCAAGAGTTCTATCTTTGCGAATCTTAAAATTCAAAACGAAATGGATAAAAACAATAAAAAAAGCGAGGCATTATTATATCATTCCCATCCAAAACCAGGAAAAATTCAGGTTCTTCCAACTAAAAAATATGCTACTCAAAGAGATTTATCTTTGGCGTATTCACCGGGTGTAGCTGAACCTTGTTTAGAAATTGCAAAAGATGTCAATGACGTTTATAAATATACAACAAAAGGGAATTTAGTTGCGGTAATCTCTAATGGTACAGCTGTTTTAGGATTGGGTGATATTGGTCCAGAAGCTTCTAAACCAGTAATGGAAGGCAAAGGATTGTTGTTTAAAATTTTTGCTGGAATTGATGTTTTTGATATTGAAGTTGATACAAAAAACGTTGAAGAGTTTATCCAAACGGTTAAAAATATTGCACCCACTTTCGGAGGAATCAATTTAGAAGACATTAAAGCTCCTGAATCGTTTGAAATTGAGCGTCGTTTAGTTGAAGAGCTCAATATTCCAGTAATGCATGACGACCAACATGGTACCGCAATTATCTCATCGGCAGCGCTATTAAATGCGTTAGAATTAGCCGGAAAGAAAGCAGAAGACATGATAATGGTTGTTTCTGGAGCTGGTTCTGCAGCTTTAGCGTGTGCTGATTTATATATTTTATTAGGTGTTAAATTAGAAAATATATTAATGTTTAATAGTAAAGGATTGTTGACCAAAGACAATCCTTCGTTATCTCCCTTACAACAAAAATACGCTAAGGATATACCTCAAATGACTTTGGCAGAAGCCTTAGTTGGAGCCGATATTTTCTTAGGATTATCTTCAGGAGATATCATGTCACCAGAAATGTTGTTGACAATGGCAGACAATCCAATTGTTTTTGCCATGGCAAACCCTATACCAGAAATTGATTATAATTTAGCGGTTGCTACCCGAAAAGATATCATTATGGCAACAGGAAGATCTGATTTTCCTAATCAAGTGAATAATGTTCTTGGTTTTCCCTATATTTTTAGAGGAGCATTAGACGTTCGCGCTACTAAAATTAACGAAGCTATGAAAATGGCGGCGGTAAAAGCGTTAGCAGCTTTAGCAAAAGAAAATGTTCCTGAACAAGTTAATATTGCTTATGGAGTAACTAAATTAACGTTTGGTAGAGAATACATCATTCCTTCTCCATTTGATCCTAGATTAATTACTGTAGTTGCCCCAGCTGTTGCAAAAGCAGCCATGGATTCAGGTGTTGCTTTAAATCCAATTACAGATTGGAACGAATACGAAGAATCACTCTTGGAACGACTAGGGCATGATAATAAGATGGTTCGATTGATTGCCAATAGAGCTAAAAGAGATCCAAAACGAATTGTTTTTGCAGAAGCAGATCATTTAGATGTTCTAAAAGCGGCTCAAATTGTTTATGAAGAAGGTATTGGATACCCTATTTTATTAGGTCATAGGGACGTAATTTTAGAATTAAAATCAGAGATAGGTTTTGAGGCAGATGTAGTCATTATTGATCCTAAGGTTTGTGAAGAAGAAGAACGAAGAAATCGTTTTGCATCGGCCTATTGGAAAACCAGACAAAGAAGAGGAATCTCCTTGTTAGATGCTCAAAAATTAATGCGCGAAAGAAATTATTTTGCTGCAATGATGGTCAATGAAGGTGAAGCAGATGCTTTGGTTTCAGGTCATTCTAGAAGTTATCCTTCGGTGGTAAAACCAATGTTGCAATTGATAGAAAAAGCTCCAGGCGCTTCTATTGTTGCCACTACCAATATGATGTTAACGTCTCGTGGGCCAATGTTTTTATCGGATACCGCCATTAATATAAACCCTACAGCTGATGATTTAGCCAAAATTGCAATCATGACTGCTAAATCAGCTAGAATGTTTGGTGTTGAGCCAGTTATTGCAATGGTTTCTTTTTCAAATTTTGGTTCTTCAACTAATGAAGGTGCCGCTAAAGTGAGAGAAGCGGTAGCGTATTTGCATAAAAATCATCCTGATTTGATTGTGGATGGAGAAATCCAAGCAGATTTTGCTTTAAATCAAGAGATGTTGGAGAAAAAATTCCCTTTTTCAAAATTGGCTGGAAAAAAAGTAAATACTTTAATTTTCCCCAATTTAGAGTCAGCCAATATTACCTATAAATTATTGAAAGAATTGAATAATGTAGAATCAATTGGTCCAATTATGTTGGGAATGGGTAAACCAGTTCATATATTTCAATTAGGTGCTAGTGTTGAAGAAATGGTAAATATGGCTGCTATTGCGGTTATTGATGCACAAGAAAAACAAAAAAAGTAAGAACAAAATAAAGTGATTCACTCATAGTTATGATAGCACACATTCAAGGAAAATTAGTTGAAAAAAACCCTACCGAAGTTGTAATTGATTGCGGTGGTGTAGGTTATCATATTAATATTTCATTGCATACGTATTCCTTACTGCCTAATGCGGATCAAATTAAATTATTTACCTACCTTCAAGTAAAAGAAGATGGACATACATTGTTTGGTTTTTTTGAAAAATCAGAACGAGAAATTTTTAAAATGCTGTTATCGGTATCGGGAATTGGAGCAAGTATTGCCAGAACGATGCTATCTTCTTTGGAACCTAAGCAAATAATTCAAGCGATTGCTTCTGCTGATGTTGCAACGGTTCAATCCATAAAGGGAATTGGTCTCAAAACTGCCCAAAGAGTAATTCTCGATTTGCAAGACAAAGTGCTTAAATTGTATGATTTAGATGAAGTTTCTATGGTGTTGAACAATACAAACAGAGATGAAGCGTTATCTGCATTAGAGGTTTTAGGTTTTGTTCGTAAAACATCTGAAAAAGTAGTGGAAAAAATCATCAAAGAAGACCCAGATGCATCGGTAGAATCGATCATCAAAAAAGCATTGAAAAGTTTGTAATTGCATAAAGAAATTGGAAATTTTATGAATAAAATTTGTCATTTATTGCTTATTTTATTTTCTACTTGTGTAGTTCAAGCTCAAGTTGCACCAGTTGTTCAGGATACTATTAAAAAAGGGTTTTCTATAGGAAAAATTAAGTTAAAAGACCCTAAAAGTATTTTGTCTGGTTACACCTATGATCCTGAAACAGATCGGTATGTTTATACGAATTCTGTTGATGGATTCACAATTGATTACCCCATAATTTTAACTCCACAAGAATATGAAAGCTTAGTTCTTAAGGAATCGATGCGTACCTATTTTAGAAAAAAATCAGATGCAGTAGACGGTAAAAAGGATGGAGCTGAAGAGGCAAAAAAAGATTTATTGCCAAGATATTATGTTAAATCAGGATTATTTGAAACCATTTTTGGAGGAAATACAATCGATGTAAAACCAACAGGTTCTGTTGAAATGGATTTGGGTTTTAGGTATACTAAACAAGATAATCCCTCTTTTTCTCCCAGAAATCGCACTACAACTACATTTGATTTCAATCAGAGAATAAGCTTGGGATTGACTGGTAAAGTGGGGAAGCGACTTAGTGTAAATGCCAATTATGATACCCAATCGACTTTTTCATTTCAAAATTTATTCAAAATAGCATATGACCCAAGTTACAGTGCTTCGGAAGACGCTATCATTCAAAATATTGAGATAGGTAACGTAAGTATGCCTTTGAATAGTACTTTAATTCGAGGAGCGCAAAGTTTATTTGGAGTAAAAACCAAATTGCAGTTTGGTAAAACCTCTGTAACAGGAGTGTTTTCTGAACAAAAATCACAAACTAAAAGCGTAGTAGCCGAAGGTGGCGGAACAGTTCAAAATTTTGATATTTTCGCTTTGGATTACGATAGTGATCGCCATTTCTTCTTGTCCCAATTCTTTAGAAATAAATACGATACTGCACTTAAAAATTACCCATTTATAGATAGTAGGGTTCAGATCACTCGTTTAGAAGTCTGGGTCACCAATAGACAAAATCGAATTACGACCACGAATAATAATATTCGAAATATTATTGCACTTCAAGATTTAGGAGAAAGTCAGTTATCGGGAGTTCCTGATGAAGAAATTGTAGTAAAAAACCCTCCAACTGGAATGTTTAACCAGTTACCTAATGCGCCAACCGATAATAAGAATAACGATTATGATCCTGATCAAATTAAAGATGGTACCGGATTATTGAATTCCAACATTCGTGAAATGGCAACAGCACAGGCTGGTTTTAATGCAAGTGTAAGTGAAGGCCAAGATTATTCAAAATTAGAAAATGCTAGAAAGTTAAATCCCAATGAATATACTTTTCATCCTCAATTAGGATACATTTCCTTACAGCAAAAATTAACAAATGATGAGGTATTAGCGGTAGCCTATCAATATACCATTGGAGACCAAGTATATCAAGTAGGAGAATTTGGGAATGACGGAATTGACGCTACAGTGGTGACAGGAAGTAGTCCAACGACGCAAGCTATAATCACCCAAAGTTTAATATTAAAGTTACTGAAAAGTAACTTGACCAATGTGAAAAATCCTATTTGGAATTTAATGATGAAAAATATTTATCAAATTCCTGGAGGGTATCAACTAAAAAAAGAAGATTTCAGGTTTAATATTTTATATGCTGATCCCTCTCCAATAAATTACATTAGTCCGGTTACAGGAACAACTTTTCCAGTAAATCCTATCCCTGAAAATAAAGTAGCTGAAACGCCTTTGTTAAAAGTATTCAATTTAGATAAATTGAATTACAACAACGATCCCCAAATTGGAGGTGATGGTTTTTTTGATTTTATGCCAGGATTGACAATTGATGCTCAAAATGGGCGAATTATTTTTACCGTAAAAGAACCTTTTGGCGAATTATTATTCTCGAAATTAAAAAATACAGGCTCAGCAGAATCCTATAATAGCGTTGATTCCTACAATCCCAATCAAAAGAAATATGTTTTTAGAAACATGTATCGTAACACGCAATCTGCCGCTTTACAGGATAGTGAGAAAAATAAATTTTTATTGCGTGGAAAGTATAAATCTTCTACTGGTGAAGGCATACCAATTGGCGCATTTAATGTGCCACAAGGTTCAGTCAAGGTCTCTGCTGCGGGAAGAGTATTAGTGGAAGGTGTTGATTATAGTGTGAATTATCAACTGGGGAGAGTTCAGATTTTAGATGCATCATTACAAGCATCCAACACACCTATAGAAGTTTCGTTAGAAAATAATTCGATTTTTGGTCAACAAACCAGACGATTTATGGGTGTAAATGTAGAGCATAAGATTTCAGATCAATTTCTTGTTGGCGCAACCTTTTTGAAAATGACAGAAAGACCGTTTACTCAAAAGTCAAGCTTTGGACAAGAATCAGTTAATAATTCTATTTTTGGAGTAAATACTGCTTTTTCTAAGGAAGTGCCTTTTTTAACTCGATTGGCTAATAAATTGCCCAATATAGATACGGATGTTCCTTCAAACCTCTCCATTAAAGGAGAAATTGCTTTCTTACAACCAGATACTCCAAAGGCTGATCAATTTCAAGGGGAGTCAACTATCTACGTGGATGACTTTGAAGGATCTCAGTCGACCATAGATATGCGATCTCCGCTAGCTTGGAGTCTGTCTTCTACTCCGGTTAATGATCCTGAAAGCCGTTATAATTTTAATGAAAGTGCTAATGATTTATCGTATGGATTTAAAAGAGCTAAGTTAGCTTGGTACACAGTAGACCCTGTTTTTTATACTCAAAAACCTACCGGAATATCAAATAGTGATCTTTCTTTGAATTCAACCAGAAGAATTTTTAGTCAAGAATTATATCCATTAACCGATATTGCACAAGGACAAACACAAGTAATTAGTACTTTAGATTTGAATTATTATCCTTCGGAGCGCGGACCGTATAACAATAATACAGCGGTAAATTTGAATCCAAGAGATAATTTTGGGGGTATTATGCGGGCTATAAATTCTACTAATTTTGAGCAAGGAAATGTAGAATATATTCAATTTTGGGTGTTAGATCCTTTTGTAGGCAATGGTGCTACAAAGAGCTCAAATTCCGGAAAAATATATTTCAATTTAGGAGAAATATCTGAAGATGTCTTGAAAGATGGAAGGAAACAATATGAAAATGGATTAGGTCCCGATCAAGTTGTTACTAATCCTAGACCACTTTGGGGTGATGTTCCAGCTTCTCAATCATTGATATATACTTTTGACACAAATTCAACTAATAGAAGTAATCAAGACATTGGACTCGATGGTCTTAAGAATGATGATGAGGCTGCCACTTATTCTAATTTTGCAACTGAAACGGATCCTGCAGCAGATGATTACAAGTATTACTTGAATACTTCGGGGGATGTATTAGAACGGTATAAAAATTATAATGGAACCGATGGAAATTCAGCAGTATCCATTGATACTCCTAACAGAGGCGCTACTACGCTTCCTGATGTAGAAGATATAAATAGGGACAATACTATGAATACAATCAATGCGTACTATGAATACAGTATTGATATGAAACCGGCCATGGAAGTTGGACAAAATTTTGTAACTGATATTAGAAATACTCAAGTGGAGTTGCCAGATGGATCTACTACTGAGGCCCGTTGGATACAATTTAAAATTCCAGTATCTCAGCCTCAAAATACCATAGGAAATATTACGGATTTTCGTTCTATTCGATTTATGCGATTATTTATGACCGGTTTTGCAAATCCAATAACAGTTCGTTTCGGAGCATTAGAACTAGTGCGTGGAGAATGGAGACGCTTTACAAATACATTACAGGCAACTGACACCAATGTTGATGATGACAGAACGGAATTGGATGTATTGGCTGTGAATTTGCAACAGAATAATGAAAGATGTCCAATAAATTATATCACTCCTCCTGGTGTGGTTCGCGAACAATTGTACAACAATAATACAGTAATTAATCAGGATGAACAATCCTTGTCTCTTCGTGTTGGAGGAGAGGGGCTAGAACCAAAAGATGCAAGAGGTGTATTTAAAAATATAAGTGTAGACATGCGTCAATTTAATAAATTGAAAATGTTTATTCATGCAGAATCGTTGCCTAATGAGATTGCAATTAGAGACAATCAAATGATTGGATTTATTCGTATTGGAAATGATTTTACGCAAAATTTTTATCAAATAGAAATTCCGCTCAAAGTAACCCTGCCGTCATCATCATCTAACTCAAATTGTTCTCCGTTAAGTCCAGAAGTAGTTTGGCCAGAAGAAAATCAAATTGATTTAGCGCTGGAGTTATTGACGCAATTGAAAATTAAAGCAATGGGAATTGATCCCACGACATTGCCTCAAGATGGAATTTATTATCAGAATGAAGAGGAGTTGGATCCCAAATTGGCAAATAAACCTAATAAATTACGTTTAGGAATCAAGGGGAATCCAAATTTCGGACTTGTAAGAACATTGATGGTAGGGGTGAAAAGTAATGAAGTTGCACGACGAATTAAAGGGGAAGTGTGGTTTAATGAATTGCGATTAGCCGATATGGATAATAAAGGCGGAATGGCTGCAATTTTGAATGTTGATTCGAATATGGCTGATTTAGTTACTGTTTCTGCTTCTGGAAAGAAAACAACGATTGGTTTTGGCAACTTGGAACAAGGTCCAAATGAAAGAAGTCGAGAAGATATTCAACAATACAATATTGTGACTAATATTAATCTAGGGAGACTATTACCAAAAAAATGGGGAGTTAATTTGCCTTTTAATTATGGGGTAGGAGAGGAAATCATTACTCCTGAATACGATCCGTTCAATCAAGATATTCGTTTGAATCAACTTTTTGACACTGCTACTGATGCTGATAGAAAAGCAAATATTCGCAATCGTGCCATTGATTATACGAAACGAACCAGTATCAATTTTATTGGTGTTCGTAAAGAAAAAAATCCAAAGAGTAAATCTCATTTGTATGATCTAGAAAATTTCACGTTTTCGCAGTCTATCAATGAGGTACAACGTCATGATTTTGAAATTGAAGAGCGTACGGATCAGCAAGTTACTACCTCGGTTGATTTTGCCTATAGTTTCAATTCGAAACCTTTAGAGCCGTTTAGTAAAGTGGCTTTTATGAAAAAAAGTAATTATTGGAAATTACTTCAGGACTTTAATTTTAATTTTTTACCAGCTAGTATTTCTTTTAATTCTGATATTATCAGGCAGTACAATCGCCAACAGTTTAGACAAGTAGAAGGTGTGGAAGGGATTGGTTTAGATGCTTTGTATAGAAGGAATTACGCATTTAATTATCAATATGGGTTTAACTATAATCTTACTAAAGCTTTAAAATTAAACTATTCGGCTTCTTCTGGAAATATTGTAAAGAGTTATTTAAATGCTGACAATTCCTCTAATAACGAACTGACAGTTTGGGATGATTATTGGAATATTGGAACTCCAAACCAACACCAACAACAGCTTGTTGTTAACTATGAAATACCAATCAATAAAATTCCAGTTTTTAGTTTTATTAAAGCTAATTATTCCTATACTGCAGATTATAGTTGGCAACGTACGTCTGAAGCTTTATCTCAAATAGAAATTGAGGGAGCATCTTACAACTTGGGAAATACCATTCAAAATGCCAATTCAAATAATTTGAATGCTACTTTGAACATGGAAAATTTGTATCGTTTTTTGGGATTAACCAAGTCAAAATCGTTTGCAAATTCAAGACCCAAACCTATAGTTGCTCCAAAACCAGGAGAAAAAATGGTGAGATCAATTGCCATTCAAAAATCATCTAATCCTTTTATGGATGCATTCATTGGTGTTGTAACAGCTGTGAAAAATATCCAAATGAATTATACTCAGAATAGCGGTACTGTTTTGCCAGGCTATACTCCAGGGATTGGTTTTTTTGGATCTTCAAAACCTACATTAGGATTTGTTTTTGGTAGTCAAGATGACATTCGGTATGAAGCAGCCAAAAGGGGTTGGCTGACCAATTACCCAGATTTCAATCAGAATTTTACTCAAGTAAAGAATACTATTTTTAAAGCTACCGCTAATATTGATCTGCTTCCAGATTTAAAAATTGATTTGAGTTTAGACCGTTCGTATTCCGAAAATTTTTCAGAACAATATGATGTTGATAATGGAATTTACAATGCAAGATCACCGTATAATTCAGGTATATTTTCAATTTCAACAGTACTTATTTCAACTTCTTTTGCGGCTAGCGATGCAGTTTCGTCATCTGCTTTTGACCAATTTAGAGCCAACCGAATACTTATTGCCAATCGTTTAGCAATAGCTCGGGGGATTGATATTGGAAACCCTGCTAATATAGATAAAGATGGATTTCCGTTAGGTTATGGGAAAAATAATCAAGCTGTTTTATTGCCAGCTTTCCTAGCAGCTTATTCAGGTTCAAAAGCAAATGATACTTCTTTAGGAATTTTTAAAACGGTTCCATTGCCAAATTGGACCTTACGATATAACGGTTTTATGCGCTACGAGTTTTTTAAGGAAAATTTCAAACGGGTATCATTTCAACATAGTTATAGATCATCGTATACAGTTAATGCTTTCCGTTCTAATTTTGAATACGATAACAATCCTAACGGAGTTGATAAAAATGGAAATTTCTTCAATTCGACTATTATGTCTAACGTCAATTTAGTTGAGCAATTTAGTCCATTAGTGCGTATGGATTTTGAGTTGAAAAATTCGTTTAAAGTAATAACAGAAATAAAAAAAGACAGAGCGCTGTCTATGAGTTTTGATAATAATCTATTAACTGAGGTAAAGGGCGTAGAATATGTAATTGGGTTTGGTTACCGATTCAAAGATGTTATTTTTTCATCTCGTTTGGCAGATAATCCTACGGGTATCATTAAGAGTGACATCAATTTAAAAGCAGATATTTCTTTGCGTGATAATCAGACACTAGTTCGTTATTTGGATTATAATAAGAATCAGTTGGCTGCTGGTCAAAATATATGGTCATTGAAAGTGACGGCAGATTATTCGCTGAGTAAAAACCTAACTACAATATTTTATTACGATCATTCTTTTTCAAAAGCCGTCGTATCTACTACCTTTCCTTTAACAAATATTCGTTCTGGATTCACATTGCGTTATAATTTTGGAAATTAATTTTTAATTGTAATTCAAATTTCGAACGAAGATGTTACATTTGTACTCTGAAATTCAATAATTAATTTTATATATACACAGTATGAATATACCTGCAAATTTAAAGTACACAAAAGATCATGAATGGGTTAGCATCGATGGAGATGTTGCTACAGTTGGAATTACTGATTTCGCTCAAAAAGAATTGGGAGATATTGTTTATGTGGAAGTAGAAACTCTAGATCAAACATTAGCTAAAGATGAGGTTTTTGGAACAGTAGAAGCTGTAAAAACAGTATCTGATTTGTTTTTGCCTTTGTCAGGAGAAATTATTGAATTCAATGATGCATTAGAAAGTGCACCTGAAAGCGTAAATTCAGATCCTTATGGAGCGGGTTGGATGATTAAAGTCAAAGTGTCGGATTTAGGAGAAGTAGATTCATTACTTTCAAATGAGGCTTACAAAGAATTAATTGGTGCTTAAAAATATTTTTTTTTGGATTGCTTTGTGTTGGACTCTTGTGGTAGCTTACTTTTGTTTAGTGCCGTCCTCAGAAATCCCATCGGTTACTATTCCAAATCTAGATAAGTTAGTTCATTCCTTTTTTCATTTTGTATTTACGATACTCTGGTTTTTATTTTTTAAAAAACAGGTGAAAAAGAGAAATCAAACGAAATTATTAGTCGGAGCTGTATTTTTTTCATTTTTTTTCGGTGTTGGAATTGAAGTGCTTCAGTCGCGACTGACAAGTACAAGAAATGGAGATTTTTTTGATGTTTTGGCTAATTTTTCCGGAGCTATTTTAGCGTTTGTATTTGTATTTATAGCAAAACAAATTAAAAATAACCAATCCTATAATACATAACAAAGTCCCACCTAGGTGGGACTTTTTTGTAGAAAGAATATGAAATTACAATCCACGACTGTTATATCTTTTGCATTATTTCTGATTACTTTGTCGGTTAATTTGTCCATGCCATTATTTCGACCTTATGCAGAATTAGCGGGTTTTAATAATGGGCAAACGTCCTTAGTTTTATCGGCTTATATTCTTGGGATGTTGCCTTGCTATGTGTTTTTAGGTGGAATTTCAGATCGAATAGGCCGCAAACCTGTTTTGATTTTTAGTCTTTTCTTGGCTTTGTGTTCCAATGTAATTATTACTGTTTTCCCTACCGTTTATGCGTTAATTTTTGCTCGATTTTTTCAAGGCGTCGCATTGGCACTTAGTATGGGAACAGGAACCGCTTACATCGCAGAATTACTCCGCCTCGACCCTAAAGCATCCGTTCGTGCTGCTAATGCTACATCTATGGCTACTGCGATTGGATTTAGTGGCGGTGCTTTTATGACCAGTATCGCTTTATTAATTCAATTTTCGTATTTACCGTTCACTTACTTTATAGCGGTTGCAATTACAATATTGGGATTAATTATGACTTTTTTTCTACCTAAATTACCGCCAATCGGAGGATCACTAGTTCGATTGCCCTATTTTCCAAAAGGGTCTTTCCCGATTAATTTATCGATTGCTATTTGTTGGGCTACGACAGGTGTAGTTATTGCAATTATTCCAACGCAATTAGCCACCTTCGAACTTACAGCCTATGCCGGTTTTTGTTTGGTGCTAATCAATTGGACTGGTGGTTTTTTACAACCCATTATTCGAAAACATTTTCAACCCTCAACAAGTTTAAAATTAGGATTTGCAATTATACCTATTGGTTTTGGAATCGTAATTGTAGGATCCTACTTTGGTATATTGCCATTAGTATTATTGGGAACGGCCTGCATTGGCTTGGCGGCATATGGATTTAGTTATCAAGGCGGTTTAGCACTTATAGCCGATTTGGGAGGCCAGCAAAAAGCAAGAGCGGTATCAGGCTATATGTTTTTCGGCTATGTTGGTTTTGGAATACCAGCAGTTGTACTTGGATTTTTAGCAGATTCAATTGGAATTATAGCTTCTTTAATTGTTTTTGAAATTGCAATTATTACACTTAGTTTGTATTTGTATTATACCTTTGATCAGCTAAAAAAATAATTATATTCGAAGTATTTTTTTCTAAAAAAAATCTAAAAATCAAGCTCTAAATTCCGTAATCTTATTTGTATCTTTGCACCAGTTTTATACCAATTACATTGAATACAATTTCACTCAAAGCTATTTATTTTGATTTCAAAGCGATTACTAAAGCAGGTCTTGCGGTTAGTGTCGTTTTTTCATCTATCGCAGGTTTTTTGCTTGGCGTAACTGATTTGGCATCATTAAGCGGTATTGTTCTTTTAAAATTAATTATTGGGGGGTATTGTATGGTTGGTGCTTCTAATGCATTCAATCAAGTGATTGAAAAAGATTTAGATGCCTTGATGGATCGGACCAAAAACAGACCAATACCGTCAGGTAGGATGGAGGCTAATATAGCTTTGATAATTGCTGTTGTACTTACTATTTTAGGTATTGTTTTACTGTATACAATCAATCCAAAATCGGCCATGTTTGGTGCGATTTCAATATTTTTATACACAAGTGTCTATACGCCTTTAAAAACAGTTACCTCACTTTCGGTTTTCGTAGGTGCTTTTCCCGGAGCCATACCTTTTATGTTGGGTTGGGTTGCGGCAACCAATAATTTCGGAATCGAAGCAGGAACTTTGTTTTTGATTCAGTTTTTTTGGCAGTTTCCTCACTTTTGGGCAATTGGTTGGTTTTTATATGAAGATTATGAAAAAGCAGGTTTCTTTATGTTGCCAACAGGCAAGAAAGATAAAGGAACAGCCATGCAAGTTATTTTGTATACGATTTGGTTAATAGTTGCATCTCTTTTGCCGGTATTGGGATATACAGGGCAGTTATATATTACGCCAATAGCTGCGGTAGTAGTTTTATTACTTGGGCTTTGGATGTTGTTTTATGCAATCCGATTGTACCAATTAAGAACCGCAAAAGCAGCAAGAACTTTAATGCTAGTTAGTGTTTCCTACATTACACTATTACAATTAGTTTATATATTTGACAAATTTTTAAGATAGTTATGGATATGACAATGACACAAAACGAAGAAAAAATTAAAAAAGAGCGTTCAGCTAAATTAATTTTATTGTTTGCCATGGTAAGTATGACCATGATGTTTGCAGGATTAACTAGTGCCTTTGTAGTTAGTAAGTCAAGAGCAGATTGGTTGAAAGATTTTCAGTTGCCAACAGCATTTTATTGGAGTACATTTGTAATTTTAAGTTGTAGTCTTACTTTTTTCTTGGCGAAAAAAGCCATAAAAAAAGACAATTATGCACAAACAACTTTAATGTTATTGTCTACATTATTCCTGGGAATTTTATTTGTGATTTTGCAATTTGCAGGTTTTGGACAGATTGTAGCAGAGGGTTATTATTTCACCGGACAAGCGAGTTCGATTACCACTACCTTTTTATACATTGTAACGGTAATGCACTTATTGCACTTGGCGGGAGGGATAATTTCGCTATTAATTATAATTTATAATCATTTTAAACAAAAATACAATTCTACACAAACTCTTGGAATTGAACTAGGTGCGATGTATTGGCACTTTTTGGATATTCTATGGGTATATTTATTTTTATTTTTAATTTTCTTTAAATAAGAAAAAAACGTAAATTTGGGAACTTTTTAACGAATTACTTTTTATGGGAGCTACAGTTACTACTGCAAATAGTGAAGAAAAAACTTGGGGAGGCGGAAATGAGCCAATGGGAGCAAGTTATGGTAAATTAATGATGTGGTTTTTTATCGTATCAGATGCCTTAACATTCTCTGGATTTCTAGCAGCTTATGGTTTTTCTAGATTTAAATTTATTGAAACTTGGCCTTTGGCTGATGAAGTGTTTACACACTTTCCATTTTTACATGGAGTATCTGCTCCAATGTATTATGTGGCTTTGATGACATTTATATTGATTTTCTCCTCTGTTACAATGGTTTTAGCCGTTGATGCAGGACATCAATTAAACAAACAAAAAGTTACAATTTATATGTTTTTGACCATCATTGGTGGTTTAATTTTCGTTGGTTCTCAAGCTTGGGAATGGAAAAATTTCATCAAAGGCGAATATGGTGCTATCGAAACAAAAGGAGGTAGTTTACTTCAATTTGTTGACAAAGAAGGGCATAGAGTAGCCTTGGCTGACTTTGCTGCCACCTTGCCTGAAGAAAGAGAGCAATTGACAAGAAATAAAGGACGATGGTTTATGGAAGAAGCTACTTTACCAACGTATTCTGTTGCTGAAGTTCAAGCTGGTTTTGAGGCCCATCCTGATTTATTGATTAGAACTGAGACAATCAATAAAGAAAAACAAAAAACAATTTTATCAAGAGAAGAATCTGTTGCAAGATTGAAAGATGCTGCAGTAGTTGTTGAAGGAGCTAATTTGATTAGAAACGAATACGGAAATAAATTGTTTGCTGATTTCTTTTTCTTTATTACAGGATTTCACGGATTTCACGTTTTCTCTGGAGTTATCATTAATATCATTATCTTTTTCAATGTTCTTTTAGGAACTTATGAAAAAAGAAAAAGCTATGAAATGGTAGAAAAAGTGGGGTTATACTGGCACTTTGTAGATTTAGTTTGGGTATTTGTATTTACAGTATTCTATCTTGTTTAATTTTCAAAAAAAGTAATTATCATGTCACACGATCACGTATCAAATACAAGTAGAATCTGGAAAGTTTTCGGGATTTTATCTGCTGTAACCATTATAGAAGTTATTTTAGGGATTATCAAGCCTGAGTCACTTCATATGACTAATTTTTTAGGAATGAATTTATTGAACTGGATATTTTATGCTTTAACCATTTTTAAAGCGTATTATATTGTTTGGGCTTTCATGCACATTGAAGGAGAAAAAAGTTCTTTGCGAAATGCGGTGGTTTTTCCAGTTGTGTTTTTAGTACTGTATATTCTTTTTATTTTATTAACCGAAGGAGATTATATTTATGGGGTTTTTAAGAATTCTACTATAAAATGGAATTTTTAACACGATATTAATTCAAAAAAGAGGTACGCTTTGCGTGCCTTTTTTTATTTTTGTGCTTTATTAAACTGTTTGAACTTATGAAAAAAAATATAGTTTTATTTGTGCTATTTATTTTACCTATTGTTGCATATCTTTTTTTTGCATCAGGAGTCAACAGTTATACAAAACTACCTATTATAACTCCTAAAACAGCTGATTTTGGCAATTGGGAATCCCTAAGCGGAAAGAAAGTGAGTTTGGATGGTAAAGTCACTGTGCTTGGTTTTGGAGGAACTGAATTATTAAAAAATAGAGGTAATTTATATAATTTAAATCAGAAAGTGTATCAGAGATACCACGGATTTAAAGATTTGCAGTTTGTTTACTTGTGCCCTATTGGGACGGAGAAAGATGCAGAGCGTATTTTTGAAGCATTAGGAACTTATACGGAAGTTGAGCAATGGCAATTTGTATTTGCCACACCTGAAGCAATTGCAGCATATTATAATCAATTACATTTAGTTGGTAAATTAAATGATAGTTTGGGAACATCTTTAATTTATATTCTTGATAAAGAAAGAAATCTAAGAGGAAGAAAAGCAAACAAAGACTACAAAGAGGGATACGATACCTTTCATCCTGCAGAATTAAGTAATGAAATGTTAGATGATTTTAAAGTGATTTTATACGAATATCGTGCAGCACTTAAGAAAAATAATAATGCCTCAAGAAAAATTTAATTGAAGTAGCATGAAAAACAAATCTTATATAGGGATCTCATTTATTATTTTAGTTTTCGGAATATTAGTTGTTCCTACCATTGTTGAAAGAGTTCAAAAAGGAACTGTAACTTCTGCAGATCGTTTGGATAAAGTAAATAATGGTGAATCTAATAATGAAAGTTTGGTTACAATTGGACCCTGTCCAGAATTTGAATTAACGAATCAGCATAATTTGAAAGTTACAAATGCAACTTTCAAAGGAAAGGTGTATGTTATTGAGTTCTTTTTTACTAGTTGTCCAACAATTTGTCCAAAAATGAATCAAAGTATGTTAGTTATCGAAAAACAGTTTTTTGGTAATCCTAATTTTGGTATTGCATCTATTAGTATTGATCCAGAAACGGATACTCCTAAGGTGTTGAAAGAACACGCTTCTGTACTTGGTGTTACTTCATCTAACTGGCATTTTTTAACAGGAGATAAAGATTATATTTTTAATTTAGCCAACAAAGGATTTAATTTGTATGCTGGAGAGAATAGTAAAGTAAGTGGTGGATTTGAGCATTCAGGACTTTTTGCTTTGATTGATAAAAAAGGAAATATTCGTTGTCGTAAAGATCAATATGGAAATCCTATTTTATATTATGATGGATTGGAGGCTAAAGGTGTAAAAGAAATTCAAGAAGATATTAAACTATTATTAAACGAATAATTATGAAAGAGAATACAACTATTGATAAAAAATACAATTCATTAATCGTACTAGTGTCGATTGTGATACCTGTTGTTGTAGCCGTCTTATTTAATGTTAAGTTAAAGGATTTGGGTTATAATGTAGCCCCACTCTCTTTTTTACCCCCTATTTACGCTACTATTAATGGAATAACAGCTGTTGTTCTAATTGCGGCTGTAATGGCTATAAAAAAAGGAAACAGAAAACTTCATGAACGTTTGATGACTTTTGCAATTGCATTATCATTAGCTTTTTTAGTCATGTATGTAGCCTATCACATGACTTCGGATTCAACTAAATTTGGAGGAGATGGTGTTGTTAGATTGGTTTATTTCGGTTTCTTAATTTCTCATATCATTCTGTCAATTGCCGTAATACCTCTTGTTTTAATTAGCTATGTGCGTGCTTTGGCTGCTAAATTTGACCAACATAAAAAAATTGCCAAAATCACTTTCCCAATTTGGCTTTATGTTGCCGTAACTGGAGTAATTGTATATTTAATGATTGCCCCTTATTATGTTCAGTAAAACAAAAGAATTGATAGTATTTAAAAAATGTCAAATTAAGTTTTGTTTTGCTTTTGTTCTGCTCTTCACCCTCTCATTAAACTCATATGCACAGTGTGCTATGTGTAGAGCGTCTTTAGCAAGCGAAGGCAATAAAACAAAAGCTGAAGCAGTAAATGATGGAATCGTCTATTTGATGGTCATTCCATATGTATTGGTTGGTGGAATAGGATATGCGATATACCGCATGAAGAAAAAGTAGTCTTACTTTAGGCCATCAATTGAAATATTGACTTTGCCATCGATACTCATATAAGCAATTATGGCTTGGTTAGTTAATTGTATTTTATTGAAATTAATATTTTCCACTTTTCCATTGATAAATACTCCAGGCATTGGGGAAAAATTATTCAAATATACTTCAATGTTTTTCTTTCCTTCATCTAAATTTTCACGAATAGAATACCTACAATTCATTTCGATTTTCTTAAGAATTATCCCTTGGGCTAACCAATTTGCAGTTTGTAGTAGTTTGTTTTTTGTTTCTAGGGCATAATCCATTTGCTCAAAATAAATCTCTTTAGAGGTTTCTTTGAATTTTGGAACTCCTGTCAAATAAATAGTGCCATTAACATTACCGGTAACGTCTAGGCTAATAATCATTTTTCCTTTTTTATGCCAAATTGTTACATTTTGCACTTTGATTTTCTTTTTTCCAGAAACAAATTCTTTTCCAGCAAAGTTTTTTGTAATGATGGAAGAGGCATCTATGTAATTTGATACTGCAACAATATTGGCTGCCATTGCATTTGGCATAGTTGTAACAGCTTTTAAAACAATAGTATTGGGATTAAATTTTAGTTCAGGTTTATTGCCAACTATAGTTTCTATAGTGCACTTTAGTCCCATGTTTAATTGGATAGATTCACTTGTTAATCGTGCATTGGTACTATAAATTTCGATAGGGTTTATTCGAAGCCAGCTTTGGTATTCCCGACTCATTTGAAAAGGCTTACTTATTTTTTCAAGAGTAGATAAAACATGAGGCTTGAAATCCATAGATTTGGAAATCGACTCGTCGATTTTTTTTTCAATTTTCGATTTGAAAAGAGGAAGGCTTGAATTAATAAGATAAGTAACAGGAACATTTTTGCCTAATAACTTCATTGTAGGGCTTTCATTCCATTCAATTGTTTGAAATTTGGTTTTGGTTGACAATTTCCAATTTATTAAATCTACTTCGCTAACCAAGGTGACAACTCCGTTTAGATTGAATTCCTTTGTATTGAATAATTTTAATCCCAACTTTGATGTTCCAATACGGTATTTTATTGTTGCTTTAAGAGGTAAAGTTGTTTTTAGTTTGTTATCGTCAATCTGACTGGAATTGTTCTTAAATTGAATTGGAGCAACTTTCCATATTTTAATTTCAATATTGTCATCTTCGATAATTGTGTCCTCATAAATTAACCCGTTTAGTAGGCTATTGGTTTTGTTTTCAATGTCTTTTAATTGGATGGATAGGGGTAAATGGATATACGAAGGACTATTTTCATAAACTAACGGAATCGCATCATCAGGCTCTGGTTGGAAGTTTTTAATTTTAGAGGGTGAAGCACAGTTAACGGCTACTACTAAAAAACTAAGGAATATAACAATAATAAAGAGGCGTTGCATTGGATCTGAATTTGTACAAAAATACTAAAAGTAGTATATTTTAAGAAGTAATTGTAACAAATCAGAAACTATGCTGACTAATTGGTTTTTAGTTGCTAAAATAATTACTGCTTCGGCTGAAATTCTTAACTAGAAAATGTAAATTTGTACTGTATCTTTACATAACATTCATTCAAAGAATATGAAAAAAAATAGTTATATCAGTTTGGTTATAATCCTCCTAATTGGATTATCTACTCAGGCACAATCGAAGCAGTGGACTCTCGAAGAGTGTGTAAAGTATGCTTTAGAAAATAATATATCGATAAAACAATCTGAATTAGATACTCAAACAGCAACAATAGATAAAAAAAGTGCTTTAGGAAATTTTCTTCCTTCCATAAATGCGACCACTAATCATTCATGGAATATTGGATTGAATCAAGATATTACTACGGGTCTTTTAAGAAATCAAACGACTCAATTTACCTCTGCAGGAGCTAATGTAGGAATCGATATATACAATGGCCTTCAGAATCAAAACAATTTAAGAAGAGCTAATTTAGCGCTGATTGCTTCCAAATATCAATTATTAAAAATGCAGGAAGATATTGCTCTAAATGTTGCCAATGCTTTTTTACAGGTGCTTTTTAACAAAGAAAATTTAAAAGTACAACAGGAGCAGTTAACAATTAATGAAAAACAATTGACTCGTTCTACAGAATTAGTTAATGCGGGATCAATTCCAAGAGGTGATGTATTGGACATCAAAGCTAATTTGGCTTTAAATCGTCAAAATGTAGTTGCTGCAGAAAATGCCTTGTTAATTTCTAAATTGAGTTTAGCGCAATTACTTCAGTTGAAAGATTTTGAAAATTTTGATGTAATTGATGCTATATCAGTTACAGATGAAGTAGCTATTCTGTCTCAAACTCCATCTTCAATAGTTGAAAAAGCGAAAGAATCTAGAACAGATCTTAAAATTGCTCAAACTAATTTAGAAATTGCTCAAAAAAATCTGGCTATTGCAAAAGGAGCATTCCAACCTACAATTCAAGGTTTTTATGGATTTAACACAAGAATTTCGTATGCTGACGTAACGACCATTTCTGGTGGAACCATTGGAACAAAACCGGCGAATCCTTTTTGGACTCAGTTTAGTGATAATAAAGGACAATCATTTGGGGCGCAATTGTCAATCCCAATTTTTAATGGATTTTCAGCCAAAAATAATGTGGAACGCTCGAAAGTGAATTTAGAGAAATCAAAAATTGCTTTAGAACAACAAAATTTAGACCTCCAGCGTACAGTATATGCTGCTTTTACAGATGCTAAAGGGGCATTGAATGCAAATGAATCCGCAATTTCAACATTAGAAGCCCGTCAAGAAGCCTATTTTTATGCTAAAGAAAAATATGCGGTAGGAATGATGAATTCTTTCGATTACAATCAAGCCCAAACACTATTAGTGAATGCTCAATCTGAAGTACTAAGAACAAAATACGACTCTATTTTTAAAATCAAAATCCTTGAATTCTATTTTGGAATTCCAATTATTAAAAACTAATTTATCATGTCAAAAAAGACCATATACATTTTAATCGGTGCAGCAGTAGCTTTAATTACTTTACTAATTGTTTTGTCTAAAACAGGAGTAATAGGTAATAAAGATGAAGGAAAAGAAATTGAAACAGTCAATACAGATGTTACTACAATTGTAGAAACTGTTTCTGCAACAGGAAAAATACAACCCGAAATTGAAGTTAAAATTGCTTCAATGGTTTCAGGCGAAATTATTGAATTGCCTATTAAGGAAGGACAAGTGGTTAAAAAAGGAGACTTATTAGTTAAAATTAATCCTGATTTATACACTTCTGGATTGAATAGAGCTCAAGCTAATTTATCAGGAACTAAGTCGGGTTTGCAACAAGCAGATGCTAGTTTTAACGAAGCAAAAGCAAGTTACGAAAGAAACAGGATATTATTTCAAAAGGGTATTATTTCTAAAGCAGATTGGGACAAATCAGTTGCCGCTTTTGAAGTAGCGAAATCAACCAAAGAATCAGCTTATTTTAATGTGAAAAGTGCCTCTGCGACTGTTATCGAAGCGAAAGATAATTTAGGAAGAACAGTTATTTATGCGCCTGCAGATGGAACGGTTTCTGTTCTTAATGTTGAATTAGGAGAACGTGTTTTAGGAACACAACAAATGGCAGGTACAGAAATTTTGAGAGTGGCCAATTTGAACAATATGGAAGTGGAAGTGGATGTTAATGAAAATGACATTGTTAAAATTAAAGTGGGTGATGAGGCAATAGTAGAAGTAGATGCTTATTTGAAAAAAGAATTTAAAGGAGTTGTTACGAGTATTGCAAATTCAGCTAGCTCAGCTTTAACAGCGGATCAGGTAACTAATTTCAAAGTAAAAGTGCGAATTTTGAAAGAATCCTACCAAGATTTATTAAACGGGAAACCTTCAACCTACTCTCCATTTAGACCTGGAATGACTGCTACAGTTGATATTATTACTAAAACTAAAAAGAATGTTTTGGCAGTGCCAATTAGTTCTGTTGTAGTAAAATCGGATACAGCCGCAGTAAAAGAAATTAAAGTAGATGATCCAGAGGCAGAAAAATCTGCTCCTAAAAGTGATAAAAAATTTGAATGCGTATTCGTAAAAGTTGGCAATAAAGCTAAAATCCGTGTTATAAAAACCGGAATTCAAGACGATACCAACATTGAAGTACTAACTGGTCTTAAAAAGGGAGATGTTATTATTACAGGGCCTTATACAACAGTTTCCAAAGATTTAAATTCGGGAGATAAAGTAAAAGTAAAATCAGATAAGAAGTAAATCAGCTTGAATTACATTTTAAATATTGAAACGGCAACAAAAAATTGCTCTGTATCCCTAGCAAAAGAAGGGAAAACTATTTTATGTAAAGAGATTGCAGAAGAAGGGTATTCCCATGCAGAACGGTTGCACGTTTTTATAGAAGATTTGGTTCAAGAAGCTGGGATTCATTTTAAAGATATACAAGCTATTGCAGTTAGTCAAGGTCCAGGCTCTTACACCGGATTAAGAATAGGAGTTTCTGCAGCAAAAGGCCTATGTTATGCATTGAATGTTCCATTAATTGCGGTAGATACTTTACAAGTTTTGGCATCTCAAGTACAAGTAGAGGACGGATTAATTATCCCAATGATCGATGCACGAAGAATGGAAGTATACAGTGCAATTTTCGATGTTAAGTTTGAAAAGATACGCGAAACCCAAGCGGAAGTAATTACTGAAAATTCATTTGAAACTATTTCTGAAACAGTTTATTTTGTAGGGGATTGCGCCGATAAATGTAAATCAGTTATCACCAAATCTAATTTTATTTTCTTAGAAGAAATAAAATTTCCTTCGGCAACAGCAATGAGTATCTTGAGTTTTTCTAAATTTCAAAATAAAGATTTTGAAGATCTAGCTTATTTTGAACCCTACTATTTGAAAGATTTTATGATTACACCTTCAAAGAAAGTTGGTTAATTACTTCTTGAATTGTTGAAAATGGCAATTGGCAACTTTTGTTTTGGCAAACGTAGAAGAGCTCTTTTTCTTCGATAAATCGATTCTTTAGAAAAGGTAAGTTCGATTGTTTATGAGTGCCTGCAATGATTACATTAGGTAGATACAAACCTGAAAGTAATTTAATTGCTTCTTTTGCATTGGGTCCACAAATAGCTAATTCTTTATTTTGTTCCGAAATTGTTAATGCTACATCTAACCAATTCGAATATGCAGAGGGATAATCAACATTGGCTATAATTTGGGCAAGCATTTGTTGTGCTACTTTTTCATAATACGAGTTGTTAAAGTATATACCAAGCTGGTTTAGGTTTTTTGCCATTACTGAATTAGAGGCTGGAATTACATTGTCTTCTGTTTCATAATGAACGCTGATTAATGCCTCGTCTTTATTTGAGGTGAATCTGAAAAATGCTTGTTGTTCATCATAAAAATGTTCTAAGGCGTAATCTGTCAATTGTTTGGCATCGTGTAGCCATTTTTCGTCAATAGTGACTTCATATAATGCAATAAAGGCTGCAATCACAAAGCAATAATCTTCTAAATATCCGTTGATGGTACTTTTGCCATTTTTATAACTGTGAAATAAATTCCCTTCATTTGACCAAAGTTTCTTGATAATGAAGTTGGCATTTTCAATCGCTAATTGGAGATATTCTTCATTAGTTAAAGCTTTATAGGCATCTACATATCCTTTTAACATGATAGCATTCCAAGAAGTCAAGCATTTGTCATCTAGTCTTGGTTTAGCTCGTTTTTCTCTTTCGGTGTATAGGATTTGCTCCCAATTTTTCTTTTTGATTTCTAATTCAGCCGAACTAAGTAAATGCTTTTTAGCAATGGTGTCCAAATTTTGGTTTTGAATCAATACATAATTTTCATCCTCCCATAATCCAAAAGAATTGATATTAAATACTTGGCTAAACAGCTCAAAATCTTCTTTAATAAGCGACTTTAATTGATTCATTTGCCAAACATAAAAAGCCCCTTCTTCCAAATGATTCTGATCATTCAGGCTATCCGCATCAAGTGCTGAATAGAAACTTCCTTCCGATGTTTTCCACTCTTTTTGTACAAAATTTAATGATTTTTCAATGATTTCTTTATAGAGTGGATTTTGTGTCAATTTATATGCTTCGCTGTACAATGAAATTAATTGGCCATTATCATATAACATTTTTTCAAAGTGAGGCACATGCCATTTTATATCAACTGAGTAGCGAGAAAACCCACCATCAATAGTGTCAAAAATACCTCCGTATGCCATTTTTGTTAAAGTTAGATTTACAAAATCTAACAATTCAGAATCTTGATTTTGATAGGCGTATCGAAGCAGGAATTGGTAATTATTTGGCATCATGAATTTTGGGGCTCTAGCCATACCGCCAAATTCCCAATCAAAACTCTTTTTCCATTTAGCAACTAAATTTTCTAGAAGTTGTTTTTGATTTGAACTTTCCTTGCGGTCATTTTGGACTATTGAAATTGCTTCTATACCTTGATGCAATTGCTGAGCATAATCAATCATTTTTTCAGGGGCCAATTGATACATCTTTTGTAATTGCTCTAAAGTCTCAGTCCATTCGTCTTTTCTAAAATAAGTGCCTCCCCAAACGGGTCGGCCATCAGGCAAAGCCACAATGTTTAAAGGCCATCCGCCGTGGCCTGTCATAATTTGAACGGCTTTCATGTAAACAGCATCCACATCCGGACGTTCCTCACGGTCTACTTTAATATTGACAAAATGAGCGTTCATAACAGCAGCAACACTTTCATTCTCAAAACTCTCGTGTTCCATTACATGACACCAATGGCAGGCGGAATAACCGATACTTATTATGATTAGTTGGTTCTTTTCTTTGGCTGATGCCAAAGAAATACTATTCCAAGCTTTCCAATGCACAGGATTACTGGCATGTTGTAAGAGATAAGGACTTGTTTCTAAATGGAGCTCGTTCATGCTGTTTATTGCTAAAAAAAAGCGTTTCTGATTGAAACGGCTTCTAAGTTTTTAATATTATGCGTTGGCCGCCTCGACAACTATGGTGTCGTCGTTAAGCATTGTTTTAAGTAAACCCTCGATTCCGCTTTTTAAAGTAAAAGTCGATGAAGGACATCCACTACAAGCACCTTGTAAAATCACTTTTACAATTTTATTTTCTTCATCGAAAGAATCAAAAGCAATGTTGCCACCATCAGCTGCAACTGCTGGCTTAACATATTCTTCTAAAATATTAATAATTTTTTGAGAAGTAATATCTAAATTATCGAATTCTTCTGTTTTTTTTGTTTCCACTTCAAGAGTTTCTTGAACGAAATTTTCTTCTAAAACAGTACCTCCATTTTCTATGAATTGTTTAATAAAACTTCGCAGTTCGAGTGTTATTTCATCCCAATTATTGATATCATATTTAGTAACAGAGATATAATTTTCGTCAATGAAAATTTCTTTGACATAAGGGAATTTAAAAAGTTCTTTTGCTAAAGGTGAAGCGCCTGTTTGATCGATATTTTTAAATTCGACAGCAGATCTAGTAAGCATTTTACTAACTACAAATTTTAAAGCTGAAGGATTTGGAGTAGTTTCTCCGTAAACAGTTATAGGTTGTTTTTTTTCTTTATTCTCATCTTGTTTGATGATGATACCTCCGTCCGCAACAAATTTTTCGATTTGTTCTGCTACAGCCTCTTTAACATCTTCCCATTCTACAATGCTGAAACGTTCAATGGCAATAAAATTCCCTGAAATATATACTGTTTTTACAAATGGCAAGTAAAAAAGTTGTTGCGCTAATGGCGAAACTCCAGCTTCATCGATGTTTTTGAATTCGAAATTTTCATTTTGAGTGATAAAATCGGGAAATTCAAATTTTAATATGGTTGGATTTTGTGTTTCTTTTATGGTCACTTTTGTCATGAGTTTTCTTTTTATGCAAATTTACTAAAGTTATTTTCTTTGAATCGCTATATTTGATAATTAAATACAATACTAACATAGTATTAACGTTAGTTTAAGTAATAAAATCACTCACGGATGTATATTAAATTTAAATACTTTCTAGTTGTATTTGTAATACAATTTACTTCTATTGCTCAAGAAGGAATTCCTGTGTATTCGGATTATCTAACGGACAATTATTATTTAATTCATCCTGCTATGGCGGGAGCATCCAATTGTGATAAATTAAGAATAACGGGTCGTAAGCAATGGTTTGGTCAGGAAGATGCTCCAGAACTTCAAACTGCTAATTTCAATATGCGTCTAACTGAAAAGTCGGGAGTAGGAATGATATTATTTAATGATAAAAATGGCTATCATTCCCAAAAAGGAGCTAAACTTACATATGCTCATCATATTATGTTTTCAAGGGATGATATAGATTTAAATCAGCTTTCATTTGGTATGAGTACTGGTTTATTTCAAGAACAATTGGATGAAACCAGTTTTGTTGATTTTGACCCTTTAGTTACTGGCCAAATTCAAAAAAGTTCATATTATAATGTTGATGTTGGTGTTTCGTATAATTTTTTAAATTTTTATATTCATGCGACTGTTTTGGGTGCGTTAGAAACTAAGAGGTCCTTGTATAGTGATTTTGAAAGTGCAAATTTGCGGAGGTATATATTTAGTACTGGACATGCATTTGGAAACAAACAAACGTTACTTTGGGAACCGTCGATTTTATTTCAAATGGTAGATGCAACTAAAGAAAAGCTGGTCGATTTTAATATTAAAGCTCAAAAGCAGTTTGGTTTAGGATTGGGGACGCTTTGGGGAGGTCTTTCTTATCGACGTAGTTTTGAAGGTGCTCAATATATGGACGGGACTGGAGTTGCTAGTCAAAAATTACAATATATAACTCCATTTTTAGGGGTGACCTATAAGCAATTAATGGTAGGGTATACCTACTCTAAAGTTTCAGGGCCCGTTTTATTTGATCAAGGGGGTTATCACCAAATCACATTAGGTTTCAATTTCAATTGTAAACAAGAATACTATATTGGAACTACTTTATAATCTTTATATTTGAATGGTATGCTAATTAAATCTGTTAATGGAAAATCTCCAGTAATTCCCGAAGATTGCTTTGTAGCTGAAAATGCTACCATTGTTGGTGATGTTACTTTTGGCCACTCTTGCAGTGTGTGGTTTAATGCTGTAATACGCGGTGATGTTCATTTTATTACAATTGGGAATAAAGTAAATATTCAAGATGGCGCTGTTATACACTGTACCTATCAAAAACATCCAACGATTATTGGTAATAACGTTTCTATTGGACACAATGCGATTGTGCACGGGTGTACTATTAAGGACAATGTCTTAATTGGTATGGGTGCTATTGTTATGGATAATTGTATCATCGAAAGTAATTCAATTGTGGCGGCTGGTTCTGTGATTACTCAAAATACTACAGTTGCATCTGGAACGATTTGGGCTGGTGTACCTGCTAAAAAAGTAAAAGACATTAATCAATCAGATTTTGCAGGAGAAATAGAACGTATCTCAAATAACTACGTGATGTATTCCAATTGGTTTAAAGAAGAGGAGTAGACTAAAAATCGAGTTTTTCAACAGTATATTTTTTATTCAATATTTCAAATAAAACCTCTGTATCTGTATTGGAATAAAAAATAGGTTGAGGATTTAAGTTTGAAGAAACACCTACTTTTTCGTGTAATATTTTTTGAGTTTGTCTCGCAACTGCTTCACCTGAATCAATAATTTGAATATGTTCTGGGAGTATTTCTTTTATTTGAGGAATTAGGTAAGGGTAATGACTACAACCTAAAACTAAAAAATCAATATTAGCATCAATCATCGGTTGTAAATAGGAATGAAGCAGATGTTGCATTTCTGGCGAATTGATTTTTCCACCTTCAATAAGTTGTACTAGCCCATGTCCAATCTGTTCGACAATTTTTGTATCATGATACATTTCGGTTGCTTTGTGGAATAATTCGCTATTAAGAGTTCCTTTGGTAGCTAAGATGCCAATAGTTTGTGTCTTTGAATTTATAGCCGCAGGTTTGATTGCCGGTTCAATGCCAATGAAGGGTATGGTATATTTTGCTCTTAATTCTTGGATGGCATTTGTTGTAGCCGTATTGCAAGCAACTACAATTAATTTGCAGTTCATCTGGAGTAGAAATTCGGTGTTTTTCATACTCAAATCAATAATCTCCTGTTTTGACTTTTGTCCGTAAGGAGCATTTTTACTATCTGCAAGATATATGGTTCTCTCGTGGGGAAGTAATTGATGTATTTCTTGCCAAATGGACGTTCCTCCAATGCCAGAGTCAAAAATTCCTATAGGTTGATTGTTCTCCATAAAAACAAAGTTACCAACTACAATTTTAAATTCCTACAAAATTATTGGTGTAATAAAAAAGGGCTCTTTCATAAAGAATGAGCCCTTTTTTATTTGAGTAAAAACTTAGAATTAAAATCCTAAATCTTTTTTTACATCAGCAGTTAAGTTAGTACCATCAGCTAATAAAAGTGATGCGCCATCTAAAACGTATTGGAAACCTTTAGCTTTACCAACTTTTTGGATTGAAACTCTTACTTTTTCCATTAAAGGTTTTACGATGTCAGATTCTTTTTGTTGTAATTCTTTTTGAGCGTTATCTCTAAAGTCTACAATTCTTTTTTGCATATCTTGAACTTCTTTAGATCGTTCTCCATTTATTGCTTCAGTCACTGTAGCTGCTTCAGCTTCATATTTTTTCAATTTAGCTTGGTACTCTTCTACCATTTTTTTATAATCAGCATCATAGGTAGTACTCAATTTCTCTAATTGCTTTTGAGCATCTAACATAGCTGGCATTTTAGCCATAATTTCATTTACATCAACGTGAGCGGTTTTTGTTTGTGCTGAAATTTGATTAGCTCCAAAGAATACTATTGCAGCAATTACTAAAGTCTTAATTTGTTTCATTTTAAAAGTGTTTAATATTAATTATTGTTTGTATTTGTATTTAATTTTTCTTGAGCTATTTTCTTAGCGGCAAGCTTTTCTTCTATCATTTTTTTTCTTTTCTCTTCTGCAGCTTTTTTATTTTCCTCGATAATTTTTTTTCGTTCTTCAAGTTTTTGTTTCTTTTCTTCCGTCTGCTGTTTTCTAGCTAATTCTGCGGCTTCTTGTTTTTCTTTTGAAGTGTTTGCTGATGTTGTTTTTTCTTCTTCTTTTAATACAGGCGCATTCGTTTTCGTTTTCGCCTGTTTTTCATCTGCTATTTTTTTTCTTTTTTCTTCAAATTCTTTTTTCTTGTTCTCTTGAAGTAATTTTCGTTCTAGTAGTATTTTTTCTCGTTCTTCTTTTTTTGCAGCTAATGCTTTCTGTTTATCAATAAGATCGGGATTTTCATTCATTTCATCCTCTTTCTTTTCCTTTTCTTCTAGCTCTTTTTGTTGCTTCTTAGTAAGTTGTTCTCTCTTCTCACTACGATTAATAATCCTTAATACCTGTTCACTTATGTCAAATCTCTTAGCTGCAAAGAGCATAGTCAAGTCAGATGATTTGTCAAAAATAAAATCATATTGTTTTGCTTCGGCAATATCTTGCACTGTTGCAAAAACTTGATCTTGTATGGGTTTAGTTAAAACTAATTTTTGTTGAATTAAATCACCAGTGGCGCCAAATTTTTTTTGTTGGAATTCTACCAATTTTTTTTCAAAGAACTTAATTTCTGTTTCTCTTTCTTCTATAAGCTCTTTAGTTAACAAAGGCTTTTCAGTTTTTAACGCTTCCGATAGGTTATTGATTTCATTCTTTTTTTCTTCAATTTCTAGTTTCCACTTTTGTGCCTTTTGTTCTAATTGATTTTGTGCTTCTTTATAATTGGAAACATTTTGTAAAATGTATTCCATATCAATAAATCCAATTTTAGTGCTTTTAGTTTGTCCTTGAATTGCTCCTGTACCAATAATCGTTAAAAATAGAAATAATAATTGTTTTCTCATAACTTTTGTTGTTTAAGAGATTGAATCAAATCTTAGAACTGTTGTCCTATAATAAAATGGGTTTCCCATCCATTAGGAGTAGATTGTCCTGGTAAAGCATCAAAACCTTTAGCAAAATCGATCCCTAGCAATCCGAATGCGGGCATAAAAACGCGTAAACCAACACCTGCTGAACGATTTAATGCAAACGGATTGTAGTTTTTGAAAGAATCATATGACGAACCTGCTTCTAAAAAGGCTAATGCATAAATTGATGCTGATGCTTTTAATGTAATTGGGTATCTCATTTCCAATGAGAATTTATTGTACACTGTAGCTCCAATTTGTTCCCCATTAGCATTTATTGGCGTCAAAGAATTGTTAGGATAGCCTCTTAATTGGATAGTTTCTCTACCATCCATTGAGTACATTGCCATACCGTCTCCTCCTAAATAAAATCGCTCAAAAGGGATAGATCCTCTATTTTGATTATAGGCTCCCATAAATCCAAATTCAGACAAACTACGCAATACTAATTTTCCATATACTTTGGTATACCAATCTGCTTTGAATTTGATTTTGTAGTATTCCAACCAATCGAATTTTTTCTGATCTACTTTGGAAGGGTCTGCGGCAGCATCTTGAATATTTGTTACACGATTAGGGCTTGGATTTTCTGCTGACGGGATTGCTGCTACTAGATCTCCTTCGTTAACTAAAATGCCATCTGAACCAGTGTAGGTACTACCAACATGGCGGTATTTAAATTCTTTTTGGTCACCAAGTGTTGCATAATTGGTTTTGTTGAACATAGAATATGGTGGAGTTAATTTAGCAGAAACGCTAAATTCTGAACCATAAGTTGGAAATATTGGGTTAACTCCTTTGTTGCTTCGTGTTAAACCAACTGTATACGATAAATTTCTTGAGGTACCATTTCCGAATGTAAACAACCCGGTATTGTAGTTGTTCAATGCATAATGCTGATAACTTAACGATTGTGATAACACAAAATAATCGTCTGGAACAGTTAATCTTTTGGCAACTCCAACAGATAGTGTTAGGATGCTAAAACTTTTTGATTTGTCAACTTGATAAGTTACAAAATTGTTTAAATATTGTTGACTAAATGATAATGATGTACTGAATTGGACAGGTTTTTTTCCACCAAACCAAGGTTCAGAAAAGGATGCGCTGTAGGTTCTAAAATAGGTACTTGCCTGAAGTCGTAATGATACTTTTTGACCATCTCCCATAGGTAGCGGTCTATAAGCTTCTTTTTTAAAGATATTTCTAGCCGAAAAATTATTAAAAGATAAGCCTAAGGTTCCAATAAAACCTCCTCCGCCATATCCACCTTGAAGTTCTATTTGGCTAGCTCCCTTTTCGGCAATATTATATTCAATATCAACTGTTCCTGCACTTGAATCCACATTTTTAAATTTTGGATCAATGGTTTCAGGATCAAAGAAACCTAGTTGTCCAATCTCTCGGATAGTTCTTACTAACTCTTCTTTACTGTATTTCTCACCTGGTTTTGTTCGTAATTCTCTATAAATTACTTGGTCGTTAGTTTTGTCATTTCCAACTACCGTAATTTTGTTAAAGTAAGCAATAGGACCTTCGGTTACTCGAATTTCAAAATCGATAGTATCGTTGGCAGTTTTTACTTCTACCGCATTGATACTAGAGAATAAGTAACCATTATTTTGGTATAAATTAGTGATATCTTCACCGTCTGGCTTTGATTTATCAGCAATTCTTTTTTCTAATAATACGCCATTGTAAACGTCTCCCTTTTTTAAACCTAAAACCCTGCTTAATCCTTGGTCTGGATAAACGGTATTGCCTAAGAATTTGATATTTCCAAAATAATATTTATTTCCTTCTTCAACTTTAATGGAAACCGCTAAAGCATTTTTTACTTTGTCATAACCTACCGTATCAGATACAATTCTTGCATCTCTAAATCCTTTCTCTTTGTAGGCGTCAATTACTTTTTCTAAATCAGACTTATATTTGTCTTTGATAAATTTTGAAGCTTTAAACAAACGAGTAATTTTTTTCTGTTTGGTATCTTTCATTGCTTTTCGCAATGCCTTATCCGATAATTTACTATTGCCAATAAAGTCGATTTTATCTATTTTTATTTTTGTGCCTTTATCAATTGTAACCAACATATTAACTTGATTAATAGTTGTTGTATCAATGACGGTGTTAATGTTTACTTTGGTGTTAAAATAACCATCTTTTTTGTATTTATTTTCAATGTAGTTTTTAGTAGTAGTAATTAAGTTTTCGTTCACTACTTTGTTTTCAGTTAGCCCATTGTCTTTTATTAAACCTTCTGTTTTGTTTTTCTTTACACCTACAAATCGAACTTTATTTAATTTAGGTAATTCTTCTAAATGCAAATCAAGATAAACACTGTCGTTTTCCACTTTATTAACATAAAATGAAATTTCATTGAACAAACCTAATTTACCTAATTTTTTAATTGCACTACTAATTTCTTCTCCAGGGATACTAATTTCATTTCCTTTTTGAAGTCCTGCAAAAGCAACAACCGTTTGGGTGTTGAAAGTTATTTTACCTACTACATTAACATCTGCGAGGAAATATTTTTTTCCTTGATCAAAAGGAACTCTGTCTTGCGCTTTTGCTTGGAAAAAACTTCCAAATAATAGTAAGCAAATGGCTATTCGTATGCTTTTTTGTAACACTAAAAAATTATTTAATTTGTTCGCTTGTTTTTCCAAATCTACGTTCTCTTTTTTGATAACTAAGGATAGCCTCATATAAATCTTCTTCTTTAAAGTCAGGCCATAATATGTCAGTAAAATATAATTCTGCATAGGCTATTTGCCAAAGCAAAAAATTACTGATTCTATGTTCTCCACTAGTTCGTATTAATAAATCTACCTCTGGTAAATTTTGGGTGTAAAGATGCTCATTTATAATGGAATCGTCAATAGTGTCTATTGAAATTATATTATTTTTAACTTTATCACTTATATTTTTCACAGCGCGTACAATTTCTTCTCTTGATCCGTAACTTAAAGCAAGTGTTAGCGTGAGTTTTGTATTGTTTGCTGTTTTTTCAATCACTTCTTGTAATTCTTTTTGAGCGACTTTTGGCAGCTGGTCCAAATTACCAATTGCATTCATTTTGATGTTGTTGCGCTCTAAAGTTGGCAGTTCTTTTTTTAAGGAATTAACTAAAACTCTCATTAAAGCTTCTACTTCTAATTTTGGGCGGTTCCAGTTTTCAGTTGAAAAAGCATACAATGTTAGATTTTCAATACCTAATTTAGCACAGGCTTCTATAATTTTTTTTACGGATTTTGTTCCGCTTTCATGACCTAGTGCACGAAGTAATCCCCGTTGTTTTGCCCAACGACCATTACCATCCATAATTATAGCTAGGTGTTTTGGAAGTTTATTTTTATCTATATTGTCTATTCTATCCATTTTTTATTCTGCACAAAAACAAGGTTTGTTTCCAAACGTATACGTTAGGGTTAAACCTGAAAATACATACCAATCGTTGTTGTTGAAATTCCCAAAAGAAGTTTCAAGGTTGTTTTTTGGAAGACTACCGTCTATGTCGTCGGCAAAAGTAAAGCGTGTGCCTACTTCTATTCCGACGACAAAATTAGAAGTTAAATTGGATTTTACACCTAAAATTATGGGTAAAGCTAGAGTTTTTTCATTTGAGTCGATTTTAGCTTGTCCATATTTGTGATACAGACTGTTATAAAAGCTTATACTAAGCCCAGTGAAGACATAGGGGGTTAATTTTCGTTCTAAAGGGTTGTATATATTAAAATCGAAAAAGTTAAATTCAATTCCTCCAGCTATTTCTTTAATTGTATTCTCAAATTCATAAGCTCTCAATTGCCGACTAGGATCATCTGATTTGGTGTCTTTTGCGGTTATTTTTGACTGGATATATGAAAATCGCCACGCATGTCGCGTAGTTTTATTCCATTTGTACAACAAACCAAATGCAGGACTATTGGGTTGGATATATTGTGTTGCGCCTACATCGCCAATGAAGTTACTTCCCCCAATAAATAATCCTAACTCATTAATTTGAGCATGAGATACTGTAAAGGAAAAGAAGCTTATGAAAACAATAAAGACTTTATACATTGAAATAAAAATTGCGCGCAAAGATAGAAATTAACTATCCAAATTAATTGATACTTGTATCTTGTTTGTTTAACTAAAGATCAGATGATACTTGAATTCAAAAGTACAAACGCTAAAAAGGAATAAAAAAGTATGGTTTGAAATTAATTTCTTTTGTCTTCTCCCCAAAGTAATTTGTTACGCAAAGTTTTCAAGAAGGTTTCTTGGGGTATTTCTATCATATTAATTTCGAACGGATTTCGCTTAATAGTCAAAATCGATTCGTTTTTAACTGTAGTTACTCGGGAGTCAAGCGAAACCAAATATTGATCTTCTCTACCTGTTACTCGAAGTTTGATCTCTGTGTTGTCAGGAATTACAAGCGGTCTTGCATTTAAATTGTGGGGAGCAATAGGAGTAATTACTAAACTTTTTACCTCGGGTGTTAAAATAGGGCCTCCACAACTCATGGAGTAGCCTGTAGAACCCGTTGGAGTGGAAATAATTAATCCGTCTGCCCAATACGAATTTAAAAACTCATCGTTCAAATAGGTCTCAATAGTTATCATCGAAGTGGTATCTTTTCTGCTTACTGTGATTTCATTCATAGCAAAATTGATCTCTTTGATAGCTTCATTTTTTGGCGAACAATCTAAACTTAATAAAGTTCTCTTAGAAATACTGTATTTTTTATCGATAACAAATTGCAAAAAGGAATCAATATTTTCTTTTTGAACAGTAGCTAAAAACCCTAATCTTCCTGCGTTGATTCCTAAAATGGGTACTCCAGAATTTCGAACTAAAGTTGCAGCTCTTAAAATAGTTCCGTCTCCACCAATACTGATTAACATATCAAAACTTGAATCCAATTCAGTATGAGAAGAAAAAGTTGGATAGTTCTCGTGAATAATATTTTTTTCAAATAACATTTCAAGAAATGCCGCTTCGATGATCAGCTCAATGTTGTTTTTCTTAAAAAAAACAAAAATGTCTTTAATGATTGGTTCGGTGCTGTTGAGATAATATTGTCCGTAGATAGCTATTTTCATTTCTATAAGTATAACTCGAAGTTAAATATTGAGGTATTTGTTTAAATAATCAGAGCGTTCTTTTAATGTGTTGATGTAATTGTCTTCATTATGTTCGGATACGATTTCATAATTATAACGTCTGAAAGTTTGAATAATATCATTGACAACTCCTAGAGTAACTTTAATGGTAATTTCAATGGTATCATTGTCTGAATCAGATACAAAAATCCCCAATAATTTTCCATTATTACTTTCAACAATCTGAGTAATTTGGCTCATGGAGTAATCAATTAAGGCTTTTTTCACAATAATTACCCCTCCCGCTTCTTTAATGAATGGTGTTTCATTTAAAAATCGCATTATATCTGCCAATTCATAATAGCCTAAATAGAGGTTATTTTCATTCAAAACAGGAACGATGTCGGTTTGATTTTTACCAAAAACTTCTAAAACATCTAACCAAATCATATTGGGTCTTACAAAAAAGGGCTCTAAAGTATATTTATAATCGCCTACTTTTTTATCAGTATCAAAAGTTTCTATGTCGTTAGCTACAATACTACCAATATAAACACCCTCTTCCAAAACTGGAAAATGAGAAAACGAACTGTCAATAAAAAAATCTTGTGCAGCAAGAATGGTTTCTTGGCTGTCAAGAGCTCTAAAGTCGTTGTTGATATAGTTTGTAATCGCTGTCATAAAATCAATCCTCAATAGTTTTATGCAAAATAATCAAAAAAAGGCAAAAACTCCTACCTTTTACTTTGTATTTTTGTAATCGCAAAAATAGTGTATTAAAACCAATTCCAGTTGTATGACAAAGTTAAGTGTAAATATCAACAAAATAGCAACTTTACGAAATGCCCGAGGTGGAAATGTGCCTGATTTATTGAAGGTCGCCGCCGATATTCAAAAATTTGGTGCGCAAGGCATTACGATTCATCCGCGTCCAGACGAGCGCCATATTCGCTACCAAGATGCACGAGACTTGAAATCGATTGTGTATACTGAGTATAACATTGAAGGTAATCCGCAACATAATTTTATCGATTTGGTTTTAGAATGCCAACCAGAACAAGTGACTTTAGTTCCCGATGCGATTGGGGCAATTACGTCTTCAGCAGGCTGGGATACGATAAAAAATCAAGTGTATTTGACGGAGATGATTCAGGAATTTCAACGCAATGGCATCCGAACTTCTATTTTTGTAGATCCTGTTCTCGAAATGATTGAAGGTGCCAAAAAAACAGGTACTGATCGAATCGAATTGTATACAGAGGCCTTTGCGCACCAATACGATTTAGGAAATGAAAAAGGAATTGAGCCTTATGTAACCGCTGCGGTTTTGGCCTACGAATTGGGTTTAGGAATTAATGCAGGACACGATTTGAGTTTAGCCAATATTCAATTTTTTAAACAAAATATTCCAGGTTTATTAGAGGTTTCCATTGGTCACGCACTGATTTCAGAGGCTTTGTATTTAGGTTTAGATAATGTCGTTAATATGTATTTGCAAAAATTAAAATAAGTGAATATGTTATATTCAAAAATAGAAGGTTCAGGTAAACCGCTTTTAATTCTTCATGGATTTTTAGGGATGTCTGACAATTGGAAAACATTGGGAGTGCAATTTGCATCCGAAGGTTTTGAAGTCCATTTATTGGATTTACGCAATCATGGGCGTAGTTTTCATTCTGAAGAATTTAGCTATGAGTTAATGGTACAAGATATTGTTCAGTATTGCGAAGAACATCATTTGGAAAAAATTAATGTTATTGGTCATTCCATGGGTGGAAAAACTGCGATGTTGTTAGCAGCGCGCTATCCTGAATTGGTTAACAAATTAATTGTAGCGGATATTGGACCAAAATACTATGCGCCGCATCATCAAGATATTTTAGCGGGTTTGAATGCCGTTGATTTTTCTCAAAAACTAAGTCGTAATGAAGTAGAAGAAATTGTATCTCGTTACATTCCAGACATTGGGACCCGTCAGTTTTTATTGAAAAGTTTGTATTGGCAAGAGCCGGGTCAATTGGCGTTCCGATTTAATTTATCAGTTTTCAATTCAAAAATCACCGAAATTGGAATGCCGTTGCCAGCCGATTTAGTTTTTGAAAAACCTACACTTTTTATCCGTGGGGGTAATTCTAATTATATCCTAGATGAAGATATTGAAGCTATTAAAGTACAATTTCCAAAAGCTAGCATTGAAACTATTCCGAACGCAGGGCATTGGCTTCATGCCGAAAATCCTGCTTTATTTTATCAATTGAGTTTATCTTATTTAAATTAATAGTAATATGAAATTATTTATTAGAATATTGGTTACTGCCGTTTTGGTGATGGTATTGTCTTATTTTATGAAAGGCGTCCGAGTTGATGGTGTGGTTACTGCAATTACGGTTGCAATAGTTTTGGGATTGTTGAACGCTTTTATCAAGCCCGTTTTGGTGTTTTTCACTTTGCCCTTTACCATTTTTACTTTGGGTTTATTTTTAATCGTGATTAATGGAATATTGATCTTAGCATGTACCAAGATTGTGGGTGGATTTCATGTAGATTCGTTTTGGGCGGCGACCTTATTTAGCGTCATTTTATCGCTTTCTCAATCCATTATGTATAAAATTACGGGAGGTTCAAAAAAATAAGGATAACCGGGTTGTTTTTATCCTAATGTATTGATTGCATTAAAACTTGTTTGGGTTGTAAAATTTTTATAATTTTGCAACCCAATTTTATTATGTAAATTAAAGAACAAGATGGATATCAAAAGAGTAGCTATAGATGCTGTAAATGAAACGATTGTCATGACTGTGGTTCATATGGATTACAAAGGACAAGTAGCAAAAAGAATCAATGAAAAAATGCCTTTGGCTACCGTAAAAGGATTTAGAAAAGGACAAGTACCTAAAGATCTTGTTGAAAAACAATACGGAAAAGGAATTAAAAAAGAAGAGGTTAAAAAAGTAGTTGATTTGGCTTTAGAGCGTTTTATTCAATCAGAACGATTGAATCTTTTGGGAACTCCATTGGCTAAAGAAAATGAAAATTTAGATTGGGATGCTGAAGAATTGGTTTTCGAATATGAAATTGGTTTAGTACCAAATTTCGAATTGGACCTAGAAGCCAAAAACAATATCATCAAATATATCGTTAAAGCTGATGACAAATTAATTGACGGTCAAGTAGCGCGTATCCAAAAACAATTTGGTAAAGCGATTCCGCAAGACGTTGTTGCTGAAGGTTGTGATGTAACAGGAACTTTTTCGAATGAAGAAAAAGGAATCAACAATAAAACGGTTTTGGCTTTAGATGTTTTTAAAGATAAAAAGACGGCTAAAAAATTCATTGGTAAAAAAGCAGGTGATGTTATAACTGTTAACACAAAAGGATTGTTTGAGGATGATCACCAATTGATGGACTACCTTAAAGTAGGACACGATGACGTTCATTCGTTAGCAGTAGACGTTGACTTTACTATTGAGTCAATCAACTCAACTGAATTGGCTGAATTGAACCAAGAATTGTTTGATAAATTATTTGGAGAAGGAAGTGTTGCAACTTTAGCCGAATTGAAAGCTAAAATTAAAGAAGATGCTGAAAGCCAATTTGCACAACAAGCTGACCAAAAATTATTAGGTGATGTAACGGAGTTTTTAATTGAAAACACCAAATTTGATTTACCAGCTGAATTCTTGAAAAAATGGTTGCAAACTGTTGGAGAGAAACAATTAACAGCTGAAGAAGCTGAGGTGGAATACGCTCGTTCTGAAAAAGGATTGCGTTTCCAATTGATCGAAGGTAGAGCTTTGGCGCAAAGTAATATCCAAATCAATTTTGAAGATTTGAAAGCGTTTACTTCAAATGCGATAAGACAACAAATGGCACAATTTGGACAAACCAATCCTACAGATGAGGAAGTTCAAGGAATTGTGGCTCGAGTATTGTCAAACCAAGAAGAAGTAAAACGATTATCGGATCAAGTGGTAGCTGCTAAATTATTGGAAGTATTCAAAGAAAAAGCAAACCCAAAGACTAAAGAAGTTACTTACGAGGAATTTATTGCTGCTTCATACGGAGAATAATTTCTAAAAAATTAAGTATATTTGAGCGTCAAAAGAATTTTCTTCTGACGCTCTTTATTTTTTTTTAAGTTGAAGTTCTTGTTGAGCAACTTTAAACTTTTAAACTTTAAACTTTTAAACTAAAAAAATGAACTACGGTAAAGAATTTAGAAAATTTGCTACAAAGCACCAAGGGGTAAATGCCATGTACTACGATAAAATTGTAGGTGCAATGACTCCCAAAAATATGACTCCTTATATTATTGAAGAACGCCAATTGAATATTTCACAGTTGGATGTATTTTCAAGATTAATGATGGACAGAATCATCTTCTTGGGAACAGGAATTGACGATCAAATTGCTAACATTGTACAAGCGCAATTATTATTCTTAGAAAGTGCCGATGCCACTAAAGACATTCAAATTTATTTGAATTCACCTGGTGGGAGTGTATATGCTGGATTGGGAATTTATGATACTATGCAATACATCAAACCTGATGTAGCTACAATTTGTACAGGAATGGCTGCTTCTATGGGTGCGGTTTTATTATGCGCAGGAGCAGCTGGAAAACGTTCGGCATTGCCACACTCAAGAGTTATGATTCACCAGCCTTCAGGAGGTGCACAAGGAGTTGCGACTGATATGGAAATCAACTTGCGTGAAATGTTGAAATTGAAAGACGAATTATATAATATCATTTCTCACCATTCAGGACAAACTTTTGATAAAGTTCATGCTGATAGCGAACGCGATTATTGGATGATTGCTGAAGAAGCAAAAGCCTACGGAATGATTGATGAAGTATTAGTTAGAGGATAAAAAATTGTTTCAAATGATAAAGTTGCAAAGTTCCATATTTTAGGATTTTGCAACTTTGTTACTTTGTTACTTTGCAACTTAAAATAGATGGCAAAACAAGTATTAGAATGTTCTTTTTGCGGTAGGAAAAAGCCGGAAACCAATTTATTGATTGCGGGTATTGATGCGCACATTTGTGATAAATGTATCGAACAAGCAAACGGAATTGTATTAGAAGAACTAAAATCGAGTGGAAGCTCCAAACTGGTTGGCGATTTAATTCTTAAAAAACCAAAAGAAATTAGAGCCTTTTTAGATCAGTATGTGATTGGTCAAGATCAAACCAAAAAAGTCATGTCAGTTGCGGTGTATAATCACTACAAACGTTTAATGCAGCAGCAATTAGACGATGAGGTAGAGATTGAGAAAAGCAATATCATTATGGTAGGTCAAACCGGAACCGGAAAAACATTGGTAGCCAAAACTATCGCAAAAATGTTGGACGTTCCTTTGGCTATTGTAGATGCTACAGTACTTACTGAAGCAGGTTATGTAGGAGAAGATGTCGAGAGTATTTTGACGCGTTTACTTCAAGCTGCCGATTATGATGTGGCCAAAGCCGAAAGAGGTATTGTTTTCATTGACGAAATTGATAAAATTGCTCGTAAAAGTGATAATCCATCGATCACCCGTGATGTTTCAGGAGAAGGAGTGCAACAAGCTTTACTGAAACTATTAGAAGGAACAGTGGTGAATGTACCGCCAAAAGGTGGTCGTAAGCATCCGGATCAAAAATTCGTGGAAGTGAATACTCAAAATATTCTATTTATTGCTGGAGGTGCTTTTGATGGCGTCGAACGAATTATTTCAAAACGTTTGAACCGTCAAGCCGTGGGGTATAGTACTTCAAAAAATGTGGATAATATTGACAAAGATAATTTGCTACAATACATCATCCCAAAAGACATCAAAGATTTTGGTTTGATTCCAGAAATTATTGGTCGTTTACCTGTATTAACGCATATGGATCCATTGGATAAGGAAACGTTACGCGCTATTTTAACACAGCCTAAAAATGCCTTAATTAAACAATATGCGAAATTGTTTTTGATGGATGAGGTCGAATTCACGATTACGGATGGTGCCTTAGACTTTATTGTTGAAAAGGCTTTGGAATACAAATTAGGCGCTCGTGGATTACGTTCGTTATGTGAAGCTATTTTAACCGATGCGATGTATGAATTGCCAAGTTCTGACGATAAAAAATTAGCCATAGATTTGGAGTATGCTAAAGAGACCTTGAATAAAAATTTATTGAAGCGTTTAGAAATAGCATCCTAATTTTTGGTTAATTTATAAATTTGAAACCTGCTACTGTATTGAAGCAGGTTTTTTTTATGTCGAATTGTAATAGTTTGCAAGGTTATAAAAAAACAACATTATTCTTTTTTATCAGCGATAGAATGTCGATTTTTGTCCTTCTAACTAACAACACTACAAATGGCAATAGAAGATAAAGAAATAATTTTATTAAAAGTTTCTGGTCAAGATAAACCGGGTGTAACAGCAGGTTTAACTTCTATTTTAGCAAACTATGATGCCGTTATTTTGGATATTGGTCAGGCCGACATTCACGATACGCTATCCTTAGGAATTTTATTCCAAATAAAAGCAGGTTCTTCTTCTGGGCCCGTATTAAAAGACTTGTTGTTTAAAGGTTATGAATTAGGAATCAAAGTAAAGTTTATACCGATTTCTATTCCTGATTACGAAACTTGGGTAAAAGCACAAATCAAACAACGTTATATCATCAATATTTTAGGAGAAGAACTAACAGCGGTTCAATTGGCAGCGGTAACTAAAATAATGTCAGACCAAAATTTGAATATTGATTCCATTATTCGATTAACGGGAAGAACATCGGTAGTGGAGAAAGAGGAGTATCCGCGTTCTTGTGTGCAATTATCAGTTACCGGTATCATTGAAGACAAAACTGCAATGACAGCTAGTTTTATGGAAATTTCTCGAACCTTAAACGTCGATATTTCGTTCCAAGAAGATAATATGTATCGTAGAAACCGTCGTTTGGTGTGTTTTGATATGGATTCTACTTTAATTCAAACGGAAGTAATTGATGAGTTAGCCGATTTAGCAGGAGTAGGAGAGCAAGTTCGTGCGATTACCGAATCAGCAATGAACGGTGAGATTGACTTTAAAGAAAGCTTCAAAAAACGCATGGCTTTATTAGAAGGTTTGAGCGAAGAAGTATTGCATAATGTAGCCATCAATTTACCGATAACCAAAGGAGCCCACCGTTTAATGAGAGCTTTGAAATATTATGGTTACAAAACAGCAATTTTATCAGGAGGCTTTACCTATTTTGGAGAATATTTGCAAAAAGAGTTAGGAATTGACTACGTCCATGCGAATCAATTAGAAATCAAAGACGGAAAATTAACGGGTAAATACTTGGGTGAAATTGTGGATGGTCAAAAGAAAGCCGAATACCTACAAGCTATTGCTGAAAAAGAAGGCATTCACATCAACCAAACGATTGCAGTGGGTGATGGTGCCAATGATTTGCCGATGCTAAATTTAGCTGGTTTAGGGATTGCATTCCATGCAAAACCTACTGTAAAAGAAAATGCAGCAACTTCGATATCTAGCTTAGGATTAGATGGAGTTTTATATTTGTTAGGCTATCACGATCGTCATATTGATATGATGGAGGAATAGATATCAAAATTAATGTATAATAAAAAAGCCCAACGTATGTTGGGCTTTTTTATTAATTATTGCAATTCTTTTAATTGTTCTAAATACTCTCTTTGATTCGATAATCTTGGGATTTTATGTTGCCCGCCCAATTTATCTCTTTCCTTGAGCCAATCATAGAACAAATGCGGCCGAGCCAAATTAATCACCAAAGGATTCAAAGTCATATTGTTGTAGCGCTTGGCTTCGTAATCAGAGTTAAGGCTTTGAATGGTTTCATCTAATATTTTTTGAAATTGAACCACGTCTTTTGGATTTTGTTTGAACTCAATCATCCATTCGTGAGCGCCTTTTTCTTTGCCGTTCATAAAAATAGGAGCCACAGTATAATCTACCACCTCGGTTTGGGTGAGCTGACAAGCCTTGGCAATTGCCTGATCGGTGTTTTCGACCATGAGTTCTTCACCAAAAACGTTGATGTGGTGTTTGGTTCTACCTGAAACTCGAATTCTGTATGGATTTAATGATGTAAAACGAACAGTATCGCCAATTAAATAGCGCCATAATCCAGAATTAGTAGTAATTACGACTGCGTAGTTCTTAAATAATTCTACATCAGCCAATCGGATTATTTTTTGATTTGGGGTGTCAAAAGTATCCATCGGAATGAACTCATAGAAAATCCCGTAATCGAGCATTAATAATAAGTCACTAGAATCATTTAAATCTTGGATGGCAAAGAATCCTTCGGAGGCATTGTATATTTCGTAGTATTTAAAATCAGATTTCGGGAGTAACTTTTGATATTGTTCGCGGTAGGGTTCAAAGCTTACTCCTCCATGAAAATAGACTTCTAAGTTAGGCCAAACTTCCAATAAATTACCTTTTCCAGTTTCTTCGAGCATTCGGTTCATTAAAACTAACATCCAAGAAGGAACCCCTGCAAAACTGGTTACATTTTCGTTTTTCGTTTCGTTGATAATAGCAGCCAATTTGTTTTCCCATTCACTCATCAGTGAAATTTTATTACTAGGCGTACTACTGAATTCGGCCCAAATAGGCATGTTTTCAATCAAAATAGCCGATAAGTCGCCAAACAAAGTTGCTTTGTCTTCATAAATTTGAGAGCTTCCGCCCAATCGAAGACTTTTTCCTAAAAACATTTCAGAATCTTCATTGTTATTCAAATACAAACACAACAAATCTTTACTTCCTTTATAATGACAATCTTCTAGAGCGTCGTTACTTACAGGGATAAATTTACTTTTAGCATTAGTGGTGCCACTCGATTTGGCAAACCATTTAATTGGTGCGTCCCAAAAAATATTTTGTTCCCCTTGGCGCGTGCGTTCAATAAGTGGTTGTAAATCTTCGTAAGTGGAAACCGGAACTCGTTCTGAAAACGTAGTATAAGAGTTTACCGAACTAAAATCATATTGAGCCCCAATTACCGTATTTTCTGCACGCCGAATCAAATTCATCAACAGTTCCTCTTGTACCTCATTAGGGTACTTTAAGAACAATTCTATTTGATGAATCCGTTGCTTTAAAACCCAAGAAGCAATGGAGTTAATGATCGGTATGGGCATATTTGTGAGTTAGGAATTATGAATTTCGGATTCCGAATGATAACTTTACCAAAAATAACATTTTTTGTTCAATTCCAACCCTGAAAGATAAAACCAAATGACTTACGAAGGAGTTTTTACCAAAATGCAAACTGAATATGGTGATCCAATTCAATACTATCTTGTTTTTGAAGACAGTTTTTTGAATGTGAATCAACTGTTAGGTAAGCCAATGGAAATCAATTTTGTCGGTTTTCAATGTTTAAATTGTGGAAAGAAGAAAAAAATATTCCGTCAAGGATTTTGTTATGATTGTTTTTACTCTAGTCCTGCGGTAGGCGATTGGATTATGAAACCGGAATTAAGTACGGCTCATCTCGGAATCCAGGATCGCGATTTAGCCTATGAAGAAAAAGTACAATTGCAGCCACATATTGTGTATTTGGCTTTGTCAAGTGAAGTAAAGGTCGGAGTTACCCGAAAAACGCAAATGCCTACACGATGGATTGATCAAGGAGCAAGTCAAGCCATTTCTATTGTGGAAGTACCCAATCGGTATTTAGCGGGAATTACTGAAGTAGCTTTGAAAAATCATTATGCGGATAAAACCAATTGGAGAAAAATGTTGACCAATTCTTTTGAGACTATTGATTTAGTTGCTGAGCGATTGAAGGTGGAACATTTAATTCCAACTGAAGTTCAAGGGTATTTTTACAATCAGAAAATTGATTTGTATGAAATGCAATATCCCGTTTTGGAATATCCAACCAAAGTAACGAGTTTAAGTTTAGATAAAACGCCTAATTTTCAAGGGAAATTAATGGGAATAAAAGGACAATATTTACTTTTTGAAGGTGGAATTGTTTTTAATATCCGAAGCTCTGAAGGTTATATTGTTAAAATTGAAATATAAAAAACAGCTTCCAATCTAGTATAGTTTGGAAGCTGTTTTTTTATTGAATGCTAATCTCAAAAGGCATTCGAGCTTGAATTCCTTTGTAGCTTTGAACCCGTTTGATTTGTTCCAAAACTTTGTAATTTTCTTCGCCTATTTCTTCTGTAATCCAACGTTCTTTGGTTTTAGCAAAAGGGAAATTTTCAAGAAATTCGTCGAAATCTTTTTTAAATTCAGGATAATTTTTAGTGGTATAGTTATTGGTCTTAGACAAGCGAGCAGCTTCGTTAATGGCATCGTCCAAGCCACCAATGGTATCTATCAAACCTAATTTTAATGCATCTGATCCTGTCCAAACTCTACCTTGAGCGATTGCGTCGACTTGTGCAAATGTCATTTTTCGTCCCTGTGCTACATGAGAAACAAATGTTTTATATATATGTTCCACTCCCTCTAAAGTGACAGCTTTGAATTTTTCGTCTATGGGAGAAAATGGATTGTAATTTCCAGCATTTTGATGCGTATTCACTTGCTCAGAATGAATCCCCATTTTGGTACTCAACCCACTAAAATTGGGTAAAATTCCAAAAACACCTATTGATCCTGTAATAGTATTTTTTTCAGCAAAAATTTTGGAAGCATTGCAAGCGATGTAGTATCCTCCTGAGGCGGCATAATTCCCCATCGAAACTACAACTGGTTTTACTTTTTTAGTTAATTCAATTTCTCTCCAAATCAAATCTGAAGTTAAGGCATTACCACCTGGGCTATCAATGCGCAGTACTATTGCTTTTACATCCTCATTATTTCTGGCCTCTTGAATCGAACGTCGCATAGCCCCTTCTCCAATAATATCAACATCACCTTCACCACTTTCAATATCGCCTTGCGCATAGATAATTGCAATTTCATCAGTTGCAGTTGATGGAATAGATGTGGTAATAAAATTTTGGGTATAGTCTGCAATTGAAACAGTTTCGTATTCGTCTTTTGGATTGACTTTTAATTCTTTTTTTATAGCATTATGGTATACGTCTTCGTATGCGATTACATCAACTAATTTTTGCGCTTTTGCCATTTCTGGTGTTCGAGCCAAAAGACCATTAGCAATATCGTTTAGTTTTTGAACAGAAAGGTTTCTACTTTCTGCAATGTCCGTCACAACAGAGTTCCAAATCGAATTCAATAGTGCTGAAATTTGTTCACGATTGGCATCACTCATTTTATTTTCCAAGAAAGGTTCTACGGCACTTTTGTATTTTCCATGTCGAATTACCTCCATTTTAATTCCAGTCTTGTCTTGAAAATCTTTGAAAAATAGCACATCGGAAGACAGTCCTTTGAATTCCATTTCGCCAACGGGATTAAGGTAAATTGTATTGGCAACCGAATTTAAGTAATACTCTTTTTGCGAATAAGAATTAGCATAAGCCATTACAAACTTTCCTGATTTTTTGAAGTCTTCCAATGCATCTCTAACTGCTTTGCTCTGAGCCATTCCGAGGGAAGAAAAATTATTTAAAATGGATATTCCTTTAATGTTTTCGTCGTTTTTTGCGGCAGTAATTGCGGCAATTACATCAGTTAATCCAATTTGTTTTTTATTTGAAAATGCCGTCACCCAGGGGTCAGAAAATTTTCCGGCATAATCAAATTGTACTTCAGATAAATCCAATTCAATTACTGAATTTTCTTTAATTTCAACACTTTGTTCATCACCTCCAAAAATAACGCCTAGAAATACTATTCCGAAAAATGACAGTATAGAGAAAATAAAAATACCTACAACAGTAGCTAATACATTACCTAAAAATTTCATACTATTTTAATTTTTTTATAAGTAGAACTTGGGGTTAAATTGTTACACAATTCAATTTTATTAATTGAAATTTAATTATTAACAGCCCACACAAATATAACATTCTTTTACTTAATTTGCAGCCGTTATGAAATCACAACATCAAGTCGTTTTATCTATAGGAACCAATCAGGGGAATCGTTTGGCAAACATCGAAAGTTGTATGCAATTGATTCATCATGAAGTGGCTACAATAGTTAAAGTATCTAAAGTGTACGAAACACCTTCTTGGGGTTTTGAAAGTGATGCGTTTTATAATTGCGCTATTTTAGTTCATACTTTCGATTCAGCTGCCACAATTTTGTCAAAAGTCTTGAATATAGAGCAACAGTTGGGACGGTTAAGAACGGAAACGCTAGGGTATCAATCCCGTATTATTGACATTGATATTGTCGCTTTTGACAACGAAGTGATCAATACAAGGGAACTACAAATTCCGCATCCATTAATGCAGGACAGAAACTTTGTATTGCAACCAATGTTAGATTTGGATTTAGATTGGATTCATCCAGTACTTCAAAAAGAAGTCAAAGAGTTGTTGTCAATTACGCAGGATAAAAGTGCATGTGTAGCGGTTCATAATGTAGAAACTCCATTGCGAAAAATTAGTTTAGAGCAATTTAATTATGTTGCTTTTGAAGGGAATATAGGTGCTGGAAAAACTACTCTGGCTACCAAAATTGCTGAGGATTTTAATGCTAAATCTGTTTTGGAACGTTTTGCGGATAATCCTTTTTTGCCTAAATTCTATGAAGATCAAACCCGATATGCGTTTCCATTAGAAATGTCATTTTTAGCGGATAGGTACAAACAATTGTCGGATGACTTGTCACAATTTGATTTGTTTAAAGACTTTGTTGTAGCCGATTATCACATTTTTAAGTCCTTGATTTTTGCTAAAATTACATTGGCAGATGATGAATACCGATTGTATAGCAATTTGTTTCATATCATTTATAAAGAAATGCCTAAGCCTGATTTGTATGTCTATTTGTACCAAAATTCAGATCGTTTGCTTCAGAACATTAAAAAGCGTGGAAGAAGTTACGAACAAGAAATTCAAGCAGAATATTTGGATAAAATCAATACAGGCTATTTAGATTATATCAAATCGCAAACCGATTTGAATATTTTGATTATCGATGTTTCAGATCGTGATTTTGTTAAAAATCATGAAGATTACCTTTTCATTTTGAATGAAATTCAAAATAAGATTACTTCAAAATAAATCATCTTTTCAAACTAAAATGGCCTCTTTTTTCAGGAGTATTGGCCTCTAATTTGAGAACATACCAATAATCGGATGACGGAAGTTCTTCTCCATTAAAGGTACCATCCCAACCAATGCTAAAGGGTAGTAATTCCTTAATCATTTTGCCGTATCTATCAAAAATGCGCAATTGTGCAGCAGGGTGTGAAATCATCCCTTTTACCGTCCAATAATCGTTAAAACCATCATTATTGGGTGTAAAAAATTTCGGAATGCTCAGAACCGTTATTTCTTTGGAAACCACACCGCATCCATTTTTGTCATTTATAAAAACCTGATGAACGCCTCCCGGGACATTAGTAAAAAAGTTTGAGTCTTGCCAAATGCCATTCATGTAATCCATACTGAATTCATAATCTCCAGATCCTGTACTTGTTATAGTTACAGTATTAATGTCAACTAAATCAACAATATCTATTGAAGTTATTTCGGCAGCATTAGAAGCAATTACCGCTATTGATCTGGTACTACTGCAGCCAAATTGGCTAGTGACCGCAACCGAATAGTTTCCTTCGGAATTGACACCTAGAGTTGGTGTAGTTACATTCAAGTTGGCTCCGTTTTTTTTCCAATTGTAATTGAATGTATTCGCTGTATCATTATTTATTAAACCCGCATCTAATGTCACAAAAAAACTAGGTATATTGGAGCAAATTAATTGGGTAGCACTTATTTCAATTGCAGGAAGCGCTTCCACATTTAAACGTATGTAGGGTCCAACGCCAATACAAGAATTAGTGATATTGGTTTCAATACGGACCCAAATGTCTTGAGCATTGGGGTATCCAATATTTCGGTAATTAGCACTATCAGTGATGGGATTTTGTTGTGATAAAGCATCTGCTTGGTTTCTAAAAAAAGTAATGCTATAATTTTGATTTATAGGTAATTGATTTAAGATTGCTGATTGAGTTGTAGAAAAATCAAAGCTTGCAATCCCATCACTACTATTGTTACTTGAAGAGTTATTACCGTTAATGTCTAAAAAGTCGTCACAAACGGTAAATGTAAAATTAGATGAAGGCTGAAAATTAGTGGTTGGAACAACCAAAGTAATTGGAGTCACAGCGCTACATCCAGTTGTTCTGTCAACTACCCTAACCCCTATAAGCATATTGGTTGGACTAGAGTTTTCATAGGCTAATTCGTTTGGAATTTTATCAGCAAGTATTTCGTTAGTAGCACTGTTCAATGAGTTGAAATAGTAAAAGTTCTCGTTGCTATAGTTCGCTGAAATTAAACTATTGCTTACGGTTAAATTAAAAAGAGTTTTTCCATCAGAGATAGAATCGCTATCGCATTGCGAAATAGCAATAGAATTGACATTTGGAAAAGGATGGATGGTAGCTGTAATTAGGGATCTGTTGGTGGGGCAGCCTGTACTTACATAATAATTTGATGTTGTTGCTAAATTTGGCGTAATAAAACTATTGCCGATTGCAATTGGTGTGCCACCTGTTGGAGAATTATACCATTCTATCGTCCCAAATGTTGCTGTAGCCCCTAGCGTAATTGTTCCTGGTCCGCAATTTGAGCCTGATTTGGTTGTCGTAATTTGTCCAACATTATAAATAGTCGTACTTGCTGACAATTGCAAAGCGGGATCCCCAGGCATGCCGCCATATTCTACAATATATCCTTTGGGTTGATACGATCCACTTGTTGCTCCTGTGTTAGATAAATCATTCCACGAGCCAGGTGTTCCAACTCCTGGAGCTGTTATATGTGCATAATCTTCATCACCAGATTGGTTAGGTTCATTTGTATTCCAAAAAGCAAAATTTGGCGACGACCCAGTAGCTGTTCCATTCCAAAATACAGTACCTGCTTCAGGACCAGTAACCCATTTCCATACCCCTTCGTTTTCCGAATCACTACCTCCAATCCAGCCTGATCCCGGAGCTTGCTTGCCTGCTAATTGCGCTTCGTCTGTAGCGGTAAGTGTTGCCAGATAGCCTTGTAATCCATAAAATCGTTTGGTTGAAGCAGCTGTTTTTGCATCGGTCCAGCTAATACCTAAACTAGGGACATATTCATAATAATGCCCGTTACGAGGTAAATAATTGGCTTGGCCATTTCCCAATGAAATGGAAAAATTTCGCATGCCGCTAGGATTTGGATTAGCACTATAATATACGATATCTTTGATTGCATTTTCAAAATCTGAATAATTAACTTGAACCCCTGTTGTCGAACTTAAAAGAGTTAATTTACCTTCGACTGGATTCCAGGAAGTAGTAATAGTTGGATATGAAGCTGCATTTGATAATAATAGTTGGTCTTCATTAATGATATATCCTGAGGCAATCTGAATGTAAATTGCATCTGTTGTTAATTCAGAAGGGTCGTGCGAAATAGTAACAGTCGAAACGATTTTGGTTTGTGAAAGCGGACAATAAGAGAAATTTCCTGTTGCTGAAATCGATGGAGCTGAACTAGTGACTAATTTTTTTGTAGGGGGATCAAATCGAAGAGGGTTCGAATATCCCAACTGGATTCTCAATAGAACCAGAAGTAGCAAGAAGAGTGTGAGTGTGTTTCTTTTCTTCATGCTATAAATATAGTATTTTCAGCTGATTAGGTGAATTTATTTTGAGAAATGTAATTTTTTAAATAAATCCCAGACTACTATTCCTGCGCTTACAGAGATATTAAGAGAATGTTTGGTGCCTAATTGCGGAATTTCGATGGCGCCATCGCATAGTGCAACAGCTTCTTGTGCTACACCAAAAACTTCATTGCCAAATACGAGTGCATATTTTTGATTATTTTTCACTTCAAAATCTTGAAGGAAAATAGCGTTTTCTACTTGTTCAATAGCGAAAGTTTGAACGTTTTCTGCTTTTAGTTTTTGTATTACTTCCAAAACATTGTCAGCATGTTCCCAAGTAACCGTTTCAGTTGCGCCAAGTGCTGTCTTGTGAATCTCTTTATTGGGAGGAGTAGCAGTGATCCCACACAAATAGATTTTTTCAATTAAAAAAGCATCAGCAGTTCTAAAAACAGATCCGATATTGTGTAAACTACGAATGTCATCCAAGACTAAAATTAATGGAGTTTTTTCGGATTGTTTAAAATCGGCTATGGATTTTCTTTCCAGTTCACTATTTTCTAATTTTCTCATAATAATGTTCCATATAGGTACAAAAAAAGCTTCCGTTTGACTAGGAAGCTTTTGAATTTATAGTAAATACAATTAGCTTTTTGCAGCTGCTGCAACTACATTGCCTTTAATAGTTAAGACTTTTGTTGGCTGTCCTGTTGCATTTGATGAAATAGTTACCGTTTTGGTAAAAGGACCTACTCTATTGGTATCATATTTTACTCCAATAACACCTTTTGCTCCAGGAGCGATTGGCTCTTTTGGACTTGATGGTACTGTACAACCACATGAACCTTGGGCATTTGTAATAACCAATGGAGATGTTCCGTTATTAGTAAATACAAACTCACGTTTGCCTTCAGCATTTTGGGTAATTGTACCATAATCAATCACTTCATTGGCAAAAACCATACCGGCTCCATTTACTTTAGATGTTATTGTTTTTGCTTTTTTAGCTGTTTCTTGCGCGTTTGCAGCTACTGTTCCAAGAACTAATAATGCTACAACTAGTATTTTTTTCATAATGTTTGTAAATTTAATTTCGAAATACAAAGCTATATAAATTTTAGAAATTAGCCCTAATAATTCAACTAAAAAAAGGTTAATATACAAGAACAGTTCTTTATTCGCATTAAAATCTATAAATTCGCTCACACATTAGAAATTGATTAAAACATTTGATTTGGCAGCAAAAGAAAAAGTAGTAAAGGAAACTCCGTTAATGAAACAATACAATGAAATCAAGGCAAAATACCCTGATGCTTGTTTGTTGTTTCGTGTAGGAGATTTTTATGAAACCTTTGGTGAAGATGCAATTAGAGCTTCTAAAATACTAGGAATTGTATTGACTAAAAGAGGTGCAGGTTCTGAAACCGAAACTGCTTTAGCCGGATTCCCACACCATTCGTTAAATACGTATTTGCCTAAATTAGTTAAAGCGGGTTTACGTGTTGCTATTTGTGATCAATTGGAAGATCCAAAAATGACTAAAACTATAGTGAAACGCGGCGTAACCGAGTTAGTTACGCCTGGAGTTTCTATGAATGATGAAGTATTGCAAGCCAAAGTGAATAATTTTTTAGCATCGATTTATTTTGCTAATAAATCCATTGGAATTGCATTTTTAGATGTGTCTACAGGAGAGTTTTTGACTGCGCAAGGCAATGCCGAGTATGTTGATAAATTACTTCAGAATTTCAACCCAAGTGAAGTTTTGGTTCCAAAAAACAATAAAAACGATTTTAAAGCAGCCTTTGGCGAAGAGTATCATAGTTTTTATTTGGAAGATTGGTTGTATAAAGAGGATTATGCATTTGACACTTTAACGAAACATTTTCAAACCATTTCATTAAAAGGATTTGGAATTGAAGAATTAAAAGAAGGTATAATAGCTGCAGGAGCTATCTTGTATTATTTATCTGAAACACAACACAATAAAGTACAACATATTACCTCTATTCAACGTATTGCTGAAGATGCTTATGTTTGGATGGACCGATTTACAATTCGAAACTTAGAATTGTATCATAGTTATAATCCCAATGCGGTTACCTTGCTTGACGTTATTGATAGAACGCTTTCGCCAATGGGAGGGCGTTTGTTAAAACGATGGTTGGCTTTGCCTTTAAAAGATACTGCTAAAATTCAAAGTCGTCATCAGGTGGTGGCCTATTTGAAAGACAATCAAGAAATTTTAAAAAGCATCCAATCGCAAATCAAACAAATTTCAGATCTGGAGCGTTTGATTTCAAAAATTGCAGCTGGGAAAGTATCCCCGCGTGAGGTGGTTTATTTGAAAGAATCCTTAGACGCTATACTGCCAATTAAAGCCTTGGCTTTGCAAAGTCCACAAGAAGCTGTAAAGGTAATTGGTGACAGTTTGCATAGTTGTGATTTATTGCGTGAGAAAATTAAAACTACACTTAATCAAGAAGCGCCTGTGGCTATTGCTAAAGGTAATGCGATTGCAGTAGGAGTCAATACCGAGCTAGATGAATTGCGTGCCATATCGACTTCAGGGAAAGAATTTTTAGAGGGAATTGAAAAACGAGAATCGGAAAGAACCGGAATCTCGTCTTTAAAAATTTCGTTCAATAATGTTTTCGGATACTATATTGAAGTTAGAAATACACACAAAGATAAAGTGCCGGAGGAATGGATTCGCAAACAAACCTTAGTAAATGCAGAACGTTACATTACCGAGGAACTGAAGGAGTACGAAACGAAGATTTTAGGTGCAGAAGAGAAAATTCACAAAATTGAATCGGAATTATTTGAACAATTAGTGCAATGGATTAGTACCTACATCAAACCGGTTCAGATGAATGCTAATTTAATAGCACAATTGGATTGTTTGTGCTCGTTTACCCAGTTGGCAATTGAAAATAAATACGTTTGTCCTGAAATTGATGAGAGTTTCGAATTGGAAATCAAAGATGGAAGACACCCGGTAATTGAGAAACAATTACCAGTGGGTACGCCTTACATCTCTAATGATGTTTTTTTGGATAGAGAGTCGCAACAATTGATTATGATTACGGGTCCGAATATGTCTGGTAAATCCGCTATTTTGCGTCAAACCGCTTTAATTGTACTCTTGGCTCAAATGGGAAGTTTTGTTCCAGCAGAAAGCGTGAGAATGGGAATTGTAGATAAAATTTTTACAAGAGTAGGGGCGAGCGACAACATATCGATGGGCGAATCCACTTTTATGGTCGAAATGAATGAGACCGCTTCTATTTTGAATAATATTTCCGATCGAAGTTTAGTTCTTTTGGATGAAATCGGAAGAGGTACAAGTACCTATGATGGTATATCGATTGCATGGGCAATTGCAGAATTTTTACACGAGCATCCTGCGCAACCGAAGACGCTTTTTGCAACACATTATCACGAACTAAATGAGATGAGTGAATCACTGCCAAGAATTCAGAATTATAATGTAGCCGTTAAAGAATTGAAAGACACGGTTCTTTTTGTTCGAAAGTTGGTTAAGGGAGGAAGCGCTCATAGTTTTGGTATTCATGTGGCTAAAATGGCCGGAATGCCGCAGATTGTAATTTTGAAAGCGCAAAAGTTATTGAAGAAATTAGAAAAAAACCATTCGAATGACGCGCTTAATGGAATAAAAGGAGCTAAAAACGAAATGCAAATGAGTTTTTTCAATTTAGACGACCCTCTTTTAGAAGAAATTAAAGATGAAATTCTGAATTTGGATATCAATACTATTACACCAATGGAAGCTTTAATGAAGTTGAATGAAATAAAAAGAATGCTGACAAAAAAATAGTTTTGATTTAATGTTTACGTAATCAGAAGATTAAGGCTATAGCGCTATTTTTTTGCACAAAAGGCTTGTGTAATTGAATTAATGTATTAAATTTGCATCCGCAATACAGAACAAGTATCGTGATTCTTTCATAAGAATTGAAAATGCGAAAATAGCTCAGTTGGTAGAGCGCGACCTTGCCAAGGTCGAGGTCGCGGGTTCGAGCCCCGTTTTTCGCTCCAAAACCATACAATGCTCGGATGGTGAAATTGGTAGACACGCTGGACTTAAAATCCAGTGAACAGCAATGTTCGTGCGGGTTCAAGTCCCGCTCTGAGTACTAAAGCCTCTTCTATTGAAGAGGCTTTTTTGTTTATTGTACAATGATTAAATAAACATCCCTTAGGATGTGATAGCTATGGGCACATTTGTAATTACAAAACGATTTAACGACGAATATAAATTTGTGTTTGCTTCTCGAAAAGGCAAAACGATTTTTACGAGTTTGAGTTATGAACTTAAATTTGAAGGGGAAGATGCCATAGAAAAGTTTAAAACGAATATTGACCTGGCTACATTCTTGAAATTTAAGTCAACTAAAGGAAAATACTATTTTAAGGTGTTGTTAGATGGAGAGCACTTTGCTACAAGTAGAAAATACACCACGGAACTTAGACTGGAAAAAGGAATTAGTGAAATTGTAAAATATGCTTCAATTTCAGAAGTGTTAGATTTTTCATCTAACGATGTTATTTTTACGGATTAACCATTTTGAATTAATCCAAAAAATGAAGATAAAGAAAGGGTATAAATAAAAAAAAGCCGTTACACTAAGTGTACGGCTTATTTTTTTTCTGTGTAGTAATTAATTACTTTGCAGCAGCAGCAGTATCAACAGCAGCAGTATCAACAGCAGCAGTATCAACAGCAGCAGTGTCAACAGCAACAGCAGTAGTATCTACAGCTACTTCTTCAGCAGGAGCTTCAGCTTTTTTACAAGATACAACAGTTAAAACAGCAACAACAGCTAAACTTAAAAATACTTTTTTCATCTTAATTTATTATAAAAGGTTAATTATTAATTCGTGGCAAAGATATAAAATTTTTAATATGTAAAATATTTTTTCATTTTTTTTTTAAATAATATTCGACAATTTCTCTTCTTTTTATCAAAAATGACCAAAAATCTGCAAGAGATCCCAAATTACAACAAAAAACAGTACTATATATTTTTCATAATTGTAGCAACTGCACCTTTGTTATTTTGAACAAAAGTAGCGCTAATTGACCCATTTGATTTTCTAACTTCATTATCCAATATTAATTCATTCAGAATTGCTTCTAATTGCTCTGAATTATTTACCGAAATACATCCTCCCAGTCCAACTAATTGGATTGCTTCGGCAAAATGTGAGTAATTGGGTCCAATCACTATTGGGATGCCAAAAGTAGCCGGTTCTAAAATGTTGTGAATTCCTGGATTTCCAAATCCACCACCGACATAGGCAATATCGGCATAACTGTATATTTTAGTTAATAGCCCAACAGTATCAACAATACATACATCGAAATCGGCAAGATTTTGGTTTTCTTTTTCTGAAAATAAAATAGTTTTTTTACTACAGTTATTCTTTATTTCTTGGATTTGCTCTGGTTTAATATTATGCGGTGCAAATATGAATTTGCAATCTGAATTGCTCTTATTTATAAATTGCAGCAACAGTTCTTCGTCCTTAGGCCAAGAACTACCAATAACAACTGTTGTCTTTTTGTTTTTAAATTCGGACATCCAATCCAATGTGTTGTCCCTTTCTACAATAGTTACTACTCGATCAAAACGAGTGTCACCAGAAACAATACAATTGGTATAGCCTATTTGTTGTAAAAGTTGTTTTGATTTTTCATTTTGAACAAAGAAATGAGTAAATGTCTCTAGTGCTTTTCTGTAAAATCCGCCATACCATTTAAAAAAAACTTGATTTTCTCTAAAAATTCCTGAAATAAGATAGGTTGGTATTGCTAGTCTTTTTAATTCGTTTAAATAATTGGGCCAAAACTCATATTTGACAAAAAATACCATTTCAGGATGAACTAATTCAATGAATCTAGAAACGTTATTTAAAGTATCCAAAGGTAAATATACGGTAACATCTGCTAAGGAATTATTTTTTCTAACCTCATAACCTGAAGGCGAAAAAAAGCTGACAATAATTTTATGATTGGGATAATGCTCCTTTATTTTTTCTATTACTGGAATCCCTTGTTCGTATTCTCCCAGCGAAGCAGCGTGAAACCAAATGGTTTTATCGTCAGGGCTTATTTTGGTTTCTAAAAGGGGAAACACTGCTTTTCTTCCAGCCACAAAAAGTTTAATTTTTGGCACAAAGAGGGCTATTATTTCCAACAATGATGCTGCAATTGATACAATTGAACTATAAATAAAATGCATAGCTGATATTTTGCTGCTAAAATACAGTTTCTTTATTTTATTTTGATTGGTTAGAACTCATTAAATACCTATTTTTGTTTTTCGTTTTACAAATCAATTCACTTTATATTGGAAACCACAATAAAAGTATTCCAACTATTAAACAAAAAGTAAATGAAAAAAATACAAATGGTTGACTTAAAAGGTCAATACGATGCAATAAAAGATACTGTAAATACTTCAATTCAAGAAGTTTTAGATACCAATGCTTATATCAATGGACCGCAGGTTCATGCATTCCAAAAGTCATTAGAAAATTATTTAGGGGTAAAACATGTTATACCCTGTGCCAATGGAACTGATGCGTTGCAAATTGCGATGATGGGTTTGGGTTTACAACCAGGAGATGAAGTTATCACGGCTGATTTCACTTTTGCAGCCACTGTTGAGGTAATTGCTTTGTTGCAATTAACTCCCGTTTTAGTAGATGTTGATTTATACAATATGAATATTAATATTGATAAAATCAAAAAAGCCATCACCCCTAAAACGAAAGCGATTGTACCGGTTCATTTGTTTGGACGTGCGGCTAACATGGAGGCTATTATGGCTTTGGCCAAAGAACATAATTTATTTGTAATTGAAGATAATGCTCAAGCGATTGGAGCCAATTGTAAATTTTCGGATGGAACAAAAAAGAAAGCAGGAACGATAGGTCATGTGGGTGCTACTTCTTTTTTCCCTTCTAAAAATTTAGGATGTTATGGCGATGGTGGTGCTATTTTTACCAATGATGATGCCTTAGCACATACACTTCGAGGGATCGTTAATCACGGGATGTACGAAAGATACCATCATGATGTTGTGGGTGTAAATTCCCGATTGGATAGTATTCAAGCGGCTGTTTTGAATGCTAAATTACCTTTATTAGATCAATACAACAGAGCCAGACAAAATGCCGCAAGAAAATACACAGCTGCTCTAGAAGGTCATAAAAACATCATTGCGCCAAGCATTTGTGATATTTGCGATTGTCATGTTTTTCATCAATATACGTTGCGAGTTATCGATGCTGATAGAAATGGATTAATGCAACATTTGTTAGACAAAGGAATTCCTTGTGCGATTTACTACCCAATTCCTTTGCATAGTCAAAAAGCATATGCGGATGCTCGTTATAAAGAAGAAGATTTTCCAGTAACGAATCAATTGGTGAAAGAAGTGATTTCATTACCCATGCATACAGAATTGGATGATGAACAAATCCAATTTATTACAGATAGTATTTTAGAATTTTTAAACAAATAGTTGATTCAATAAGCAAAAGCAAATGAAAATATTGGTAACTGGAGGTTTGGGTTTTATAGGTTCACACACTGTTGTTGAACTACAGAATGAGGGTTTCGAAGTAATTGTAATCGATAATTTATCCAATACTTCGTTGTCGGTTTTGGATGGAATCCAAAATATTACCGGTATTGTTCCTGCTTTTGAGCAATTAGATCTTCGCGACAAACAGAAGGTCAATGATTTTTTTAAACGTCATGTTGATATTGAAGGCGTAATCCATTTTGCTGCTTCTAAGGCAGTAGGGGAGAGCGTTGTAAATCCATTATTATATTATGAAAATAATATCAATGCGTTAGTATATATTTTGCAAGAATTAGAAAAAAAGACTACTGCTAATCTCATATTTAGTTCGTCTTGTACCGTGTATGGTCAAGCCGAGGTCATGCCAATTACGGAAGATTCATCGGTGCAAACTGCCATTTCTCCTTATGGAAATACAAAACAAATAGGGGAAGAAATTATTACAGATACCGCTAAAGCAACCGATATTAATGCGATTTTATTGCGTTATTTTAATCCCATTGGGGCGCATCCTTCAACTGAAATTGGAGAATTGCCATTGGGTGTCCCACAAAATTTAGTACCGTTTATTACGCAAACCGGTATCGGATTACGTCAAGAATTGTCAGTGTATGGGAATGATTATCCCACACCAGATGGAACAGCGATTCGCGATTACATTCATGTAGTAGATTTGGCGAAAGCCCACGTTATTGCTATGCAACGATTGTTGAACAAAAAGAATTTAGCCAAAGTAGAAACCTTTAATTTAGGAACCGGAACAGGTAGTTCTGTTTTGGAAGTGATTCATGCTTTCGAAAAAGTAAGCGGGCAAAAATTGGCCTACAAAATCGTTGATCGCAGAGAAGGAGATATTACAGAAGCGTACGCCAATACCCATAAAGCGAATACTGTTTTGGGCTGGAAAGCACAATCAACTCTTGAAGAAGCGATGGCTAGCGCCTGGAAATGGGAACAAAAAATCAGAAGCTAATTTATTTTTAAAAGTAGATTCGGGTCGGGGCAATTAGTTGTGTAATGATTCAATGTAGTTGAACTGCATACTCCAGGATAATCCCCAACTTTATTTTCCATATCAATTATGATTTGAAAATGCAAATGTGGGGCATAATCCCCATTGATGGGAGCTAATCCTAAATTGCCAATTTGTTCGCCTTGTTTTAGAGTATCACCCACTTGTTTTTCTGTCAAACTTTCTTCGCTTAAATGGCCGTAAAGTGTATGAAAGACAACATTTTCTATTTGGTGTTGCATAATTATTGTTGGCCCATAATCGCCTAAAGCGGTATTGTTTTGCAAACTATGAATAGTGCCATTTAATGCTGCATGAACTGATGCTGCTTCGTTAATCCATAAGTCTAAGCCAATATGAATGTTCCGTTCTTCGCTATCTTTAGAGTTGAATACGCTACTTCTCTTATATAAATTTCGAATTTCCTGATAACCTCCAAAAGCAATTTTTCCATTAGTGGTATCCAAATGGTTTTGGATAAATATCCCATAATCCTCAGCATTTGCTAATGTGCGAATCGAATGATTTGAAATGGATAAATCCAAAGGAACATATTGCGAATAAGGAATATTGGGCGCAATCACTTTTGAGACTTTGCAACGATAAAGTAGTTCAATTAATGTTTTCATGTTTTTTTGTATTTCCAAAAATAAAAAATCCTCATAAAAACGTTCTATGAGGATTTAAATATAGTAAATATTGCTACTTAAGCATTCGCTGTAATTGCTTCTTTGTCAATTTTTCCAATTAGACCCGCTAATACTTTTCCTGGGCCTACTTCTGTAAAACTAGTAGCGCCATCTGCAATCATTTGTTGCACTGATTGTGTCCATTTTACTGGTGCAGTCAATTGAATGATTAGGTTTTTTTTGATTTCTGCTGGATCAGAAACTGCATTCGCAGTTACATTTTGATATACGGGACAAATTGGAGTAGAAAAAGTAGTCGCTTCAATTGCTGCTGCTAGTTCTTCTCTTGCTGGTTCCATCATTGGGGAATGAAAAGCACCGCCAACAGGTAAAATCAAAGCGCGTTTTGCACCTGCTTCTTTCATTTTTTCACAAGCCAATTCAACCGCTTTATATTCGCCAGAAATCACTAATTGTCCAGGACAGTTGTAATTAGCAGCTACTACTACGCCGTCAATGGAAGCACAAATATCTTCTACAATTCTATCGTCTAAATTCAAAACTGCCGCCATTGTTGAAGGTGTAATTTCACATGCTTTTTGCATAGCTAATGCACGTTGCGAAACTAGACGCAATCCGTCTTCAAAAGACAAAGCACCATTGGCCACTAAAGCAGAAAATTCTCCTAATGAATGACCCGCCACCATCTCTGGTTTAAAATCTTCTAAAGTTTTAGCCAAAATAACCGAATGCAAGAAAACGGCAGGTTGTGTTACTTTAGTTTCTTTTAATTCTTCGGCAGTACCATCAAACATGATGTCTGTAATGCGAAAACCTAAAATAGTATTAGCTTTTTCGAAAAGCTCTTTTGCCAAAGGTGAATTCTCGTATAGTTCTTTACCCATTCCGGTAAATTGTGCTCCTTGTCCAGGAAATACATATGCTTTCATAAATTATGTTTCAAGTTTATTGATTCAAATGTCAAATTTGAACCACAAAAGTACAGTTTTTTGGATTATTGTTCCATCGGAATTTCCATAATTAAAAAACGAGCATCCGAATTGGCTTTGATTTCAATTGCATTCGTTTCCCAGATTCCGATAGCGTCTCTTTTTTCAAGTTTTTCACCATTAACTAGTATTTCACCTTCAATCGTCATGATGTAAAACCCGTTGCCTTCTTTTTGCAAGACTAATGTTTTAGAAAAATTAGCTTCAAAATCGCTCAAATAAAACCAAGCATCTTGGTGAATCCAAACACCCTCGTCTTCGGGATTTGGAGATAAAATTTGGGCAAAATTATTTTTTTGTTGGGTTATATCTAAGGTGATTTGTTGGTAGCGCGGTTCCACATTTCTGTATTTTGGAAACAACCAAATTTGAAATAATTTAGTCTGTAAATTCGCATTCGGATTAAATTCGCTATGCTGAATTCCAGTACCAGCACTCATTACTTGAACATCACCCGTTTTAATTGTAGAGGCATTTCCCATACTGTCTTTGTGTGCCAAATCTCCTTCTAACGGAATCGTGATGATTTCCATATTGTCGTGAGGATGCGTTCCAAACCCCATTCCAGCAGCCACAGTGTCGTCGTTTAAAACGCGCAACATCCCAAACTGAATGCGCTCAGGATTGTACCAACTAGCAAAACTAAAACTGTGGTAGGCATTCAACCAACCGTGATCAGCATGCCCCCTTGAGCTCGCTTTGTGTACAATAAAATTTTCCATAATGAATTGTGATTACTGTTTTGAAAGTGGAAGTAACTTGAAGTAAGTTACAACAAATTTATTATCATTGATTGTTCCAATAACTGCTGCTTTTCGAATGCTAGCGCAAAAACCATCTTTGGCGTGTGCATCACCGTGAGCATCAATATTTGTGCCTTCAACAAAATACGATTTACCCTCAATTCGAACTGCCAAGTCGCAACTTTTTCCTTCCATTCCAAATTGGCATTGCCCACAAGAAGCTTCCACCATTTTAATTTTAGATGTTTCTTTTTTGTCTTGTGCCCAAATAGCAATGCTACTTAACAAGAGTAATACAGTAAAGATTTTTTTCATAGTTAGTTTATTAGATATTAATCTTCCTCTTCAATTTCAAATTCGGCATCTTTTTCCCAAATTTCCATTTCACACGGTTTACAGTTGAATTTTAATTTGTATTCCAATTCACCTTGTTTCAATACTAATGGTTCTTTGACTTTTTTGTCGCGATGCTCGGGATGGTATTTTGGACAACGTTCCAATTCGTATTTGATGCAATATTTGGTCGTCATTACGCGAGATTTTCCTGGATCCCATTGTAGTTCAAATGCCTTTTCGATTTCAGTAACTCCATGTCGTTCGTAAAATTTTCGAGCCATTTTATTGGCAACATTGTAGGTGAAATCCAGTTGATCTACTGGAAATGGATGATCTGTTTTTACGATTTGGTGTTCTTCTCGTTTGTAATTAGCCAAACGAATTTCGGTCAATTGATCGTAAACGGTACGACGCATTTCATTGACTTTTGAAATGGGTAAAAACCAATTGTCTGAAAACTCAATCGTAATTTCGTCAGCTGTATAGGGAGTAAATCCGGTTTTAGCTAATTGCGTTTTGATATTGTCCTCAATGGATAAATTATTTTTTGTTGGCTCTTTAGTATGTTCTAAGTGAACGTTGCTCTCATACCCATCTTCATCAGTAGCAGTTAATTCAAAACCAGTTTCATTTTCAGTTAGAATTAATTGGGTGCTAATTTTTCTAACAGCACTGTCTTCGCGTTCCACAATTTTGATAAAGGCAGCATCGTTATTACGGTATATAAAAGTGCCGTCTTTTATGTCTTTTAATACATTAGGGTATACAATACCGTTTTCAGCTTTGTTTACATAAATTCCGTCAGCTTCGTTGTTTTCGTTAATGAAACACAAACCGTCTCCATTGTTTAATAAATGACCGTTTTCTATTTCGTATGAATTTCCAATAGTTTTGATCAATTTTCCAATGTATTGTCCTTTCGATTTTGGACTTTCCCATGAACCGATAGCTTGATGTCTTTCGTTAACAAAATAATCGGTATACCCACGATTGAATGTGCGGTTCAATTCAGAATCGAAAGTGAAGGTGCATTTTCCAGAAGAAGCTTTAGTGTAATTTGGGTTTTGTTCCAAAAAAGCATCGATTTTCTTGCGAAGAAACGCAACATTATTTTTAACATACACCATGTCTTTCAAACGTCCTTCAATTTTGAAGGAAATGATTCCGGCTTCAATCAAATTTGGAATTTGATCCGTTACATCAAAATCTTTGATGGAAAGCAGGTGGCTGTTTTTAATTAAGGTTTCGCCATGTCCGTCAATTAAGTTGTACGGCAAACGACAGTTTTGCGCACAAGAACCCCGATTTGCCGAGCGTTCGCCATTGGCAACACTCATATAGCAATTTCCGCTAAACGCTACGCACAAAGCACCAGTAACAAAGAATTCCAATTCTACGTCGGTGGCTTCGCTGATTTCTTTGATTTGGTGTAAGTTCAACTCACGAGCAAGAACCACACGTTTGATGCCGGCATCGGCAAGGAATTTAATATTTTTCGGGTCTCGGTTGTTGGCTTGAGTACTAGCGTGCAATACAATTGGAGGCAACTCCATTTCCATAATTGCCATGTCCTGAATGATCAAGGCATCGACACCAATATGGTACAATTCCCAAATCATTTGACGACAGGTTTCGAGTTCGTTGTCGTATAAAATGGTGTTGATTACCACAAAAACTTGTGCGTAATACAGGTGAGCATATTGCACTAGTGCTGCGACATCTTCGATGGAATTGTGGGCATTGGAACGGGCGCCAAATTGTGGTGCTCCAATATAAACTGCATCAGCTCCACTGTTGATAGCAGCCATACCGTGTAACAAGTCTTTGGCAGGCGCTAGTATTTCTATTTTCTTTTTCATTATTGGATTACTTTCTTTTTAGAAAAATAAGACTGCAAAGTTCTTATAAATATTTGAGATTTTAGGAAAAAGTTTTGACTTTAGACCAAGTACTTTTCGTTAAATATAAAGACATGAAACTTGGTTTAAAATGTTGCTTTGCTTGGTCAAAGCATATAATTTGTAAAATAGGAAAAGCCTCAAGTTTCCTTGAGGCTTTTATTTTTTATTTCATAGCTATTTTATGAAACGGCTTCTTTGATTCGGCGTAATGCTTCTTTTAAGATATCGTCGCTAGTAGCATAAGAGAAACGAATGCAGTTTGGATTTCCAAAAGCATCTCCGGTTACTGTAGCTACATTGGCTTCAGCCAAAAGGTACATAGAGAAATCGTTCGCATCTTTAATTTCAGTTCCTTTCAAGGTTTTTCCGAAGAAAGAAGAAACATCTGGGAATACATAAAAAGCACCTTCTGGAACGTTAATTTTCATCCCTGGAATTTCTTTGATTAATCCTACTACTAAATCTCTACGGCTATGAAAAGCATCAACCATGTGTTTCAATACTGAAGGATCAGCATCTACTGCGGTAATGGTTGCACGTTGCGCTACGGAGTTAGCACCACTAGTAACTTGACCTTGAATTTTGGTACAGGCTTTAGCAATAAATTCAGGTGCGCCAATATAACCAATTCGATAACCTGTCATGGCAAAAGCTTTAGCTACTCCATTTACAGTGATTGTTTTTTCTAACATTCCTGGAATAGAAGCAATACTGCAAAAAGTTCCAGAGAAGTTAATGTGTTCGTAGATTTCGTCAGCTACTACATAAACGTTAGGGTATTTTTCTAATACTTTAGCAATAGCAGTTAATTCTTCACGGTTGTATACAGAACCACTTGGATTACAAGGAGAACTGAACCAAATCATTTTTGTTTTTGGTGTGATAGCCGCTTCTAATTGTGCTGGTGTGATTTTAAAATCTGTCTCAACAGAAGTTGGCACTTCAACTGGGACACCGCCTGATAGTTTTACGATTTCGAAATAGGAAACCCAGTATGGTGCTGGTAAAATTACTTCGTCACCGTCATTTAACATGACTTGAGCAATATTGTATAAAGATTGTTTAGCTCCTGTTGAAACTACAATTTGAGAAGGTTTGTAATCCAAATCGTTATCTCTTTTGAATTTTCTACAAATTGCTTCTTTTAATTCGGCATATCCATCTACTGGAGAGTAGGTGCTGTAATTTTCGTCAATTGCTTTTTTAGCAGCTTCTTTGATAAAGTCAGGCGTATTGAAATCAGGTTCGCCTAAACTTAAACTGATGATGTCTTTTCCTTGTGCTTTTAATTCTCTGGCTAAAGCAGCCATTGCTAATGTTTGTGATGTAGCTAAGTTGTTAATTCTGTCTGAAAGTGGATTGCTCATTTTCTAGTGTGTTGAAATGGTCTAATTCGCAGTTGTCGAATTAGGTATAGTTAGTATTTATTATTTATGCGCTTAACTCGGGTTTCATTCCTAAATTTTTCAAATGGGTAAAATGCGATAGAATAGCCTCTCGAGTGGTTTTAAACTCGTGATATGGAAGATTACATTCTTTAGCAGTTTGTTTGACAAACTCGGCAATTTTATCATAGTGCACGTGAGAAATGTTAGGAAAAATATGGTGCTCTATTTGGTGATTTAATCCACCCGTGTAATAATTGATCAACCAGTTTTTTGGAGCAAAATTAGCTGTTGTATATAATTGGTGAATTGCCCAAGTGTTTTCAATTTCGCCTTCTTCATTTGGTATTGGATTGGCAGTTTCATCTACTACATGTGCTAACTGAAACACTACACTTAGAATTAAACCTGCTGTGTAATGCATTACTAGAAAGCCTAGTATTACTTTCCACCACGTTATACCCATTACCATCGGAATAACTAACCAAATAGAGAAATAAATGACTTTAGTAATGATTAAAGTGGTCCAACGAATAGCTGGTTTTTTGAATTCGCCATACGACAAATTGCGTTTTAAGTAGCGTTTCATTTGAAGAAAATCAGTTGTGATAGCCCAATTGAAAGTCAACAAACCGTATAAGAAAACCGAATAATAATGTTGAAATTTATGATAGCTGTACCATTTAGCAGTTTTAGAAAAACGTAAGATACGTCCTGCTTCTAAATCTTCATCATGTCCTAAAATATTGGTATACGTATGGTGTAATACATTGTGTTGTACTTGCCAGTTGTATACATTTCCAGCTAAGATGTATATGCTTCCTCCCATGAACTTGTTTACCCAAGATTTGTTAGAATAAGCTCCATGATTTCCATCATGCATTACATTCATACCCACTCCAGCCATACCAACACCTATGATTAAATTCAACAGTAAATAGGTCCAAAAAGGCATATCCATCGCCAATAAAAAGAAATACGGAGTAAGGAAAATGGAGAACATTACAATCGTTTTGAGGTGTAGTTTCCAGTTTCCAGTTTTATCAAGATTATTTTCTTTGAAATAATTATTGACACGCGAATTCAAGGTTCTAAAAAATTTTAGATCGTCTTGCTTAGCAAATGTTGGAGCGGTATTTTTCATAATCTTGAATAATAATCTACAAAGATAATTATTATAAATTTTTGTTGTACAAAAATGAACTACTATTTCCAATCTAAAAATAGTACTTTTGTTAAAAATTTATAAAATGGAAGCAATTCTGAAGCATTTTCCTGATTTAACTCAGGTTCAAAAAGAACAATTTCAGCAGTTAGATTCTTTGTATCATGATTGGAATGAAAAAATCAATGTCATTTCTCGTAAAGATATTGATGCATTGTACACTAAACATGTTTTGCATTCTTTGGGGATTGCTAAAATTCAGTCTTTTGAGCCAGGAACATTTGTGTTAGATGTTGGTACAGGAGGTGGATTTCCTGGGATTCCATTGGCGATACTTTTTCCAGAAACACGTTTTTATTTGATTGATGTCATCGCCAAAAAAATAAAAGTAGTACAGGCAGTAGCAGATGCTTTGGGTTTAAAAAATGTGAAAGCAGAACAAATTCGCGCCGAAAATGTTAAAGGTGATTTTGATTTTATTGTTAGCCGTGCGGTGACTAATATGCCTGACTTTGTTTCTTGGGTAAAAACCAAAATCAAAAAACAACACAAACACGAATTGAAAAATGGCATTCTCTACTTGAAAGGAGGAGACTTGACCGAAGAATTGAAGGATTTTCCAAAAGCGACTTTGTATGACTTAGCTGAAATTTTTGAAGACGAATTCTTTGAAACCAAAAAAGTGGTGCATTTACCTTTAAAATTTACGATTTAAGATATACGATTTACGATTGTAAATTGTCAAAAAATAAAACCCACAAACTGAAATTCAATTTGTGGGTTTTTATATAGTACCTCGCATATAGTACTTCGTCAATTGACTTATCCTAAAAATGGATACCTGTAATCTTCAGGAGCTACTAATGTTTCTTTAATTGTTCTTGGCGATGCCCAACGCAATAAATTCAAAGCCGATCCAGCTTTGTCATTGGTACCAGAAGCTCTAGCGCCACCAAAAGGTTGTTGTCCTACAACAGCACCTGTTGGTTTGTCGTTGATGTAGAAGTTACCTGCTGCATTTTGAAGTGCTACAGTGGCTTCTTCAATTGCATAACGGTCAGTACTGAAAACTGCTCCTGTTAAGGCGTATTCTGATGTTGTGTCAACTAAATGTAAGGTTTCAGACCATTTTGCATCTTCGTACACATAGATAGTAATTACTGGACCGAATAATTCGGTCTCCATAGTTGTGTATTTTGGATTGGTCGTTACAATTACTGTTGGTTCTATAAAATATCCTTTTGATTTGTCGTAATTGCCTCCTATAATAATTTCAGCATCAGCATCTTTCTTGGCTTGGTCAATATAACTTGCCAATTTGTCAAAAGAACCTTCGTGAATTACTGCTGTAATAAAATTAGAGAAGTCTTCAGGAGATCCCATTTTCATTGATTTTACATCGGTAATTACTTGTTCTTTAACCGTTGACCAAAGGCTTTTTGGGATGTAGGCTCTAGAAGCGGCAGAACATTTTTGTCCTTGAAATTCAAAAGCACCACGAACGATTCCGGTAGCCACTTGTTTTACATTGGCGGAAGGATGGGCAATAATAAAATCTTTCCCACCTGTTTCCCCTACAATTCTTGGATAGGTTTTGTAATGTTGAATGTTAGTTCCAATTTTAGCCCAAATATCTTTGAATACATGAGTCGAACCAGTGAAGTGAACCCCAGCAAAATCACGACTAGCTAAAACTGTATCAGTTACCATTAAGGCATCTCCAAAAACTACATTGATAACACCGTCTGGCAATCCTGCTTCTTTGAAAATATCGATAATAATTTTTGCAGAGAAAACTTGACTATCGCTTGGTTTCCAAACTACTACATTCCCCATCATGGCAGCACTAGCTGGTAAATTAGCGGCAATGGCTGTAAAGTTAAAAGGAGTAATAGCGTAGATGAATCCTTCTAGCGGTCTGTATTCTAAACGGTTCCAAACCGATGAGTCTGAAGTAGGTTGGTCACTGTAAATTTGTGACATGAATTCAACGTTGAAACGTAAAAAGTCGATTAATTCACAAGAAGCGTCAATTTCAGCTTGATGGATCGTTTTTGATTGTGCAATCATGGTAGCAGCATTGATTCTTGCTCTGTAAGGCCCTGCAATCAATTCCGCTGCTTTTAAGAAAATAGCGGCACGTTGTTCCCAAGCCATATTGGCCCAAGCCTGTCTCGATTCTAAGGCGTTTGCAATAGCTTTTTCTACATGTGATTTTTCCGCTAAATGATAGGTTCCAACGATGTGCTGGTGATCGTGTGGAGCCGACATAGTTCTGGTATTTCCAGTTCTGATTTCTTCGCTTCCAATGTATAATGGAACGTCGATAGTGGTGTTCCACATTTTTTTGTATGCGTCCAATACCGCTGCTTTTTCAGCTGAATTTGGGGCGTATGATTTTACAGGCTCATTGATCGCTTTGGGTACTTTAAAAAATCCTTTTAACATAATGATGGTATTAAAAAACCTGTTATTTAACAGATTTGAATTAGCAATGAAAAAGTTACAATTATTCTAAAACTTGCGAATAATCTAAACTAATACAAAAGTACAAAGGATAATTTAATAAAAATATGAATTGAACGGAATAAATTAAAATTTATTCAAAAAAGAATGGAGTTAATTAAGGGCGAAAGGAGCGCTTAATCTAAAAGAGGGTACAATAACTTTGAAAGTCTTGGTAGTGGTAAAATTAATCATGTTGAAGTGGCCTTTCATAGCTCCATGTGGTGATGAAAGTAAACAACCAGAGCTATAGGTATAAAATTCACCAGGTTTTAAAACCGGTTTTTTACCAATAACTCCTTCGCCATCTACAATTTCTAACTCGTTCAAAGAATCAAAAATTTCCCAATGACGCGAAACTAACTGAACAGAATCTTTGCTGTGGTTTTCAATTTTGATTTGGTAACTAAAGGCAAAATGAATTCTGTAGTTTTTGAAGTAAGTGCCCTCAAAACTAGTCAAAACTGAAATTTTAATACCTCTCGTGATTTGAGAAACCATAGTGAATTCGTATTACTCCCTTCAAAATTACAAAAAAATGATTCTGTTTTTACAAATAGGGCTAAAATGTTCGTTAATTGATGATATTCAAAGAGGAAGCTGTACCTTTTCCTATAATTCGTGTAAAGCGATCTGTATCTTCTTTGTAGTATACTAAAACGGTATATTCATTTTCTGTTTGAAAATAATTTCCGTCAATAGCATTTTCTGAATCAATACTTCCATTAGGTTTAACAGCCAAATATTCAAAATTGGTAAATCCTTGTTTGATTAAAATGGCTTTTTCATAAAGCCCTTTTTCAGGATTGTATTCCATTTTATTTTCAGTGGTGAACGCATAATTATTAAACATTCCTGTCACATATATGGCGCCGTCTGAACTTCTAAATAAGGGTGCTGAAAGGCTAAAATACACCCAAGCATAATCGGCTTCTAAATCACTGTTTTCTGAAAATAAACGACGCGTTACAAAGTTGCCATTTATATCTTGGTTGTTGTAGTAATTGGCATTGACGCGCGCTTCATTGGTAAACAAATAACTACTGTAAATGTCTTTTTGACTATCAACTCTTGAGATAGTATTACTTGCTACTCGGATTTCTTTGTTGTCAAAAAACAAAAATTCATTTCCAGCCCAAAATTGTGTTGGCGTATCGTATTTGTAAATTAAATCGTTTCCAATAGTATATTGTGGTGCAACATTGGAAATTGCAGTTGGTAATTTTCCGTTTTGTAGCAAGACGGTTTTTATGTTTTTTAATGGATTTTGGAAATTAATTACATTGGATTTTACAGTAAATTCAAGATTGTGTTTAGAATCCAAATTTGTCACGGTACGGGCTCTTTTTATCTGTATTGGTACAGTTACAGCATCTTCGTAAATCATAAATTTTCTTGAAAAAACAACTTCTTTATCCTCATTTAAAATTTTCAGCATATAATTTCCGCTGATTTTTATTTGCGTGTTGCTGTTTGGGAAAGCTAAGCGGTAATGCGTATAAATCTGCAACGAGTTAAAGGAGTTTGAAGATTCTTGAATTCGCTGGTTATCAAATCCTAGAAGGTAGTCCCGTTTTTGAATGTCTGAAGGATTCCAGTTGTAATCGCAATGAACAATTTCGTAAAAGTAAGAAGCATCGTTGCCAAAAAGATCATCAAATTGTAGCTGGAATGCCACCCCTAGTTCAAAAATGGGAACTACATTTTGATTGTTCTGTACAAAAGAAACTGTCTTGATATTATAAGGAGGGACAACCTCATTTTCTACTTGAGCTGAAGCTATAGTAAATACAAATAGGAGTAGCGTTTGAAAATAATAACGAAGCATAATTGATTGAATTACGAGTCGTAAATATAAACAATTAGTTGCTTTAGATTATTTAAAACAAACAGGGATAATTTCGCCCGGAGCTAAACAATATTTTGTTACTAATTCAGGACTGATTTTTTTGGTATAATCTTCTTCAGTTACAGTAAATCCAATACTTCGCAATTTGTCAAAATAATCACGACCGTACACTCTTACATGATCGTATTGACCAAAAATTGCAGCGCGTTCTTTTTCGTCAGTAATCGAATCATCGGAAAAAGTAGTAGCTCGATTTAAATCTTGAGGAATTTGAAGAATTGCCATTCCACCTGGTTTTAAAACGCGATACAATTCTTGCATCGCTTTAGTGTCATCTGGAATATGTTCCAATACATGGTTGCAAAATAATACATCGTATTGGTTGTCTTCAAAAGGCAGATTGCAAATATCAGCTTTTACATCAGCCAAAGGCGAAAATAAATCGGTTGTGGTGTATTGGATGTTTTTTTGTTTTTTGAAACGTTTGTAAAATTCTTGTTCTGGTGCAAAATGCAGTACATTTTTTTTCTCTGATGCAGTAAAAAAATCAGTTTCATTTTGTAAATACAACCATAACAAACGGTGTCTTTCTAAAGATAATGTACTTGGTGAAAGCACGTTGTTTCTTTGGGTGCCGTAACCATATGGTAAAAACATTCGAAAACTTTTTCCGTCAATTGGGTCCGTAAATGTATTTCCTTTTAACAGGAATGCTAAAATAGGACGAGCCACGATACTCAATCGAATTAAGATAGGGCGTGGGATGGTGTTAAGAATGAACTTAAAAATCTTTTTCATTATATATGTAATGGATTTTGTCTGAATTCATCTTCTTCATTACTCACTATTCCTAAAGCATCATAGATGTATTTGAAAGTCGAAAGTAGTTCAGGTTTTCCGTCTACTAGTGCTACATCGTGTTCAAAATGAGCCGAAGGTTTGTTGTCTGCAGTAGTAATTGTCCAACCATCTTTGTGTTGTTTGATGTTTTTTGTACCTAGATTAATCATTGGTTCGATGGCAACTACCATTCCTTCAACAAATAATTTTCCGCGACCTTTTTTGCCATAATTAGGCATTTCGGGCTCTTCGTGCATTTTTTGACCCAAACCATGACCAACTAACTCCCGAACCACACCGTAACCATGAGCTTCAGTATATTTTTGAATTGCATTACCCACATCTTCAACGCGATTTCCCGCTTTGAATTCGCGGATACCAACGTATAAAGATTCTTTGGTAATTTGTAATAATTTTTTGGTTTCTGGAGCAACGTCTCCTATTTCGAAAGTATAAGCATGATCGCCGTGAAATCCGTTTTTGAACGCACCGCAGTCAACCGAGATAATATCGCCATTTTGTAATGGAGTATTATTTGGAATTCCATGTACTACCTGAGTATTTGGACTCATACAAAGTGTATTGGGAAACCCATATAATCCTAAGAAACTTGGAATTGCTCCATGGTCCCTAATGAATTCTTCGGCTAATTTGTCTAAATATAGGGTGGTTACTCCTTCTTTGATTTCAGAAGCAATCATTCCTAAGGTTTTGGATACGATTAAAGCACTTTCGCGCATTAATTCTATTTCTTCACGTGACTTTACTATAATCATATTTAATAAAAATAAGATTGCAAAAGTAACAATATTAATCCGGATTTGCCATTATCTTAAATAATTCAGCATTTGAATTTAAAAATCGATTCTCCAATCCTAGTTGCGTGAGTTGGATGCTTACCAAATTATTTTCTCTCGCATTCATTAAAAAAATTGAACTTTCTCCTAATGAAAATAATCGTTCTTCAGATTGCAACATTTGACTATTTCCAGAAACTATACTTGAAATTAATTGGAGTTGTTTTTCTATTGATTTAATTTCTGTTTGTTGGGCAGTGATTTTATTTTTTAATTGAATGCGCTCAAGATCTAAAGTAAGTTTAGTATCCTGAATTTTGAATTTCGCCAGTTGTAAACTACCTCGTTCTTTTCGCAAAAACAATGGAAATTTAAAATTAACTCCAATTTTATAATTATTAAAATTGGTATCGTTCCAATAATTAGGCTCGGATAAATAATGGTAACCCACATCCATTTTAGGAAGTAAGCTATTGGCTTTTAGCTTTCGCTCTACTTCCAAAATAGCCAATTTATTTTCTAACGAATTAATTTTAGGATGGTTATTTATAGCAATTGTATCCGTAATTAATTTATTGATTTTTAAGGTTTCACCGATCGTTTGTTCTAATTTGTTTTCTGGAAGTATATCGTCTTGTAATTCTAATGGAATGGTATTCTCTAACCATAAATAATTAGACAAATCTAGTTTTGATTTGGCTAATTTTAACTTGGCTTCTTCCAGATTCCATCGTCTTGTTTTTACCACAATACCAGCTTCAACACTATCAATAGCTGGCTTATCTCCATTTTTAATAAGGGTTAAGATTCCTTTGTAGCGTACACTTGCATTGTCTAAATAATTCGCATAGAGTTGTACTTCACTGTGGTTTCTTTTCCAATTAAAGTAAGCCAATGATGCATTATACAACACTTCTATAGCTTGTAGTTTTCGCTCTGCTTGACTTAGGCGCATTTGGATTTTTGCTTTTCGTAAATCGGCCATACGCTGGTTGATAAACAATCCTTGTCCCACAGGAACTGTGATTCCTAAAGAGGTTAATCCTTGGTTAGGAAGGGTGTTTTCAGGATTTACAAAAATACCTTCGCTGTTGTCAAATCCTGCTTTTACTTCGATCCCGTACCAAGTTGGAATTTTAAAACTACTATTGAAGACGGAATAATATTCTTTACCCTTGAATTGCTTTTGATCAAAATCAGCTTCAATTTTAGGATCAAATCCCCCGCGAGCTATCATCAAATTAGCTTGCGCCATATTGATTTCCAGTTGCGCGCTTTTTACTAAAGGGTGGTATTTTTTCACATAACCTAGAAACTCATTGTAATTGAGTTCTTTTAGATTTTGATTTTGCCCCCAAGCGAAAGAACCTAATAGGAGTAGTACAAAATAGCAATGTTTCATTATTTTTTCTCTTTAGATTTTTCTTCTTTAGGTTGGTAATAGTTAGGTGGAAAACCATTTAGTGTTCGCCATAATTCAAACCAAATTGGTACGTTGTCTAACAAAGCCAAAGTTTGCGCTCCCGATCCGATACTGATTTGCTTTGGCCAAGCATCTTCTTCTTGGTCAGGCGCAATCAATACTCTGAATTTTCCATTGGTACTGATGAAATTTTCGACAGCAACAATTTTACCGCCAAATGTTCCATAACTCATATTGGGCCAACCTGAAAAAACTACTGTAGGCCATCCATCAAACCAAATGCGTACTTTTTCTCCTTTGTGAATTAATGGCAAATCGTTTGGACTGACGAAGGTCTCTACGGCAATATCGTATTTAGAAGGCATAATACTTACAATTTGGGTTCCTTCTTTAATAATTTCTCCAATACCCGATTGGATGGCGCGGTTAATATATCCATTTTGTGGGGCTTTTATATAGTACATACCGTTTCGAATTTGATAATTCACATACTGGTTTTGTAATTTATTGACTTGTGCTTCTGTATCGTATTGATTGCTCAAAGCAGTATATTGATCACTTTCGGCTTTGGAAACTTTCTCAGTATATTCAGCACGAATTCGGTTTACCTCTACTTTTGAGTTGATTAACTCGTTTTTGCTACCTAATAATTTATTTTCTTGTGTAATTATTTTTGCTTCTATTTCTTGAAGTTTTAATCTTTTTTCCTCTACATCGGTCATTGGTTTTAAACCCTCTTTATTCAAAGTTACAGCACGATTGAATTGGGTATTGGCAATTTTAATTTGTGTTTTAACTGCTTCTAAATCCATACTGTCACTTTTTACTTTTAATAAAGATTGACGTATTTTATTTTGAGCTTGTTGCAATTTTAATTGTCTTTCATTTTGAATGGCATTAATTTGTGAAGACAAAGTGGTTACTTTGCTGCCATAAGATTGTAAAGCCATTTTTTTTGCATCCACCTGGTTTTTGGTATTTGCTACTAAATTGGGATCAAAGTAGTCTTCTTTTATTTCTGAAATGAATAAAATAGTATCTCCTTTTTTTACATAATCCCCTTCTTTTACATACCATTTTTCAATTCTTCCTCCAATGGCCGAATGAATAGTCTGTGGTCGTTGGTCAGGTTTTAATGTTGTAACAGCTCCTGAACCTGATATGTTTTGTGTCCAAGGAAGAAAAAGTATAACTACCCCAATAAGTGAAACGTATATAATGATTTTATTTAAAATTTGATAATGTGGCCTATTAGCCAAATTTTTCACAGTGCTGTATTTCTCAATATTTTCAGCAATTGGATTTTTCTTTGAAATATTTAGCATGGTTTTATTTTTTTATATCAGCAATTATTTTTCCGTTTTGCAATGTGATTTTTCTACTGCATTTTTCTTCCCAATAGGTGTTTTTTGAAGACACAATGACGGTCCATGGGTTAGAAGAATAAGTTAGAAAATCAATAATTTCTTTGCTTGCTTCTTCGTCCATTTTGTCCAGTGGATCCTCATAAAAAAGTATTTTAGGTTTATTAACTATGCTTCGCGCTAAAAGAATTTTTTGCGCATTGGATGATGATAATTGGCGACCATCGGGGAAAATTTTAGTATCCAGTCCCTCGGGAAGCGTTTTAATAAATGAACCCAATTGCACACTTTCAATTGCCCATTTGATATCCTCGTTTGAAATAGATGGATTGTTCATAGTGATGTTTTCTAACACCGTCCCTTCAAACGGGGTTTCTCCATGCGTTATGGTGCTTATTTGAGAGCGATATTGTGTTATATCAATTTTTCTATAGGTATCATCGTTAATAAAGAACGAACCCGAAGTAGGTTGAATAAATCCTGATAAAATCCGAATTAAAGTCGATTTACCTGAGCCATTTACTCCGTCTAAATATATTTTTTCTGAGGGTTCAATTTTTAAATTAATCTCACTTAAAATCGCATCAGTAGCATCAGGATATTTGAATTTTAAATTTTCAGTTTCGATAGAAAGGTTTGTAAAACAATAGTCTGAATTTTCCTCCCTAGGTTCTTCCATTTTCAAATCTACTATTTGTCCAATTTTTTCTACAGAAGTCAACACATCATACAAACTTTCTAGACCAATAATTATTTTTTCTACCGAATTGATTACCAATAAAATGATGATTTCTGCCGCAACAAACTGACCAATATTCATTTTTTGGTTTAAAACTAAATAGCCTCCTATGAGTAATAAACTAGCGGTTATAATTACTTTAAATCCTATTAATTGGGTGAATTGCCTTTTGATTACTTTGAAATGTTTTTCACGGTAATTGATGTATTCGGCAACCAAATGGTTATTTTTTTCTAAGGCAAAGTCAAAATTTTCTTGTTTTCTAAAACTAAAATTATTGCGTGCAATTTCTTGTAACCAACTTACCACTTTGTATTTGTATTTGGATTCTTTTAAGCTCGATGATAGACCTGCTGCAAATGAGAATCTAAATATGGAATAGAGTAAGAAGGCTAAAAGCACTCCAAAAAAGATAAAAAACGGATGGTATAATGATAGTAAGAGTATCCCGAAAACGATTTGTAATAAAGCAGTAGAAAAATCGATTAAGAGTTTCGAGGTTCCTTTTTGAATTGTTAAGGTGTCAAAGAAGCGGTTGGCCAATTCTGGTGGATATTGGTTATACATTTCTTCAAATTTTATTTTCGGCAACCGATATCCAAATTCAAATGAAGAGCGAACAAATATTTTTTGTTGTAAATTTTCTGTTATACGTAGTTGCATTAAAGATAAAATCCCAACAAGCGCAACCCCAATTACCACAATAAGGACCAAAACAATCCAGGAAATACTTACTCTTCCTGCTTGGATTAAGTTGATAATTGCCTGTATTCCTAAAGGCAAAGAGAGACTCACTAAACCTGAAAAAATGGCGTAAAAGAATATTTGAGAAATATCTCTTCGATCTAATTTCAACAAATTATAAAAACGTTGTAATGGAGTTTGGCTCATGGTGTTTATTTTAGAGTTTTAGCTACTAAATCAATATAGAAATCGGTAACGGTATTGGTCTCGTCGCAATTGGTAATTGTTTTCAAATGCTCTTTTAGAAAATGTTGGTGAAGAGCACCTTCTACTACAGTGGAGGCAAGGCTTTTTGCAAAAGTATACTTTGGATTTACCTCAGTAATAAATTCAATAATTCTGTTGATTATTCGTTTATAGACAATAAAAAAACCTTCTTTGTTTTCTTCGTCTACTTCTTTGGTGAGTAAAGTTTTGGTAAATTCTTGAATAATAATTTTATTCAAAATAGACTCATTAATGTGTAAAGTATTGGAGTCATCTTCTACCTTTTCCGTTACAATGGCAATGGCTTTTTTTAATTTTTCCATTGGGTTGGCTAGATTGTTTGTGGCAAATACCAATTTGTATTCCATCCATCCCCAGTACCAAGAAGACAGGTACAACATTAACTTATGCTTGCTTTCAAAGTAGCGGTAAATGGAGCTTTCGTTGGAATTAATTTTTTCCCCTAGTTTTTTAAAGGTAAAATTTTCAAAGCCTATTTCATCAATCAACAAAATACTTTGTTCAATTATTTTTTTTCCTAAATCAGATGTTTCAGGGTTTTTGACATACAATTTGTCATTCACCGCAATAATGATATTTGAAAGTATATTTTGCATAACATGATATTTTTTATGCAAATATAATAGTATTACTATTAATTATGAAATTTTAACTTTTATTTATAAAAAAAGCTGTTCCAAACAGAACAGCTTTAAGTGTATGAAGGAGTTACTTATTACAATAGCGAATGACTTGTCATAGCGGCAGGTTGCGCTACTCCCATCAGTTCTAGTATTGTTGGAGCAATATCTCCTAAAACCCCATTATTAATTTTTTTCAAGTCTTTGTCAACCAAAATAATTGGCACTGGATTCGTAGTATGAGCCGTATTTGGCGATCCATCAGGATTAATCATAGTTTCACAATTTCCATGGTCGGCAATAATGATGGTAGTATAGTCATTGGCTAAAGCCGTTTCAACTACTTCTTTCACACAAACATCTACAGCTTCACAGGCTTTGATGGCGGCTTCCATAATTCCGGTGTGACCTACCATGTCTCCGTTAGCAAAGTTCAAACAAACAAAGTCAACCTCTCCTTTATTTAATTCGGGAACCAAAGCGTCTTTTAATTCGTAAGCACTCATTTCAGGTTGTAGATCGTAAGTAGCTACTTTAGGAGAGTTTCTTAAGATACGAGTCTCACCTTCGAAAGGAGTTTCTCTACCGCCTGAAAAGAAGAAGGTTACGTGTGGGTATTTCTCTGTTTCGGCAATCCGAATTTGTTTTTTATGTGCTTTTTCTAATACTTCGCCTAATGTTTCAGTGATGTTGTCTTTGTTGTAAACCACTTTAACGTTTTGGTAGGTTTCGTCATAATTAGTAAGCGTTACATAATACAAATTCAATTTGTGCATGTTTTGTTCGTGAAAATCTTGTTGCGAAAGAGCCTCAGTCAATTCACGTCCTCTATCAGTTCTAAAGTTGAAAAAGATAACTACATCATCTTCTTGGATAACGGCTAAAGGTTCTCCATTGACATCTACAGAAACAAGAGGTTGAATGAATTCGTCCGTAACATCGTTTCCATAACTGGTTGCGATAGAAGTAACTACATCAGTTGTTGCTGTTCCAGTTCCGTGTACTACTAAATCATACGCTAATTTTACTCGTTCCCAACGTTTGTCTCGGTCCATGGCGTAATAACGACCAATTACCGAAGCAATTTTCACAGGTGTTGGAGTAATGTAGTCTTGTAAATCTTGTAAGTATTTTTTTCCTGATTTAGGGTCTACATCACGTCCGTCAGTAAAGGCGTGTATGAATACTTTGTCTAGTCCGTATTCTTGAGAAGCATCAATCAAACCCCTCAAATGCGAAGTATGTGAGTGAACACCCCCATCTGAAACTAAACCTAAAAAGTGTACCTTTTTATCGTTGGTTTTAGCGTAGTTGAACGCATCGATCAACACTTGCTCTTTTGCCAAGGTTTTATTGGCAACGGCCAAATTAATTTTAGCTAAATCTTGGTATACAATACGTCCAGCTCCCAGGTTCATGTGCCCTACCTCTGAATTTCCCATCTGACCTTCAGGTAAACCAACATTCAAACCATCGGTTCTCAATTGCGCACTAGGGTATTTTGTATATAAACTATTGATAAATGGTACGTTAGCATTGTCTATTGCAGAAACTTTTGGGTCAGGAGATTTTCCCCAACCGTCTAAAATCATAAGGATAACTTTCTTGTTCATGGGTAATTATTTTGCGCAAAGATAAGGCATTTCTGAAAATCTGTAACAGCAACTAATTCACAATTCTGGTGGTAATTCAAAATAGTAACAAATACTTTGTAATTTGTTGATTAAAGCTATTGGTGTTTCTTATTTTTTGAGCGAATTGTAGTCAATAAAATAACGGACACTAACTGAAAACACATGATTCAAGGCCTCTTTGTCGATGACATTACGTATGTTGGTTCCCAAATCTCTTTTGAATTCATTCTCAAATAACGCAGCGTTGTTTCGGTATAAAATAGAAATTTGACTTCCTGGTGCAAACCACCATGAATACGACAAATCTAAATTCCAAGCGTTAAAATTTGAATTGCTGTTTTCTGTATGATTTAAGGTGGGTACAATTGAACCGTCTTTCTGTAAACTATAATACTGATTATAGGTTGCGTAGCTCAGATAATGGCGTAAAGAAAGATTAAAATTCATATCACTATTAATGGTGAATTTCCCTTGTAAGGTATTGATATAAGTGGAGCGATCTCTTCGTCCCATGAAAATTTCATTTGAAACAGAATTGTCTCCTACATAACCTATATTATTATTTTGTTGACTAAAGTCGAAATTAAAGTTTAATGAAAAATGATCCGAAAAGCGGTATCGTGGAGAAATGGATATTCCGTAATTAATACGTCCTTTTTCATTCACTATGCCATAGGAAGGATTAAATTCAAAAGCAAAACGGTTGTTGTAATTTGAAGAAAAATAAAAATACCCGTTAATTGCTTCTGGAATTTCGAGAAAACCCGATTGATTTTGAGTTCTAGGCTCATAAAAATCATACGTTTTTATTGGTCTTGCATTGAATCCAGTACCATAATAATTGTTCTTTTTGGTTCTAGAATTTAAATTAAAATTTACCATACCTTGTTGGATCCTACCACTCCTATTGTCAAATTCAGAATAGAGATTGACGTAGATGTTAAACATATTAAATGTTTTGGTAGGACTTAAAATTCGGTAGCTCCAGTTAGAATAAAGGGAGTGATAATTGCTTTGGAATTGAATTCCCATATCATCTTTGTCAAAATCTTTGGATACATATTCAGCGCCTCCTCCAAATTGGAATTTTCCACTGGTTTCTCCAAAAGTAATACTCGAATTATATCCCTTTTTCTGATCTATTCCAAAACCATTAACTACACTATATTTATAATCACCTGTTAGATTGTAAGTATTTTTCTTTGTGTTTAAGTCAAATAAAAGTGCCGAAACATTTCCGTCACGCCCATTTCCATTTCGGGTCACATTCGTATTGACAAAGGAAACGGATGAATTGGTTCCGAAACGTTGGTCTAACACCATAACATTATAATTAGCTAATGGTTCTATCAAGGCTTTGCGTGTTGCACCCGTTATGTCATTAGTTATGGTTGCTTCTGTTTTTTCGGTTACTGCATTTAAAACACCAATTCCTAATCCATTTTTAGTTCTACCAGATATTTTCAGGGCATTTAGCAAATTGACTTTTGCTGGATAGGTTGTAAATGATTCGTTATCATTTAAGTCGGCATTAATTGTTGGGCTTCCGCCAATTCTTCTCGAATAAAATAAATTTCCTTTACTAAACAATTCAGTTCCTTCAGTAAAAAAAGGTCTGTTTTCGTTGAATTGTTGTTCAAAAGGACCTAGGTTTAAAATGACATTATCAAAGGTGGTTTGTCCAAAGTCTGGCACTAAAATGGCATCTAGTGTAAAAGCATCGTTAATCCCGTATTTTATATCAACCCCTCCTTTTAAATCTCCTTTTGTTTTTTGTGTTGCATTAGAATTGAGATAAAAAGAAGAATAGGGAATTAGAAACAAGCGAGTGGGAGTTGTAATGTTTTCTATACCATTTAGCACTCCTTCTTGATTACCCCTCGAATTGATTTTATTGTCGATCAAATTCCAGGAATAAAAAGTGCGATCTCTTCTAAAATCTCGAATAAAATTGATTCCCCAAGTTTGTTTTTTCTCAGAAGTAAATCGGAGTGCTGCATATGGAATTCTGATTTCTGCTGTCCATCCAAAGTCAGTAATTTGCGTTTTGCTTTCCCAGATGGCATTCCAAGAGGAGTCCTCGCCGTTTGTTTCGGTATAAAGGAAATCTTCTTGAACACCTGCGGTACTAATTATAAAACTAAATTCCTGTTGGCCATCATTATATCCATTAATAAAAATCCCCATTCTATCAGTGGTTCCAGAATCATCCCTTTGGCTTAACTCTTTCAAAATTTTTTTTGGATCTTCATCGTACATTGTGGCAGCAAAATAGACGGCTTCGTTGTCATATACAACGCGAACTTCTGTTCGATTTTTGTGAGGTTCCGGGGTTCCATTGTCTGGCATCCACATTACGAAATCTTTGGCTACATCTGCTTTTAGCCAAGCACCTTCATCAAATTTACCGTCAATAACTATTTTTTCAGCAGTAAATTGAGTGTTCAAAGTTTTTTTTTGGCTAAAGCCAAAATAGAAGAAGAAAAAGAATAGTAAACTGAAGGTATATTTCATAAAGTGGAGTTATAGTTGTATTTAGAATTTTAACAACGCAAAAGTATTAATATTATTGGATTGCTTACGTTAGTATTTATTTTCTCATAAATGTTACAGTTAAATAGAGAAGTAATCAAACTAATTCTGATAAAAGCCGAAGTTATGTTAAGTATTGCGTTAAAGTGCTGAATAATAATTGTCTAAGGTATAGTGTGCCGTATTTTTGTATTTCTCAAATTAATCGAACCCAAATCTAACGAGTATGCATTTTAAAATTTTAACGGTTGCCCTTTTTTACTTCGCTTCTATAACCAATACATTAAGTCCAAAACCAAATACTATAATTCATAGTGCCATACATTCAAAAATGGAAGTTGAATTTATATATGCTAATTTGCAAACGAATCATTTTGAATTACCCCAAATAAAATGTTTTTCTAAAGCTGTAAAAGGATTTTATAAATTGAAAGAAAAAGGTATAATCAAAAAAGATATTCTTACGCTAATTGACTTTAGTTTATCTGCTAATTCGAAACGACTTTGGGTAATTGATTTAGCAACCAAAACTATTTTGTTTCAATCTTTAGTAGCTCACGGAAGAAATACAGGCGAAGAATATGCTAACAATTTTTCAAATGAGGCACAATCGTATAAAAGCAGTATTG